>JASHPN010000387.1 GCA_030038175.1 Verrucomicrobiia bacterium
CAAAAATGAAATTCCGGTGACCCTGCCAAAACTGTTCGCGGACCGGCCAAAATTCCAGCGGTTGTTTGAGTTATTGTTCAAGGAGGAACTGGCCATGCTTCCGGCCGGCGCCGTCATCAAGCTTGCCGCGGAACTGTCCGACGGGCCAAAACCGGAAATTCTTGTTGAAATCGGCGACAACGGCCCAGGCATGCCCCAGGACGCCTTGCGCGCCGTCTTTGATCCCTTTGCCGCCACCGGCCGCGTGGCCTCCGAATACGGCATCCATTTGATGGCCTGTTTCTTCATCATTCATCATCACGGCGGCAAGATGGAGGCGCGCAGCGTTCCCGGTTTTGGAACCACCTTTCTTCTCCGGCTTCCGCTGCAACCGGAACCGTCCGCCCCCTCCGGCCAAACCGACTTTTTACAGAAAGCCCTGCTCAACCAGGAATTGTGGGAGAAATTGCTGGCGGCCGAGTGACGGTGAATCTCATTGCAAAAGTCAAAACGGCGTTTGCCGGCACGGAGACGCCCGCTCACTTGCGGCGGGGCATTGAAGGCGAACGCGCCGCGAAAAAATATCTCCAAAAACAAGGCCTCAAGTTCCTGACCGCAAACTTTCGCTCCCGGCGCGGGGAGATTGACCTGATTTTTCGGGATGGCGATTGCCTGGTCTTCGCCGAAGTCAAGGCGCGATCGTCTGAAGAATGGTCGCGCCCGGCGGCAGCCGTGGACGCGGAACGGCGGCGGCGCCTGTCCCTGTGCGGCCTCGATTATTTGCGGCTGCTGAAAAATCCCAAAATTAAAATTCGCTTTGATATCGTCGAAGTCCTGTTCCATGACGGGAAAGCCAGTGAAATCCGGCACTTGCCCAACACGTTTCCGATGTCCCGGCCG
Organism: Verrucomicrobiia bacterium; assembly: GCA_030038175.1. GTDB lineage: Bacteria > Verrucomicrobiota > Verrucomicrobiia > Limisphaerales > UBA11358 > UBA11358. The sequence goes on from JASHPN010000387.1 coordinate 880, forward strand.
TTTCGATACGGGTGACACGCGGAATACTCATTAAAAGCCCTGTTTTTTTGAGAATCCAACGGGAAATATGAACCGGGGCGCGGTCCCGCAGTGGGCGGGACCGCTTTCAATGTCCGAGGCCAAAGGGACGCCGAAGCGGCATAAATGCGGCGCCCCAATGGCCGTTTGAGAGAGGTTTTCGCGTGATTTTTCGTTGCGCCCCCTGTCAAATCAGATGAGTTTAACTCTAAACAGTTATGGGCCGGAATTTTTATATCATCCTTGACACGGTCCTGTCGGTGGCGGGGGTTGTCTTTTTAGGCTGGCTGTTTTGGCGCGGTCTCCGGCGAAGCAACGATCCCGCGGCGTTGCTCTTTAAGTGTTTGTTCACCGTGGCCCTCGTGACCGGCGAAGTTTTTTTCGCCCGAGGGATCGTTAAAAGCCTGCATCCCGCCGGACCGGCGGCAAACCTGATCCCGGCCTTGCTTTTGGTCGGCTCCATCGCCCTTTGCTGCATCTGTGTTGGCTTCATTTGGGCAGAACATATCAGCGCCTTTCTCATCAGTCCCATAACGAACATATTGGACGGAGGCAACATTCCCATTGAACCCAAACCGTTCTATTCGATCGCCATTTCAAAACGGAAACGGAACCGGCCGCTGGATGCGGTGGTGGCCATTCGCGAACAGCTCGCCAAATTCCCGAACGATTTTGAAGGAGTCAGCCTCCTGGCCAATATTCAGGCGGAAGATTTGCACGACCTGGCCTCAGCCGAAATGACATTGAACCATTTTTGCGAATGGGAAAAAGCGCCGCCGAAACAGGTGTCCGCCGCCCTGACCCAACTGGCGGACTGGCACCTGAAGTTTTCCCGCGACGCCTACTCCGCAAACCTGGCGTTGCAGCGCATCGTGGACAAATATCCGGACAGCGAGATGGCCGTCGTTGCCCGGCAGCGTATCGCGCACCTGGAAGGAACGGAACAACATCTTCGCGCCGCTGATGAACGCCAGCCGACGGCAGTGCCGGAGGGAGTCCGGAATGTGGGGCTTTTGGAATCGTCGGCCCATTTGGTCCCGGATGAGGCGGCGCCCTCAGAGGAGGCGGCCGCCTATGTCAAACAACTCGAACAACATCCCGATGACACCGAAGCGCGTGAAAAGCTGGCCGTCCTTTATGGCACCCATTTCCAGCGGCTGGACCTGGCCACGCTCGAACTGGAACAACTAATTGGCAGCCCCGGGCATCCGCCGCGGCGCGTCGCCCATTGGCTGAATTTGCTGGCGGACCTGCAGGTGCGTTGCGGCGCGGACTACGAAACGGTGCGCGCCACCCTGGAAAGAATCGTGGAAGCATTCCCCGATTTTGCCGTCGCGGATCTGGCGCGGTCGCGCCTGGCCCGTTTAAAATTGGAGTTTAAAGCTTTGGAAAAGACCGCCGACAAAACGCTCGGCGCCTATGAACAAAACATCGGATTGAAAAGCAGGCGGGATTACCGCGGATGAAGGGCAGGTTCATTCGCGCGCCAATTGCAGCGCAATTTCCTTTTCCAGTTCGTGCGCTTCCTCAACGTCCCCGCCCATGGTCGTGCGGGCCTGGACCGTCACCTGCGTGATCTGCGGGTCAACTGCTTCAACGCGAATCCAGACTTTTTCGTTATCCACTTTTCCCATGCATGAGCGCACCGAATTGGTGGTGTCGTGGGGAATATATTCCGTGAGCAGGACGCCGTTATTGTTGATGACCTGGACGGCGGCTGAATAGACCTGGTCCAGCGGCCGTTGATAACGGCCCTCGACTCTGTCCTGCATATGGACTCCGGCGGTGTGAGTGTCGCTGACGGTGCTGACGCACCCGGCGGCAAGCAGGGTGGCTCCCATGGCGGCTAACGCGGCAAAAATTTTGACTTTCATAATTCAACCCAAGACAAACAAAATTGGTTCCCGGTTGCAAGCGCAGTTTTTCGCTGGTTTTTGCAACTTTCAACGGCCGGCGGTTTTAGATATAAGATATATATGCCGCAATTTTCTTATCGAGCGCGCCGCAGGTCAGGCGAATTGGTTGAAGGCGTCCTGGAAGTGGCTGACCGTTCGGCAGCAGTTTCGCAAATCGAACGCCTGGGCCTGTTCCCCGTGGCCGTGGACGCCAGCAGAAGCGGCGCGGTCGTGGAATCCGGCGCCAGAAACGCCGGGACCAAAATATCGTTCGCGGCCTTCCTGCCGCCAACCTTGCGGGCACAGTTGCAGCAGAAACGCAAACCCCGCCTCCAGGAACTCGCCACTTTTACCCATCAACTGGCAAATTTGCTCAATTCCGGGATGACCCTCGTCACGGCCCTCAACAGCATGACGCATCTGGAATCAAAAGGCATTCCCGCCGCCGTGTCCCGCGACCTCAAAACCGAGGTCACTGAGGGGCGAAGCCTGTCCGACGCGATGGCCAAACAACCCCGCATTTTTTCGGATTTATACGTCAACATGGTTCGCTCCGGGGAGCAGAGCGGTTCGCTGGTGGAAGTGTTGCGGCGCATGGCCGCGCACTTCCAGCAGTTTGCCGAAGTGCAGGGCAAATTTACCTCCGCGCTCATTTATCCGGCCATGGTCATTTGTGTCGGCATCGGTCTGATCATTTTCTTCATGACCTTCATGATGCCGCGGTTCATCGAGATCTTTAACGGCTTCA
>JASHPN010000388.1 GCA_030038175.1 Verrucomicrobiia bacterium
CACCGTTCGCTTTGGCCTGACGGGCGACGGGCAGTTGCTCGACGACCTTGGCACCGACACTGGCTCGCGCGTGGTGCAATTGTACAACGGGCGCGCTCAAATCAGCCTCCGGCTCGATGGCGAACACGCGGTGGCCAGCGTGCAGAGCGGCGGCTTGCCGTCCCAATTTCTGGAAGTAACCAATGTTCCGCAGGCAACGGTGGCTCTGAATCCAGCGTTGGCGATTGATGTGGCCGAAATTGACCATGACCGGGTTCTTCGGGCGGCGGACGCGGCCCTTAAGTTGGAGCCGATCACCATTACGAAGTGGCACTCAAAACTCAGCCGGGGCGGGATCAATGATTTTTATTCCAATGCGGATTATTTCTGGCCTAATCCAAAAACGCCCGATGGTCTGCCGTATATAAATCGAGACGGGGAATCGAACCCGGACAATTTCTGGCGGCACCGGATGGCGATGCGCGATTTGCGCGACGCGGTTGCGGCCCTGGCGGCCGCCTACAAAATCACCGGTGACGATCGCTACGCCGCCAAAGCGGCGGAATTATTGCGCGTGTTCTTTCTGGATCCAAAGACGCGCATGAACCCGAATCTGCAATACGCGCAAGCCGTGCCCGGCCGGTCGCCAGGACGCAGTTGGGGAATCATTGACGGACTGCACCTGATCGAAATTCCGCCGGCCATCACGGCGATGGAGAAATCACCCGCGTTCACTCCGGAATTGGTCGGAGGCTTGAAACAATGGTTTCAGGAAATGTCCGATTGGATGCTGACCAGCACTAATGGTCGAACCGAGGCGGATGCCGTGAACAATCATTCCGTGGCGTTCTGGCTGCAAATTGCCTGCTACGCCCGCTTCACGGGCAACGAAACGAACCTGGCCGAATGCCGTCGCCGGTTCAAAGAGGTGTTTGTGCCGGAACAAATGGCTGCCAATGGCAGTTTTCCGCGGGAACTCGCCCGCACCAAGCCTTATGGCTATTCGATCTTCCAGCTTGATAACATGATCACGCTCTGCCAGGTGCTTTCAACGCCGTCCGACGACCTTTGGACATTTGAATTGCCCGATGGCCGCGGAATCCGCAAGGCCGCCGCCTGGTTATTTCCCTTTTTGGCCGACAAATCCAGGTGGCCCCTTAAGCCGGATGTGCAGGCCTGGAATGCCTGGCCGTCCCGGCAGCCCGGCCTGCTCTTTGCCGGACTTGCTTTGGATCAACCGAAATATCTGGCGCTGTGGAAAAAATTGCCCCGTGATCCCGTTGACCCCGAAGTCCGGCGCAATATGGCCATCACCCAACCCATCCTTTGGATTTCCAATGAATAGAACCATCCTGAAATGCGCACTGTACGCGTCTTGCGTTTGCGCTTCGATCGTTCAAGCGCACGGCGCTCCCAAATTCAATGTCATTGCCTTTTACACCGGCCAATACGACCTGGCACACATCAGTTTTGACCATGAGGCCAATCAATGGTTTCCCCGGATGGCTGAGAAACACCATTTCACCTATCGGTCAACGACTAATTGGAATGAGCTGAATGCCGAGGTTCTTTCCAATTGCCAGGTCGTGATTTTCCTGGATACACGGCCGGAGAAACCGGCCCGGCGGGCGGCCTTTCAGAAATATATGGACAACGGCGGCGCGTGGCTGGGATTTCACTTTGCCGCCTTTGCATTGACCCCGTCGGCGGTTCCGCAGAACTGGGACTGGTATCACTATCGGTTCCTCGGCTCGGGTGAATACCTCAGCAATACGTGGCGGCCAACGTCCGCCATTTTGCGAGTTGAGGATCGAAACTTTCCCGCCATGCGGCATTTGCCACGCACTTTCAAGTCCGCGCCCAATGAATGGTATCGCTGGCAAAAAGATCTGAGGAAAAATCCGGACATCAGGATTCTGGTGTCCATTGACCCCGCCAGTTTTCCGCTCGGCACCGGCACCGGCGCCGGCGGCGCCAGCGAAATCTGGACTAACGGATATTATCCGGTGGTCTGGACCAATACGCGTTACCGGATGATCTATATGAACATGGGACACAACGACATGGACTACGAACACAAATACGACAACTCCAACCGGACGTTGTCGTTCACGTTTGAAAACAAAACCCAGGATGAATTGGTCCTGGACAGTTTGTTGTGGCTGGGCGGCGGCAAAAAGTGAACCTGGGCGCATCGTGACAACTGCATATTGGTCTTCACCATTTGCCCCTGCCTCCGGTTGGGACGGCGCGCTGCGCCGTCCGCGCCGCGTCCAGCGGCGCAACCGACCGCAAACCCTTACCCAGGACGGACAATTCCTTCCGCCCGTTTCCGCCTTCGCGAGATCGCGACGGCGCCACAAGTTACGGGCGGTGATCCCGCAATGCGGGACAGCGCGATGTCCCTGCCATTCTAGGGAGCATCCACTCCCTTTCACTTTCGCCCATGCTTCGCTAATCTGTACGCTCATGAACAAAGAACCAAGATGGTGATCGCGTTTAAAAATCTCTTTGTCACCCTGATTTTGGCCATTGGTATTTGCTCCGCGAGCGCGGACGAAGAAAAATGGCAGGACCCGGCGTGGCAGGACGCCATTTGGGCGCAACGCGGTTGCAAGGCCGACGAGCGCGGACGGTGGTTTCGTAACGCCAAATTTGGCGCGTTCATTCACTTTGGAGTCTATTCCGAACTGGGCGGTTTCTGGCATGGGCGGCAATACGATCCGGCGGAACAAATCATCGGCCTGGGCCAGCGGCATGAGGTCATTCCTTTGGACGAATATCGCGCGGAAGCCGCGGGGAATTTTAATCCCACGAACTTTAATGCCCGGGAATGGGTGTCCCTGATCAAGGCGGCCGGGCAAAAGTACGTGATCGTCACCACCAAACACCACGACGGCTTTTGCATGTTTCATACGGCGACGACCGGCTTCAATGTCGTGGATGCCACGCCGTTCAAGCGCGATGTGATCAGGGAATTGGCCGAGGAATGCCAACGGCAGGGCATTGTGTTTTGTCCGTATTATTCAATCGGCGACTGGACGGCGGCGAAAGTGGAAGCGCCGGGCTTCAAAACTTACGGCGATTACATGCGCGCGCAACTGAAAGAGCTGCTCGGCAACTACGGCGAAATCAAAATGCTGTGGTTCGACAATTACTGGTATGTGAACAACCAATGGCAAAACGACGAAGCGCATGCGAAGGAACTCTATGCCTATGTGCGTTCGCTCAGTCCCAACACCCTGGTCAACGACCGGTGCGGCCGGGGCGCGTCGTCCCTGGACGGCGACTATGCGACGCCCGAGAATCAGTTAAAAGGCTCCCTGCAAAAGCGCTGCTTCGAGGTGGTGATGACCGATACCGGCGACGACAACTGGGGCTGGGTCCGTGGCGCCCGGAATTATCGCAGCCCGGCGGAGTTGATTCGGAACCTGATTGATTGCACGAGCAAAGGAGGCAATTTCGTGCTCAACGTCGGGCCCACGGCGTCCGGCGAATTTCCTCCCGAACACAAGGCGATTTTGCAAGTCATGGGTAAATGGCTGGCGACGAATGGCGCGGCCATTTACGGCACGGACCCCGCGCCGGAATGCGAAACCGGCCCGCAACCGGGCCTCCGGTGCTATGCGACCAAAACCGGGAACAACATCTACCTGGAATTGGTCCATTGGCCGGACGGCGGGCAGCCGGCGTTGATCACCATTCACCGGCATGATTTTGTCTCTGCCGGCGTTTTGGATTCTTCACTGCCTGCCGTTCACGTCCAGCCAACCGTGACCAACGACCTGACAATTCTCTCAATTCCCGAGCCGGCCAAAGTGGATCCTTATGCCACGGTCATCCGGCTGACCTTTAATGGCGCGAAATAGAATTAACCGATAATTGAGTGGCACAGCGCGTCCCGCCTGTCTTGCCGCGCCGAAGGCGTCGGCAAGGCCGGACGAAACCTATGCGTATGTATGAGAAAGTGTGAAAAGGGGTAACATCCGCTACATTGTTGTGAGTCAAGCATTTAGTCCGCTACATTTGGGGTAACAGA
>JASHPN010000389.1 GCA_030038175.1 Verrucomicrobiia bacterium
CGACGGCGGCAGTAATTATGGCTTCAATGTGACCGGAGGCAGCGGATTTTTGGCCTTGAACAACACGGAAACTTACACCGGCCCGACCACCAATAGCGGTTGCACGCTGCTGGTCAACGGGCAACTCGGCCCCGGAGTCGTGATTGTCACCACCAACGCCTTCCTGGGCGGCACCGGTACGATTAGCGGGGCGGTCACTATTGAGGGCACCAGCGGTCTTGAACCCGGCAACCAACGCACTGCCGGAGTCCAGGGCATCGGCAACCTGACCCTGACCAGTTCCCTCACGATTCAGGGCAATACCACGAACAGCTTCGTGGTCAGCGCAACTGCCGGCACGAATGATCTGGTCACAACTCCTATCGTCGTCTATGGCGGAACGCTTTTTGCCACGAACATTTCCGGAACTCCCACGATCGGTGAAAACTTTAAGATATTCAGTTTCGGTTCGGAATCCGGAAGCTTTACCAACATTCTTGGTTCTCCCGGCCCAGGCTTGAGTTGGCAGTTTACCCCGGCCAGCGGTGTCCTGAGCGTTGTGCAGGGTCTTGCCACCGACCCCACCAACATCATCTTCAGTGTATCGGCCGGAAACCTGAATCTCTCATGGCCTTCCGATCACTTGGGCTGGATGCTGCAAGTTCAGACCAACACGCTGGCCAAAGGCATCCAAACCAATGGTTGGGTGACCGTGCCCAATTCAACCAGCGTGGATTCCACGAATATCGGCATTAATTTGACCAACGGCTGTGTGTTCTACCGGCTGGTTTATTAATCCACCGTTTAACGATCCAGCCGCCCGCGCGACCGGGCGCGGGCGGCTTTTTTAGATCCCTTCGCCACCGCGCTTGCGTTCCTTGCTGCGTAGGAGCCGACGTGAGGACGCTCTATTTAAATTGGCTAATTAATGTTCATCCCGAGGATACGTTGCCTTCATAGCATCCCTGGCCCCTCAACGGCAATTATATCCTTACCAGGATGGCTGGGACCGTATCCCGTCACAGCCAGGCGGAAACCTTCTGTCCTTTGTGTCCCTTGCGTCCTTGCACCGGTTCGGCCCCAAAGTGCGTGAACCGAGCAAACCAAAGCCAAAACCTTGCATTTTTATTGGCAATTAACCGCAAAAACAGGTAAACGAAACCGGTAAACGAAACCGGTAAACGAATCGCGGAACTTCAGTAAATGAACATGGCAGACTGTAGTCAGCAGTCAGTAGATCTGGGCATCCCGAGACGTGAACGGATGAGCCGCAAGGTGTTACTATGGACTACGGACCGATGACTACGGACTACCGGCAGTGTTACCAGTTGTAACTGGTTGTAACCACTTTGTAACCGTTTTGTAACCGGTTAAATTGTTGATCGCAAACCATGTAACCGATGTAACCGGCTTTCAGACTTCACATACCAATCCATCACTCGTGACCCTCCATGAACCAGCCGCACACTCGGTTTTCAACAACGCTGCGGCTGGTTGCCCCTTTCCCCAACACAGCCGCGCTCCGGGTGCTCCAGTTCATGGTCCCAATGCTTTTCTGGAAGGGAAAAGGAATTTGGGCGCATCTCAGTTTTTGTGAGTCCGTATCAGAATATGTCGCCCCTAACGGGGCTTTTTCTCTTATCTGTCTGGTTTTCTACAAAGATGCCGCCCCTGAACGGGGCTTGAAAGTGTGTCCTTGGACGGTCAATGGCCGATGGCGAGCGCCGTAGGCGCGACATCTCTGTAGTAAAAAATCCAATAACCCCCCCCGAGCCCCATCGGGGCGGCATCTTCTCCCGCTTTGCCTCTTAAAAACTGAGATGCGCCCGGAGAATTTTCCATCACCTCCAACGACTTTACGGCCATTCCAGCATATAGTAGCTCTGGGATGCGCCGGACCATGCGGGGTTCGTGAAGTTGAAGTTGCCGTTGCTGTCAAAGGTGTTGGTCGTCAGCGGAATCCAGGTCGCCGGCGCGGTGAGATTGGTCGAGCCGAACAGGATGAAGTTGGCATCGGGAATCCCGCCGGAACCGGTGAAGGCAACCTTGCCTGCGGAAGTGGAAATGGAACTGAAGATAGGGTTGGCTGTGGCGGCGACGGCGTTGTAGGGCGTCACGCAAATGCTCACCGTGTTGGTCATGGCCGAGCCGTCGTTGGCGGTGACGACGAATTGAAAACTGCCCAGGCCGACGAAGCCGATATTTGGTGTGAAGTCCACCACATGGCCGTTGCTCACGGTTATGGTGCCGTTGCCGGGATTGCTGACCAGATAAACGGGACTCCAATTGGTAAAGCCGCGGGCGTATTGTGACAAATCCACGTACACGGGTGAATTCGTCGTAGTGACGGCATGAGGCAGCGCGAGCCAGTTCAAATAATTCTCCAACCAGGTGTAGCCGCCGCTGCCGGGCGTGAGACTGTTGGCCACATTGGGGTTTAAACCAACGGCTTCTTTAAAATAATCCGGGATGCCGTCGCCGGAGGTATTTACCGGCGCGACGCCGGGTGTGATAACCCCGTAGCCGTCGTTACCCAGGCCGGTTTGCGTTTGGCTGCTCCACAATCCGCCGCCCATCCCGGACGTGCCGAGGGACGTAACGTCATTGAAAACGAGCTGGTCCACCTGATCTGCCGGGAAGGCGCCGGCCAGAGAAACATCATAATGGTACGCTTCGGCAGTCGAGAACGTCGGCGTGCTGGTGGTTACGGATGACCAGGGAGAACTTAGAACAACAACGCCCATGGGAGCGGCGCTGCTGCCGCCCAGCGTGCCGTTCAGCCCGTTGTCGAGGATGTTGCCCGCGGCATAGACTGACTGGTTGGAGTCGAACTGGAAAAAGTCATCGCCGGGCGACGTTGTGGCCGGGCCGGTGATGAAATAATTATTGACGATGTCGTGTGAGAAGTCGCCGCTGGTTTGAGCGACGGTGTAGCCGGCCTGGAAATTATAGATGACGTTGTTGATAAAAACGGTATTGATTTTGGCGAGGGGATTGCGGTCATGCCCGCTGGCGAAAATATTGTAGAACCACGAGAAGGTATTGCCCAGCGCCTCGGTGTGGGCGTTGAACTGCTGGTAGATGGGGTCGGCCAGGATGCAATTCTGCATGGTGATTTGGTTTCCACCGGTGAAATTGCCCGTGGCGTCAATGCTGTTGTATGGCGCGAACTCGAGGGAGTCGTGGTCGAAGATCATATTCGTGGCGTCGCCCATGTTCATCGCGTCTTCGGTGTTCGACGCGATATCGCCGGGGCGGATGCGGAGGAACCGGACGATGTCATTGGTCCGCACGCTGAAGGACACTTCATGGCCGATAATGGCGATGCCGCCAGGCGCGGTTTGGCCGGCGATATAAAGGTCGCTGGAGCAGGAAACGGCGCTTTGGAGCTGGATGGTGCCGCCCACGTCAAAGACGATGAAGCGGTTGGGCTCGCTGACGGCGTCGCGAAAGGAGCCGGTTCCGCTGTCATTGGTATTGGTCACATGGTACACCGAACCGCCGAGCCGCGCGCCGAAGGCGTACGCTCCAAAGCCCAGCGCGCCCGGAAAGGCGGGAATGCCCGTCTGCAATGTCTGGACGGCCAAATTGACCTGGCCGGCGGTGTTGGTGAGGAGGGTGGCGGTGGTATTGGCTGGCAAATTCAAGGCAAGGCTGCCGAGCGTAAGCGCGCCGCTATAAGTAAAGAGCGTATAGGTTGTCGTCGTGAAGCCGGCGCCGTCAGTGATGTTTAACGTGCCGCTCAAGGCAAGATTTCCATCCACAACGGCCAGATCGTTCGTTGCGCCGAGCGTGAAGTTGAGGGCCGCGCCGCTATTGGCCGTGAAATTATTTCCAATCGTGAGCGCGCCAACGGGATTTCCGGGCGAGAACGATCCGGCAGTGTCAATGATGACGGAACCGGCGATTGCGCCGCTGCCGCCAAGCCGCCCGCCGCTGGACACCGTTACGTTGCCTGTGCCAGTGCCGCTGCCGGAAGTATTGTTCACGAGCAAAGTGCCATTGCTGATGGTCGTGCCGCCGGTATAGGCGTTGGCGGCGGTAAGGGCGACGGTCCCGCTGCCGGCGAGAGCGAGCGAACCGGTTCCGCTAACGGCGTTGCTGACCATGAGATTTTCCAGGCTGTTAAAGACCAGCGCGCCGTCATCGGTAACGGCGCCGGCGCCGAACCATCCGCCGGGGGCGAGTTGCAGCGTGCCGCCGCTGTTGATGATGGTGCCGCCCAGCCAGGAGTTGCTGGTGGTGAGCGCGAGAACGCCGGAACCTTCCATCGTGAAACCGCCCGTGCCGTTGACGGTATTGGAGAACGTGTTGTTTCCGGGCAAATCCAAAATGAGCAGGCCGTTGTCCTGGATGACGTTTGTGCCCACCGAGCCTGGAGTTGTGCCATTGCCCAATTGCAAAGTGCCCTGGCCGATCGTCGTCACGCCGGAATATGAATTGGCGGTGAGCAGGGTTAGCGTGCCGGTGTTGGTCTTGACCAGCGCCGTCGTGCCGGCGATTTGTCCTGCGCCGGCGAAGGTGTAATTCTGCGCGGCATCTACCCATACTGATGCCGGCAGCAAGGCGGCCGTCAAATGAATGGCCGGAGTGTCGGAGCCGGAATCATCAAAGGTCACAAGGTCGCCGTCGTTATAAACAGCCGGAACGCCGTTGTTCAGCCAGTTGGTGGAGGTATAGTCCCAGGCATTGAGGATTCCGTCGCCGACCCAGGTGCGCCCAATCCCGCCGATGGGGGTGACGGTGAGCGTAACGACGCCATCGGCGGTCGTAATCACCGAAGACATGCCGGGCGCTACCCCCGCGCCGCCGAAGGTCGGTGTTGCGTTAAACGAGCCGGTGCTGCCGCCGGCCGTATAGTTCATCAACGTATAAGTGCCCGGTTGCAGCGGCGTGCTGCCGGGGACATTCACGGTGACGATGTTGTTATTGAGCGTAACCGGTCCGACGGTGAGCTGTGAGCCGGAGGAGAGCGATGCGAGCGCCCCGGATTGCCAGACCACGTTTCCTGAAATGGAGCCGCTGCCGCCGAGGCCTGCGCCGGATTGCACCGTCACGGTGTTGGTCCCGGTGGCCGAGCCGGAACTGTTCATCGCATTTAGCGTTCCGCTGCTCACCACCGTGCCGCCGATCCACGTGTTTGCGCCTTTTAAATTCAGCACGCCGCCGGCGCTTGAACTCTCTACCGTCAACGCGCCGGAGCCGTTGTTGCCGATGGACCCGGCGAGCGTGACGGTGTTTCCGTTGACATCGAGCGTGCTGCCGGCGGCATTGAACGTGACGGTTTGGGATGAAATGTCATTGCTCGCGCCGGAAGCCCACTGAAGCGCGCCACCGTTGAAGATGAGGCCGCCGGTTCCCAGGCTCGAGGCGGCAATTCTGAGCGTGCCGCTTTCGAGCACGGCGCCGCCGGTCCAGGTGTTGGCGCCCGTCAACGCGACCGTGCCCGTGGCCAGAACGGCTGCGTTTGCCGTGCCGCTTCCGGTGCCCGGAACTTGCGCGACGACGTCGCCATTCGCGCTCGAGGCAGGAATGCCAACGGTCAGCGTCGTGCCGCTCACGACGCCGTCCACTGTCATGGTCGTGCCGCTGACCGCGGCGAGGCAGCCGCCATTATTGCCGAGACTGATACCGCGTTTGTTCAAGCCGGAATTATCGAGCGTGAACGTAGCCTGGCCCAAAATCGTGCCGCCATTCATGTTGATGGTCGCGCCCGTGGAAGGCGCGCCCAGGCCGGAATCCGCGCTGATCTCCGAAACGCCGCCGTCCAGATACATCGGACCCGTGAAGGTGTTGGCCGCGGCATAAACGACCGTGCCCGCGCCGGCCTGAATCCAGGAACCGCCGGCGGTTTTGCCGTCGGACAATACGACGCTCAAAACGAGAAATCCGGCGAGATTGTTCTGATAAATGGCCAGTGCGCCCCCATTATTCGAACTGCGCCAGCCCGGTTCGAGCACGCCGCTGTTGCCTTCGGCGATGGTGTCGTTGTTTGCACCGGCGTTTGGAGTGACGAGGACCGCGCCGACGCTTTGGACCCCGGAAAGCGTTGTTGTGATTGCGGCGTTGGCGTTGTAACGATAGCCGCCCAGGCTCGTCGTGTTGGCCGAGGGGCTGAAGCTGGCGACGATGTCTTCATAGTGCGTCTGGGCGACCGTGTCGTTGACATCAAACCCGCTGGTATCGAGATAATAACTGCCGTCATTGCCGCTTCCCAAACCGCTGGCGCCGGAACTGATCTGTGAATAGCCGGTGATCGTAAAAGGGCTGCTGCCCGTTACGGCGGCGAAGTCATACCAGCCGACGGTCCCATAACAATAATAATCCGCGTTGCCGCTGGTGGTGCTTTGGAAAGCCTCATTGGCCGTGCCGCTCGTCGTGGTGATGGTGGCGGTGGCGGGTTGAAGTCCGCTGGTGCTCGCATTGCCCGCAGAACCTGTTTGTCCGGAAGTGGTTGTTGGCGCGCTGCTGTAGGCGGGGCCGTTGATAATCACCACGCCGCCCGCGGCGATGGTAAACGCGCCCAATGCAACGGTCGGAATTGGGCCGCCGGACGACGGCGCGGCGGAAATGGCTGAAGCGCCGGCGTTCAGAGTGGTCGCGGCAAACGTTTGACTGCTGGTGGCACTTGCGTTGCCAATGATTTGCAATGTGCCGCCGCCCAGCGCCAGGGCGGAACTGCTGCTGATGAGATTGGCAGTCGCACCGATATTGGCAAAATCGTCCTGCAGCGTGCCGGCGTTGGCGGTGGTCGTTCCGGTAAAAGTGTTCGCCGCCGAGCTGTCGAGCGAGGCCGTTCCGCCCCCGGTTTTCGTAACGCCGTCGGACGAGCCGGAAATGACGCCGCCGAACGCCATGAAACCGCCGTTGGTGACGTTGAGCGAATGCGTGCCGTTGAGGATGATGGGCAAATTAATGGTCTCGAAGTTCGTCGAGAGATCGGCAATTGCGGCAGTGGTCGTAAGGGAATTGCCGTTGAGCGTAAACGCCGGCGCGCCGGAGATGAAGGTGACGCCCGCGAACGACGTGGCGGCGGTGATATTGTTGTTGAGTGTCAGTCCGCCGGCGCCGGCCGCGCCGAATGCGAGGGAATCGCCCGCAATCGGCGGGGCGTTGATGCCGGTCCAATTGTCGGAGGTGTCCCAGTTGTCGTCGCCCGCGCCGCCGGTCCAGGTATCCAGGCCGTTGGCGGCAAATGCAGAGAAGGCGGTGAGGCTTGCGACAGTTGCAATGATGCTAATAACCGTGCCCGCGCGATTTGGCGGTTTCGTTTCGACAATGGGCATAACAGCAACGATCGGTTGATTGTTACACTTTAACTGGAAGACGGGTCTTGTCTATCGCCACTACTGGTGAGGAGGCATTTGGGGCCTATCCACACAATATTCTTGGCAGCCCCCTTCCGATTCTTTTCGCATGCATTGGGACCATGAACTGGAGTGCCCGGAGCGCGGCTGTGTGGGGGTAAAGGGGCACCAGCCGCAGCGTGTTGAAAAGTCGGGTGTGCTGCGGCTGGTCTCCGACACCCTCCTTCGCCGATGGCTACGGACGGGCAGGCAGCCGCGCTCCGTCCGGTTCGTGGAGAGAGGCAGAGTCGTTCAAGTGCGATCTCTCCGCCGAAATTAAGAGCAGCGCGTGGATGCGCTTAGGCGTCGGGCTCGTCCAGCAGATCGTTAGCCAAAGGGCGAAAAGCCTTGATTTATTGGCGCACCCGGCAGGACTTGAACCTGCAACCCTTTGATCCGAAGTCAAATGCTCTATCCAATTGAGCTACGGGTGCTCTCGCTGAAGCCTAAATCATCTGCCCGCAAAGTCGAGTTTTCAAAATAACGGGCACTATCCTGTTTCGGCCGGAGCGCGGCTGTGTCTCCCGATTTATCGGGAGACCAGCCGCAGCAGCCGCGATCGTTGTTCCGTTTCCAGTCGCGCTCCAAAAGCGTCAACTCAGGACACTTCCAAACAACGCGCTTTGAATTGACTTCGCTCCCGCCTGGTTGCAGTTTATTTTTTTATCGCGCCGACGTTATGCCTCGATCCGTCACGCTATTTACCGGCCAATGGGCAGACTTGCCGCTGGCGGAACTGGCCCCAAAGGCCAGGGCGATGGGGTACGACGGCCTCGAACTGGCCTGCTGGGGCGACCATTTTGAAGTGGACCGGGCGCTTGCCGAAAGCGATTACGTCAAAAAGAAATGGGCATTGCTTCAAAAAAACAAGCTGGCGTGCTTCGCGATTTCCAATCACCTCGCCGGCCAGGCGGTCTGCGATTCGATTGACGAGCGGCACAAGGCGATTCTTCCCGCGGACGTCTGGGGCGACGGAAAGCCGGAAGGGGTCCGCCGGCGCGCCGCGGAAAAAATGATGGCAACCGCCCGTGCCGCGCGAAAATTTTTCGACGCCCGGCCGGGTGGCGAAACCTCGTTGCCCGCGGTCGTCAACGGTTTCACCGGTTCGAGTATCTGGCACGCCGTTTATTCTTTTCCGCCGGCCAGCCAGGAGTTTATTGGACGCGGGTTTGCCGACTTTGCCAAACGCTGGTTGCCGATCCTCGGCGTGTTTGACGAGGAAAACGTCAATTTTGCGCTCGAGGTCCATCCAACGGAGATTGCCTTCGACATCGCCTCCGCCCATCGTGCGCTTGATGCCGTCGAGCATCACAAACGTTTTGGCTTCAATTACGATCCATCGCACCTCGCTTACCAGGGCGTGAATTATGTCCGATTCATCCGGGAGTTTGGCGCCCGCATTTTCCACGTTCACATGAAGGACGTGTGGTGGGGCCACGGCGACGGTACGGTGGGCGTTTTCGGCGGCCACACCGATTTTGCCGATCCGCGGCGGTTCTGGGATTTCCGGTCGCTCGGTCGCGGTGACATCCGGTTCGAGGACATCATCGTGGCCTTGAACGACGCCGGCTACCGCGGCCCGCTCTCGGTGGAATGGGAGGACGGCCGAATGGACCGCTTTCAGGGAGCAGATGAAAGCTGCGCGTTCGTGCGCAAACTGGATTTCGCGCCGAGCCGGGCCGCCTTCGACGCCGCTTATTCCACAAAAAAATAGAGAATTATCTCTCCAGTTCACTGGCCTTTCGCGCCTCCAGGACTTTCCTGGATGGAACATAATTGGCAATGAAATCGTTGTAGTAGGCGGCAAAGGTTCCGGCGGCCAGGTGGGCGCGCGCTTCGGCCATGATCTTCAAAAACAAATGTGAGTTGTGAACACTCACCATGCGCAGGCCCAGGATTTCGTTCACGTTTAGCAGATGCCGCAAATAGGCCCGCGTGAATCGTTTGCAGGCGAAACAGTCGCAGGTGTCGTCAATGGGCCGGAAATCCGCTTTGTACCCGCCGCCCTTGAGGCCAAACGCGCCGCGCCGGGTGAAGGCGGTGCCGTTGCGCGCGACGCGCGTGGGCAGCACGCAGTCGAACATGTCCACGCCGCGCGCAATCAGTTCGAGCATCTGCGCCGGCGTGCCCAGGCCCATGGCGTAGCGCGCCTTGTCCGCGGGCAAATGCGGGACGGTCGCTTCAACCGCCTTGAACATTTCGCCTTCCGGTTCGCCCACGCTCACGCCGCCGATAGCGTAACCGTCAAAGCCGATTTCCAAAAGCGCCCGGGCGCACTCCTCGCGCAATGCCGCGTTGGAACCGCCCTGAACGATGCCGAAGATTTTTTGTCCGTCGGCGCGGGGTTGCTCGCGGCATTCGCGCGCCCAGCGAATCGTCCGTTCCACGGCATGGCGCTGCTCGCGGGGCGGCGCGTCGTGCGGCGGGCATTCGTCGAACACCATGGCAATGTCCGAGCCCAGCGCCCGCTGGATTTCCATCGCTTCCTTTGGCCCAAGAAACAGGAGCGAGCCGTCAATGTGCGACCGGAACTCGACGCCGTGCGGTTTTATCTTCCGGATTTTGGCAAGGCTGAATACCTGAAAACCGCCGCTGTCGGTCAAAATCGGCATTTGCCAATTCATGAACGCGTGCAGGCCGCCCGCCGCACGGATGATGTCCAGGCCGGGTTTCAAATAGAGGTGATACGTGTTGCCCAGGATGATTTGGGTGCCCATCTCCTCCAGTTCGCGCGGGTCCAGCGCCTTGACGCTGGCCTGCGTGCCCACCGGCATGAACACGGGCGTATCAACGACGCCATGCGCTGTGCGCAATTTGCCCAGCCGCGCTTTGGTTCCTGAATCCGTTTTGAGAAGCTCGAACATCTCAGTAAATCAGGACGGGCACGGCGCGCCAGCGGATAATTTCCTTGTCCCGAGTGGCAAGCGTGAGGCGATGAACTATTGCCGTTGCCACAATGAGCTGGTCGGCTGGATCGGTCGTTTGCAAACCGGCTGAGCTGAGCTTGCCGGATTCAACTGCTATTTCCGGCGTGATCGAAAGAACGGTGATGTTTTTTGTCAGGGCCGTTTGCATCCAATCCAACGGTGGCAGATTCAAATTTAAAGTGCCATATTCAAACGCCTTGGAGATTTCCCAAAATGAAATATCCAATAAAAACAAAGGGGTTTCCTTGTCCGCAAGGAACTTTGCAGCCGCGGAAAGTTTGCCTCCAACGGCCAGCCATTTCCAGGCGTTCGTGTCGAGCAAATGGCTCACTGCATGGCCTTCCACCGAACTTTGGGCTTGCCCGAATCTCTTTTAATGGAACCGCGCAAACAACCGTAAAGGGATTCGGTCTTATTTTTTTTGGAGAGGATGTATTCGGACCTGCCCCGGCGGATCGTGACCTTCTCACCGCGGTCGGCGGCAGAAAACACTTTTTCGGGTGTGCGATACAAAATGGTCGCGGTAGCTATCATCAGATAAATAATATGATAAATTTCCGCAGGGTCAAGAGGCAGTTTCAAGCACGCCTCATGTCTCCCCAAACGAAACATCCACCAGCAAATCCGCCGCAATTTTCTCCAGGTCCCGCTTCAGCGCTCCCGCATCACAGCCTTGCGGCAATTGCAGCCGCGCGCTGGCCTTGAAAAGGGTCTCGCCGGACATCGGCGCACTCGATACTTCGCTGGAAAATTCCTCGACGTTCACCCCGGCGCGCGCCAGCGCCGCGGAAATCTCACGAACGATGCCCGGACGATCGCTCCCAACAATTTCCAATTTTGTATCCCGCGCGCCGGCCTGGGAGATGGGAGTTTCCGCCGAGCGGACCGTGACCGCCAGGCCCGGGACTTTTTGGAGGGCTTCGAGCAGTGCGGTCTTTTTATCCGCCGGAACTTCCACCCGCAAAATGCCCGCAAATTCGCCCCCTAACCGGCACATGCGGCTTTCCAGCCAGTTGCCGCCGTGCCCGGCCACGGCGCGGGCCACGGCTTCCACCAGGCCGGTGCGGTCGGGGCCAATCACCGTCATGACCACGGAAATGTGCATCGGATCGTTCTACGGCTGGCTGGTGATTTTTTGCCAGTTAACGCCCTGGGCATTGGCATAGGAGGCAAACGCCTTTTCGTTTTGAATCAGGACGGCGCGCACCACGCTCGAATCGTCCGCGCGGCCCAATTCCAAAACGCTCTCGGCCAGAAACCCCTTCTTCTTGTGCGCATAAAGCAGCGCAAAGACCGCCTGCGCCACCGCCAGATAGGGCAGGTCTTTGTAAGCTCCTTCCACGGAGTCTTCGACTACGTCCGCAAGGAATTCGAGCTGGTCAATGAGGTGGGGGAATTTAGGCGCGGTGATTTGGGTAAACTCCAGTTTCCATTGTGGCAACTGGCGCAAAACTTTTTCCGCAATGGCCGGTGTTATGTTCCCTGCGCCTCCATTTACGAATTTCGCAATCTCGGGCATGCCGACAATGTATGAAAACCCCGGCGTCCGTCAAAAACAAAAACGTCCCCAAATCCTCTTTCATTTGCCTCCAATTTCTTGTAACGAATGAAGCCGTGCAGGATTTAATTGCCAAAGCCGATACGCTCCTGGAAGCGCTCCCCTATATCCAGCGATTCAGCGGCGCGACGTTCGTGGTCAAATACGGCGGCAGTTTCATGGATTCGCCCGACGAGAATACCCGCGTGAGCGTCGCCCGCGACGTGGTCTTTCTCGAAGCCGTTGAAATTGATCCCATTGTGGTTCACGGCGGCGGCAAGGCGATCACCCGCGCCATGGAAAAGGCCGGCCTGGCCGCGACCTTCGTCCAGGGCCAGCGTGTCACCGACGAAGCGGCCGTCAAAATCGTGGACGATGTGTTATCGCGCGAAATCAATCCGGAAATCGTCAAAACCATCAACGCGCTCGGCGGCAACGCTGTGGGCTTTGCCGGGCCCGACATTTTCAGGTGCCGAAAACTGTTGCTCGATGACCCCGAGCATCCCGGCGAAAAAATTGACATCGGTTTTGTCGGCGAAGTGACCGAAGTCAACGTGGCCCCGTTGAAAGAAAGCATCTGGTGCGGCTTCACGCCGGTGATCAGTCCCACCGCCCGGGGCGAGGACGGGAAAATCTATAACTGCAATGCTGATGTTGCCGCCGCCCGCGCGGCGATCGCGCTCAAAGCCAGGCGGCTGGTTTTCATGAGCGACGTGCCGGGACTTTTGCGCGACCCGAAAAAACCGGATTCAGTCATTCCTCATTTGAAAACCACCGAAGTCGCCGGGCTGAAAAAAACCGGCGTGATTGACAAAGGCATGATTCCGAAGGTGGACAGCGCCGTGGCGGCAATCCAGACCGGCGTTGAAAAAGTTTCCTTCGTGGATGGCCGGGTTCCTCACGCCGTGCTGCTGGAGATTTTCACTGACGAAGGCAATGGCACGGAGATCGTCCTGTAGCCTGATTAACCTGATTTGCGCCTTTGCGCCATCCAGCGAATGATTTATTATTAACTGGTGAATCAGTCTGCTTACATTTTACGCGAGAACACCGGCACCAGCGGGATTGTCGAAACCGCCCGCGCCGCCGTCAGCGTTCTTGCTGAGCACGATATCCCGCATCTCATTGTGGGCGGACTCGCCGTGCAGGAGCATGGCTATCCCCGCGTCACCATTGACGTGGATATCGTCGTGCCGGATGTGCTGGAGGCCGTCGAATTTTTGACGGCCAGTTTGACTGGCCCGTTTTATCGCATCACGGGTATTCACGACCGCGTCGAAGACCGGCGCAACGGAGTCAAAGTTGATTTATTGCCTGCCGGCCAGGTGTTGCGCAAAGGCTGCAAAATCCCGTTCCCGGAATCGAAAACCGCGGCGGAAACGCTCCAGTTTGTTTCGCTCGAGGAATTGATCGCCCTGAAATTGGATAGCTGGGTCAACAGCCCGAACCGGCGCCACAAAGATAAAACGGATGTGATCGAATTGATTCAACATCGCAAGCTTCCGCGCGACCTCGCGGTAAACCCGGCCGTCCGCGCGCTTTACCTCGAAACCTGGGACGCCCTCCAGGCGGAGAAATGATCTGAAGGCGTCATGCTGGCGGTGCCAATCAAAATCGGGTAGATATCTAGACGAGACCACTGTGATTTCAATTTTTGCATTCCAAAACTCAAATTCCCACAAGCTTAACCCTCAACCTTGGATTCCCCATATGACCTGCCAACGTTTCGAAGATCTGCCGGTATGGCAGGAAGCCATGCGGCTGGCCCATGGCGTCTATGACCTCACTGAAAATCCAAAATTCAAAATCAGCTTCAGCCTGCGAGATCAAATCGAACGCGGTAGCATGAGTGTCTCGGACAACGTCGCCGAGGGCTTCGAGCGAGGCACAACGAATGAATTGCTCGCGTTTCTTTACATCGCCCGAGGCTCGGCAGGAGAAACTCGTTCTAAGCTTTGCTTTATGGAAAAACGTCCGAACCTGGCAGATTTCAAATCTCAAATTTCAGATTTTATTAACACTCAAGATTCATAAAATACGTCCACGAGCACGGAACACTTAACTTAACCAATTTTTCTTTTTGCTTTTTGCTTTCCAATTTTAATAATCAACCTGCGTGAAAGACATTGTTCCATCGCCATCGGCCGTTGTTCGAAATGAATACGAATCCATCCGCGACGTGTTCAGCAAAAACGTCGTGCCCAGCTATGCGCGCTTTGAGATCGCGCTGAGCCACGGCGCGGGCAGTTACGTCTTTGACGTTGCAGGGCGCCGTTACCTGGATCTGGCCGGCGGCATTGCCGTCAATTGCCTGGGCCACGCCCATCCGGCCATCATCGAGGCGCTCACCGAGCAGGCGAAGAAACTGATCCACACGTCCAACCTCTATTATACGGTGCCGCAAGGCCGCCTGGCTGCGGAAATCGTGAAGCGCATCGGACCCGGCAAAGTGTTTTTGAGCAACAGCGGCGTGGAGGCCAATGAAGGTTTATTCAAATTGGCCCGGAAATTCGGCCACGACGAAGGACGTTTCGAAATTCTG
Organism: Verrucomicrobiia bacterium; assembly: GCA_030038175.1. GTDB lineage: Bacteria > Verrucomicrobiota > Verrucomicrobiia > Limisphaerales > UBA11358 > UBA11358. Next base: position 14,332 of record JASHPN010000389.1, read on the forward strand.
ACGGCCACCAATTCCTTTCACGGACGCACGCTTGCCGCGATTGCCGCCACCGGCCAGGACAAAGTCAAAAAAGATTTCGACCCGATGACTCCCGGCTTTCGGCATATTCCATACAACGACCTGGACGCCGCGCGCGCGGCCATTTCCCCGGCCACCGTTGCCATTTTGATTGAAGGCATCCAGGGAGAAGGCGGGGTTACTCCCGCCACGCCGGCTTATCTTTTGGGGTTGCGCGCCTTGTGCGATGAAAAGAAATTGCTGCTGCTCCTGGACGGCGTGCAGGACGGCCATTTCCGCACGGGAAAATATCAAAGCTTCCAGCGAATTTTGGAGGCAGCGCCCGGCGGCGAAAAATTTTTGCCCGACGGCCTGTCCATGGCCAAGTCGCTCGGGGGCGGATTCCCCATGGGCGCCTTTTGGGTGCGCGCCCCTCACGCGGATTTGCTCGGACCGGGCGCGCACGCCACCACTTTCGGGGGCTCGCCATTGGCCTGTGCGGTCGCGCTCAAAATATTTGAAGTCATTGAACGCGAACACCTGGACGCCCAGGCGCGCAAACTGGGCGACTGGATGCTGGACGAATTAAAGCGCCTCGCGGAAGTTTATCCTTCGGTGGTCAAAAACGCCCGCGGCCTGGGCCTCATGCTGGGATTGGAACTGGCCGAAAAGGAAAGCATTCCCGCCTTTGCTTCGGGCGACAAAACCGCCGCGATTCAATTTACCAACCGGATGCACGCCGCGGGCGTGCTCGTCGTCCCCGCCGGCACTCGAATTATTCGCCTCCTGCCGGCCTTGAACCTCAAGCCGCAGGAAGCCGGCGAAGGCATTTCTAAACTCGAGGAAGTCATTAAATCGCTCGCGTGACGCCCGAAGCTCACAAACATCTCTCCGCCTGCGATCCCGTCATGCAATGGCTCATTGCCGAGCACGGGACTTGCGGCCTCGTGCCGGAAGTACGGCGTTCGCCGTTTCAATCTCTGGTGCAGGCGGTCGCGCACCAGCAGTTGCACGGCACCGCCGCCAATTCCATTCTCGCCCGTTTCAAAAAATTGTTTCCCGGAAAGAGATTTCCCCGCGCCGAAGATTTGGCCGGAGTCAGTGATCGCGAACTTCGCGCCTGTGGATTTTCCTTCGCCAAAATCAGGGCCATCCGCGATATTGCCGAAAAAACAATTTCAGGCGTCGTGCCCTGTTCCCGTGACATTGCCCAATTGTCCGACGACGAAATCATTATGCGTCTGACTCAGGTCCGTGGCGTGGGCCGATGGACGGTCGAAATGCTGTTGATCTTCCAACTGGGCCGCCACGACGTTTTGCCCGCTCACGATTTTGGCGTCCGGAGCGGCTTCCGCCATGCCTACAAAAAGCGCCGCCTCCCCGAACCCAAAGAGATCCTCGCGCACGGCGAAATCTGGCGTCCCTGGCGCACCACCGCGTCCTGGTACCTCTGGTGCGCCGCCGACGCCTTGAAGAAAAAGAAGTGACGGCGCGGCTGATATTGGCTATAAAATTCACTTTGGGCGGAAGTTCTAAAATTCAAAATGAAAAACCTGTTATCATTGGAGAAGTTGCCGGTTGCCGACATAGAAAAAATTTTGCGCGACGCGGCGGTCCTCAAACGCGAACGGACACGGGTGGATCGCAAGCCGCTCGCCGGGCAAACGTGGGCGCTGTTGTTTTCCAAATCCTCGACCCGCACCCGCGTGTCCTTTGAAGTCGGGATCCGCGAATTGGGCGGCGACGCGTTCTTTCTAAATGCCAATGACATACAACTGGGCCGCGGCGAACCCATCAAGGACACCGCCCGCGTTTTGGGCCGCATGGTTCACGGCGCCGTCATTCGCACCTACGCCCAAAACGACATCGAGGAATTTGCCGAATTTTCAAAAATTCCCACCATCAACGCCCTGACCGACGACGAACATCCGTGCCAGATCCTGGCCGACATCTTTACCTTCAAGGAATTGCGCGGCCCGATCGCGGGCAAAGTCGTGGTCTTTATCGGAGATGGCGCGTGCAACGTGCCTCGCTCCTGGATTTTTGCGGCCGCCAAATTGAATTTTGAATTGCGCATCGCCGCGCCAAAAAAATTTCAGCCCTCCGCTCAAATCCTGAAACGGGCCGGCGGGAAAATCATTTGCACCGATAATTTGGAGAAAGCGGCGCAGGGCGCCGACGTGCTCTATACGGACGTGTGGGTCTCGATGGGCAAGGAAAGTGAGGCTGCCGAGCGGATGAAAGTCCTGGCCAAGTATCAAATTAACGAAAAGGTGATACACCTCGCCAAATCCGGCGCCCTGGTCATGCACTGTCTGCCGGCGTATCGGGGAAAGGAAATTGACGAAGACGTCTTCGAAGCCAACGCCGAAACCATCTTCACCCAGGCCGAAAACCGGCTCCACGTCCAGAAATCAATTCTGAATTGGGCGGTTTCGTAGGAGCCGGTTCATCTCCGGCCCCGGATGCTGAGCAAATAAAGCAATTGCAAAACAGCCGAGACCAGCGCCGCGACATAGGTCAGCGCCGCCGCATTCAAAACTTTGCTCACTCCTTCGCGTTCGTGCTCATGGACCAGCCCGAGCCGGAACAACTGCTCCTTGGCCCGCCGGCTGGCGTCGTACTCCACCGGCAGCGTCACCAGTTGAAACAGCGTGATCACTGCGAATAGCAGGATCGCGATCGTGATCATCGTGGGAAAGAAACTGCGGAAAATAATGCCAATCAGGAAAATCATCCCATAGGCAGTGCTGGCAAATTGGGTCACTGGCACGATGGCCATTCGAAAATTGAAAAGACCGTAAGCCGCCTGCTGCTGGAGAGCATGGCCCGATTCGTGAGCCGCCACGCCGATCGCCGCGATCGATTGGCCATGAAAATTATCCGATGATAAGAACAGGGCGCGCTTTTGCGGGTCATAGTGATCGCTCAAACGGCCCGGAATCTCTTCCACGGGCACATTCACCAGTCCCGCCCGGTCCAGGATTTCCCGGGCTGCTTCCGCGCCGGTCATGCCCGAATCCACGCCCACCTGGCTGTATTTGCCGTACGCATGGGACAATTTCACCTGCGCCCAAATTCCCAGCGCCATGCCGGGAAGGAGGATAAACAAAAGGTAATGCCAATCAAAAAACATAAATCAATATAATAGACAATGACGCCCCCAATTCATTCATCGGGGGCCCTGCCACAAATAATACACAAAAACGAGGGCTTTGCAAATAGGGTGCATCTCAATGTTTTGCAGCTCGATTGCAGGTATCATTAACACCCTGCTTTAGCGGGGTGTTTAGCCAAACGCCTGTCTTTTCAACCGCTTTAGCGGTTTTGGAGGCCGGTAAACCGCTGAAGCGGTTCAAAACCTTTCGGCGTCTGTGATCACCCAGCTAAAGCAGGGTGTTAATGGAATACCGATGAATCCGCAACCTTGTCGTTACTTTATCCCTCATTTATTGAGATGCGCTCTTGCAAATACCGCGTTTTTTCCGCGATTGCCAGACAAGAACAAAAGCCGCAAGCTTGGAAGGACTTGATAATGCAAACCATGAAGAATAATTGTGAAAACGCTTTTCAGGTTGTCTCGGTAACGGCTGGAATTTTGTTGAGCCTCCTGTTGCCATCGCCCAATGCGGGCGCATCGGACGCAAACACGGTATCTTCGACAGGGACCAACGAGCCGCCGCTGAGCTGGATAGACCCCGATACCGGCCATCGCGTTATCCGGCTCACGCGTGAACCCGGCTCCGACAGTTTCTATTTCAACGACAATCCCTTTACGCCGGATGGCAAAAAGATGGTCTATACCACGTCCCGCGGCATTTCGGTCTTGAATTTGGAAACACTGCACTCAACCCAAATCGTTACTGGCAACGCCCACCCCATCATCGTGGCTCATCATTCCGCCAATCTTTACTATACTCGATCCGCCAACGACCCGTTCATTCACACGCTCTGGCGCATCAACCTGGACACCGGCGAAAACCGCAAGCTCGCCGATCTTCCACGACGCGCGGCCGTCAGCGCCATCAACGCCGATGAAACCCTCGGCGCGGGCGCCTATATCGAAGGCGATGCCCATGACGGCGGAGCGTATGACGGCGCCCGGTCCTGGGGCCGGATAAGCGATACCAACATCGGCGAACCGGCCGACAAATCCGAAATGATGGCCCGGCGCCTTGCTGCCCGGCTGCCGATGACGCTGTTCACCATTGATCTGCGAACGGGGAAAATTAAAAAGCTGCTGCAACACCAAACCGATTGGTTGAATCATCTGCAATTTTCGCCCACGGACCCGACCCTGCTGATGTATTGCCATGAAGGCGCCTGGCAACAGGTGGACCGTATTTGGACGATTCGCACGGACGGTTCGCACAATCAGTTAATCCATAAGCGAACCATGGAACTGGAAATGGCCGGCCACGAATGGTGGAGCGCCGACGGAGACATGATTTATTACCAGCTCCATATTCTCCGGGGCCGGGTTTGCAATTGGATTGCCAGTTACAATGTGAAAACCGGCGAACGGATTTGGCGCTATTACAATACCGACCAATCCTCCATTCACGACAATTCATCGCCCGACGACAAACTTTTTTGCGGCGACGGCGACCGCCATTCCCCCTGGATCTTCCTCTTCCATCCCGAGATGGTCCCCAGCGAAGGTACCTTCGGCAAAAACCTGATCAAGGGCGGCTATCTGGAATCGGAAAAGCTGGTCAATATGTCGAAACAAGAGTATCATCTGGAACCAAATCCAATCTTCACGCCGGACATGAAATGGATCGTTTTCCGCTCAAACATGTTTGGGCCGGATTACGTCTTTGCCGTCGAAATTGCCAGGGCCAATGCCTCGCCGTAAGGTTTTTAATTTCGGGCGGAGCATTTTCCGTCAATTTCTGAATGAATATTCCAATAAGGCTCAACTCGTTTTTCATCCTTGGACTGGCCCTGTTCATCGCTACGCCGGCCGTCAAAGCGCAGCGAGAGTCTTTCAACCTCGCAACCGGATGGAAATTTCTCAAGCGGGACGCAGATTGGAACGCATCCACGGCGGCCTGGGAAGCGGTGAGCGTTCCTCACACCTGGAATGCGCAAGATGGGCAATTGGGCAAAATTCGTAATCCCGGAGTCAAAGATGGCTACTATCGCGGCCCGGCCTGGTATGCGCTCCCGCTGGACATTCCCGCCTCATGGAAGGGAAAGCGCGTCTTTATTCGTTTCGAGGCAGCCGCGCTGGTGTCGAAAACCTATATCAACGGAACGTATCTTGGCGAACATCGGGGCGGCTTCACGGCCTTTTGTTATGAGCTGACACCGTATCTGAATTTTGGCGGCGCCAATGAGCTGCGAGTGCGGGTGGATAACTCGCGTCAGGATGACGTGGCGCCCCTTGGCGGCGATTTTAACATTGATGGCGGACTTTATCGGCCGGTTCATCTGATCGTAACTGCTCCGGTTTGCATCACGCCTCTGGACTTCGCTTCGCCGGGCGTTTATCTCACGCAAAAATCCGTCGCTCAGCATTCCGCCACGATTGAGGTCAGGACCCTCATTTCAAACGGCAACGACTCCCGGACGCGAGTCAAAGTGAAAACTGAAATTGACGATGAAGACGGGAAACTGGTGGCCAGTCAGGACCGCACCGTCACTGTTCCCGCCGGAATGACCGAACCGGTTTTGCAAACCGTCAAATTGCGCCGTCCGCATCTCTGGCAGGGTCGCAAAGATCCTTACCTTTATTCCGTCACCATCCGCGTGAATTCCGCTGGACAAAATTCCGATGAAGTCCGCCAGCCATTGGGTCTGCGTACGGTTCAAATCACTGAGGCAAACGGTTTTTTGCTCAATGGCAAGCCCTACCCAATCTACGGAGTGGACCGGCACCAGGACCGCCGTGACGAAGGCTGGGCGCTCAGCCCCGCGGATCATGAGGAGGACGCGCGGATGATCCTGGACATGGGGGCAACCGCCATCCGCCTGGCCCACTATCCCCAGAGTGAATACTTTCACAGCCTCTGCGACCGTAACGGCCTGTTGTTGTGGAATGAGATTCCCCTCGTGGACCGAATCAACGACACGCCCGCGTTTTCCGCCAACGCCGAACAACAATTGCGTGAGATGATTCTGCAACGGTATAATCATCCTTCCTGCGTCTTTTGGGGCCTGTTTAATGAATTGAGAAAATCGCCGTCGCCGGACGCGCTTTTGACGCATCTCCAGGGAGTTATTCACGAGCTTGATCCCACCAGGATTGATGTGGGCGCGTCAGACCAGCGCAATGCAACCTTCAATCATATCCCCACCGGCATTTGCTTTAACGTGTATCCCGGCTGGTATGAAAAAAATCAGCCGGAAGATATCGCGGCCGATATCAATGACCGTTTCAAGGAAGTCGGCAAGCGGATTGGGCTATCCGAATATGGCGCAGGCGCCAATCCGTTTCAGCACGAGGAAGGTTCGCCGAAAAAAGTCCCGACGACCGGCCAGTTTCACCCGGAGGAATGGCAAACGTATGTTCATGAGCGTGAGTGGCGAGTCATCAGGAACAACCCGAAATTATGGGGCAGCTTTATCTGGGTGATGTTTGATATGCCCAGTGCCAACCGCAATGAGGGCGGGCAGCCGGGATTGAACGACAAAGGGCTTGTAACGGAGGACCGAAAGATCAAAAAGGATGCCTATTATTTTTACAAGGCCAATTGGAATCCGGAGCCAATGGTTTACATCGCTTCGCGCCGATCCACGCCCCGGAAATTGGCCACGACCGCGGTCGAAGTGTTTTCAAATTGCGGCGCGGTGGAATTAAAGGTCAATGGACAATCCGTTGGGACGGCCAGGCCGGACGACATAAATGTGGCTCGCTGGGAAAATGTTCACTTGCGGCCAGGGACCAACCGCATCGAAGCCGCCGGCTTCTTTGGAAAGCAGCAGATCGGCGACGCTTGTGAATGGGTTCTGAGGTAGGGACGGCGTGCCGCGGCGTCCCCGCCCGTAACTTGTCGCGCCGTAGCGATCGCGCGAAGGCGAAAGCGGGCGGAAGGAATCGTCCGCTTGGACAAGGGCTTGTGGATCGGTTGCGCCGCTGAACGCGGCGCGGACGGCGCAGCGCGCCGTCCCTACCCTGGGAAACTTTTCCGGCACTTTTTCCTTGCGCCCAGGCTCATCTGAACGGAGATTCCACACCATTGGCGGTTTTTCATGGCACGACCTTGGCGCATATTTTGTTTTTTGGCGGCGGCTTTCGGGCTGGCGCCGATGTTCCTCCCCTCAGCCCGCGCGGATGATGCCACGCCCATCATGCCGCTCTCGGATATCAAGGCCGGCATGAAAGGCGAATGGCACACCGTCGTTTCCGGAACTCGCATTGACAGTTTTCCGATGGTCGTCGTCGGCGTCGCGGACAATTTCATCGGCCCCGACCGCCCGGTCATTATCTGCGAAGGGTTGGACGCCACCAATATTATGACCGGCCCGGTCGCCGGCATGAGTGGAAGCCCGGTTTACATCAACGGCAAGCTCATTGGCGCCTACGCCTACGGTTTCATTTTTCCGCACAACCAGGATTTGTTCGGTGTGACCCCGATCGAGGAGATGCTGGAAGTGGAAAAATATCCGCCGGCGGCAAATCCGTGGGGAGCGGACCAAATGGCGCAGGCATCCGATCCGGGGGAGCCGCAATGGCTTTCGGCGCCGGCGGCGGGCGTTGATTTGCCTCCGCTGCCCGAGTTGCAATCCGTCATGAAGCCGGTCCCGACGCCTTTATTTGCGTCCGGCATTTCCGAACGCGCGCTCAGGGAATTTGAACCGGAGTTGAAGCGGCTTGGTCTCGAAGTCATGCAGGCGCCTTCCGGCAGTTCGCAAACCATGACGAACACCGATTTGGTCCCCGGCGCGGCCGTGTCCGGCGTGCTCATGAGCGGCGATTTCGATTTTGCCGGGACCGGCACAGTGACCTGGCGCCAGGGCAATCGCATTCTTGCCTTTGGACACCCGTTTATGCAGAGCGGCCCGACGGAAATGCCGATGGCCTCCGCCGAAATCCTGACCGTCTTCTCATCGGTGATGGAATCGTTCAAATTGCTCAACGTCGGACCGGTGGTGGGGACGATTTATCAGGATCGGTTGACGGCCATTGCGGGTGAAATTGGGCGAATGCCCCGGACCACTCACGTGGAAATCGTCATCAGCGCGCCGGACGGCCGGCAACGGACTTTCCACGGGGACATGTTTCAAAACCAGCTTTTTTCGCCCGTTCTTTCCGCGCTGGCATTGCTGCAGTCATTTTATTCGACGATGGAATCCGAGGAACGGCAGACCATTTACCTCGACACGGACATGGAGATTGACGGCCACGCGCCGGTCCAATTGTCGGATGCCGCCACGGACGCGGACGGCGGCCTTCAGCTCGCGATGCGGCAATTGGATTTGTATGACCAGCTATTGAGCAATCCCTGTGAGTTTCCCGACGTAAAATCGCTGACCTTTCACGTTCGCCTGCGGAACGATTTCCAATGGAGCAGATTGGATTCGCTGAATATAGATCGCAACGAAGTCAAACCGGGAGCAACCCTTCACGCCATTATCGGTTTGCGCCATTATCGCGGCGAACCGTCCTTTATTCCGCTTTCAGTTCCAATCCCCGAGGATTTGGACACGAGCCAATTATATCTCTTCGTCGGCGACGCGGACGCGGCGTCGCAATTGGATGAACCTCCGCCCCGGCCCGCGACCTTGGAACAGGTGTTGCATCGGCTGCGGATGACCCGCTCGCACCGGAACATCTGCGTCAAACTCGTGCAGGATACTCCCGGCATCTCTGTGGACGGGGAAAACCTCCCGGACCTGCCGCCTTCGGTCATCGCCCAGTTTGATTCGCCGGATGCGAGCCGGATGGCGGCAACGCTGTCCGCAGTCACGCTTTGGGAAACGAACATCCCGGCCGCCGGGCCGTTCAGCGGACAAATCACCCTGCCCGTGAAAATAAAATGAAAACAATCA
>JASHPN010000390.1 GCA_030038175.1 Verrucomicrobiia bacterium
CGGGTTGACACTGCGACCTCCATTGAAATTTCTGAATCGATGGCGAATGTTGCGCGTCAACGTTTGCGCCGCACCCGAATTTTGTGCAGGGATATCACAGTTGCCGATGCCCCGGCGGACGATCGGTATGATTTAATCACAGCATTTCGCTTCTTCTTAAACGCCGAGCCGGTGCTTCGAATTGCGGCAATGAGGGCCCTGACGGCCCGCCTCAAAGATGAGACGAGTTGGTTGGTTTTCAATAACCATGGCAACCTTTGGAGTACAAAAATACTAATGTGGCCCTTTCATAGTTTTCGCCAGGCCCGCACGGGGTGGCAACCCCGTGGCAATTATTTGCGACATGCACAAATCAGGCGGCTGCTGAACGATGCTGGATTGCGAATTGTTCGAGTTATTGGTTTGGGGGTTTTGGGAGGGACGCTTTGTCGTTGCTTTGATTACAAAACGGCGCTTCGTTTTGAACGAAAGTGGGCAGGTAATAGATTGGTTAACCCGTTCTGTCAGGACATTGTGTATATCGTTTGCCGAGATTCAAAAGAGAAACGCTCCCGTACAGCGTTTCAAGTTTCAAATCCCCTCTGCGATAAGCAGTAGTTGCTGATGCTCCTGTTGGCTACGCCCGCCCCTATGTTATGCTCAACGTTGTTCATGTTACTTCCTGGCTGTCACGGAATGGTGGCGGAATTCCCCCCGTTATACGGGCATTGGCCAAAGAAACAGGTCGGCTTGGAATTCATTCACCCATCGTCGGTCTGATGGACAAATGGGTTAAGGACGATTGTCGAGACGAGGCTTTTCATATCTTTGCGGAAAAAATTATCGGTCCTGACGCGCTTGGCTATTCTCCTGGTTTAAGAAAACAACTACGGCTTCAGGCCAAACCGGCCGGGATCATTCATAGTCACGGATTGTGGACGTATCCAGGACTGGCGGCCCGAAAATGCGCGCAAGAAAATGGCTGTCGTCTCCTCATTTCACCCCACGGGATGCTCGAACCCTGGGCATTGCGCAATTCACGCTGGAAAAAAAAATTGGCCGAGCGAATATTTGAACGCAGAAACTTGGAAAAGGCAGACTGCCTTCACGCCCTCTGTCAGGCTGAAGCCGAAAACTTCCGCCGCTACGGACTCAAAAAACCAATTGCCGTTATTCCAAACGGCGTGGGTCTCGATGAATTGGAGATGCATCCGCAGGACGCAATCATTGAGAAGGTCCCGGAATTAAAAGGATGTCGCCGCATTTTATTTCTCTCTCGCCTTCATCCCAAAAAAGGATTGGTTAATCTATTGAATGCCTGGAAGAGAATGATGCCGGATTTTAGGGAATGGCGCCTATTCATCGTCGGCGGTGGCGAGCCCGGCTATGTAAATGAATTGAAGGATATTGCAAAGAAGCTGCTGCCCATGGGCGTCGTTTTTCCAGGGCCGCTTTTTGAGAACGACAAGAGGCAAATTCTCGCTGCCGCAGATGTTTTTATTCTTCCGTCCTTCAGCGAAGGTTTTAGTATGGCGATTCTCGAAGCCGCCGCCGCCGGGCTTCCGGTGCTTTTGACGCGGGAATGTAATTTTCCGGAATTGGCCAAATCCAGCGCCGCTGTCGAAATTTCTCCCGATGTATTGGGGATTGAAGCGGGATTGCGGCAGGTTTTGGGACTGACTGAAGACCAAAGAAAAGCCATGGGTAACCACGGTCGCACACTGATAAGGAAATCTTATACGTGGCCGGCTATCGCGAAGCAAATGTGCCTCCTCTACGATTGGATTTTAGGTAACGGGCCAAAGCCAGAATTCGTTGATCTGGGATAAAAGTCTAAGAATCAACGCATTGACCTCCCGGTGGTCTAACCTCTAAAAAATGCCAGTTGACCTCTCATCTTATTCATCCGCGCACTTTGACCGCGGCGCCGGCAAAATTCGCGAGTCACTTTGGCTGCTGGTCAGCTTGTTCCTTTTTCGGCTTTGCCCCTTTAGCCTGTCGCCAATAAAACGAACCGTGCTGCGCGCTTTCGGTGCGAAAATTGGTCGTGGCGTGGTCATCAAGCCCGAAGTCAAAATCACGTTTCCGTGGAAATTAGAGGTGGGTGACTTCGTTTGGCTTGGCGAGGAGTGCTGGCTGTTGAACCTCGGCCGTGTTGCGATTGGCAGCAACGTTTGTATTTCGCAGCGCGCGTTCCTTTGCACCGGCAATCACAATTACCGGCGATCAACGTTTGATTTGATTGTGAAACCGATTATCATTGAAGATGGTGTTTGGCTGGGCGCCGGATCCTGGGTCGGGCCGGGCGTGAGGGCAGGTTCGCATTCGGTTCTCACGGCGGGCTCAGTGGCGGTCGCAGATCTCGAACCTTCGGGCGTTTATCAGGGAAATCCGGCTTTACTGGTAAAGCGGCGAACTATTGAAATAGGCCAAAATATGGCATAAAAGAAGCAGCAATGATTTTCAGCAATATGGATATTCCAATGCAAATAGAATCCAAACCGGCATCTCCGGCCAGCGGCGTTAAGCACCCAAAATTCAAGGGGGCGCTCTTGATTTTGCCATTAGTCTGGCTCTGGTTCCATTTGATACATAATTTGTGGTTTCAATGGACGACTGATCCACAATACAGCTACGGTTTGGTGGTTCCATTGCTGACGGCCGGCTTGCTGATTAGGCGCTGGCACCGATTTTCCGGATTTCATTTGCAAAATGGAGAGTTGAGCCAATCGCGTCTTTTGATTGCATTTATCGCTTCTTTGGTCTTGGTTTACCTGCCGGTGCGCCTGCTTGAAGAGGCTGTCCCCGAGTGGCGTCCCATCGGATGGGTCTTGGCCGTCGAAACGATCGGGTTGACACTTTATGCCATCTACGTTTTTAAAGGTTGGCACGGTCTTGTGCGATTCGCATTCCCATTTTGTTTCTTTTTCACGGCAGTTCCCTGGCCAACATTGTTTGAGCAGCCAATCATACAACATCTAAGCCGAATAAACGCCGCTATTGTTGTGAATGTTATGAGCATTCTTGGCGTGCCGGCCATCCAGCATGGCAACGTGATTGAAATTAGCACCGGCATGGTTGGAATCAACGACGCATGCAGCGGTATTCGGTCGCTTCAATCCAGCCTTATGATATCCCTCTTTCTGGGAGAATTTTATTTTCTGAAATGGCCTCGCCGGCTTTTCCTGATTCTGGCGGGTTTTGTCCTCGCCATGTTCTTCAACGCCTGCCGGACCTCCCTGCTGACGTTTCTGGCGGCGAAAAAGGGAATTGGGGCCATTGCCCATTATCATGACGAAGCGGGCATCACGATTCTGTTCGCATGCACCGCGACATTATGGGGCGTAAGTTACTTGATAAGTGTTTTGCGCAATCGGGCCTCTGTCGCTCCAAACACTGCGCCAGCCTCCGCCGAACTCGGGAGCTCGGAACGACGTCAGCAGTTATTGAGCTTTTTTGCCGCCGGTTTGACGGTTTGGATACTTCTGGTCGAAGGGGGCGTTCATCTTTGGTATTCAATCCGCGAGTCCCACATTTCGCCCGGTCCAAAATGGTCTCTGGTTTTGCCCACAAACGACTCGACCTTTAAACCACTGCCGGTTACGCCCGAAGAGGAGACGTTGCTCCGCTTTGACGACGAGCGGCAGGGCCAGTGGCAGGAACCCGATGGAACAGTTTGGCAGGCGTTTTACTTTGACTGGTTGCCCGGGCGAGTGGCCGGTTATCTGGCCAAACGGCACACCCCCGATATTTGCCTCTCCGCAGAAGGTCTTACGATGACGTCTGGGCCTGTTCTAACAATGATGAATATCCATGATATCGAATTGCCAATGCGCTGTTATGTTTTCACCGGACCTGACGGGCCGTTACAAGTGTTTCAATGCCACTGGCAGCCGGGTGCAGACAAAGAAGCGTATGCTGACGAGTCTTCACGATATAATCTCATCCGCGGCGTTTGGACAGGGCGGGGCGATAAAGGTCAGAAAGTCATTGAAATTGTCATTACCGGGTATCATGATTCCCAGGCCGCGAGGGAGGCATTGGCCCAGGAATTGCAGAAATTAATCAAAGTGGAAAAAAAACAAGCATGATGTGAAATGCGCTTTCTCCTGTTAAACCAGTTCTATCCGCCTGACGTTGCGCCGACCGGCCAATACCTTCACGACTTGGCGCGTTCGCTCGCCCGGCGAGGACATCACGTTAAGGTCATTTGTTCGCAACGCTCTTACAATGGCGCAAAGACTTTCCCGGGGTATGAGACAATGGAACAGGTTGAAGTGGTTAGGCTTGCGGCGACGGGATTTGGTCGTCGCGGTTTCCTGGGTAAGATTGCCGACTATACGTCATTTTATGGATTGCTGTTCCGCACCTTGATGTTTGAACGGGAGAAGCCGGATGTGATTCTTTCGTTGACGACCCCGCCTTATATTGGTCTTCTGGCGAAAATTGCGGCAAGGAGACACGGTTGTCGTCACGCCCACTGGATCATGGATTTGTACCCGGATGTCATGTTGGCTCACGGCATGGCCAAGAAAGGGGGAATCATTGCCCGGTTTCTTCGGCAGCTTAGCCGTTGGCAATTAAAAGGGGCCGACCGTATATTCACTTTGGGGCCCAAAATGGCCGACCGTATTCTCGACTATTGTGCAGGACAAAACTCTTCGGTTTGCTGGATTCCTCTCTGGAGCAATGAGGATCCGTCCGGATGGCCGGAGGCTGAACCTAATCCATTGCGCACCGCCCGAGGATGGACAGCGGACGACGTCGTTTTTCTTTATTCCGGAAACATGGGATTGGGCCATCGGTTCAATGAATTTCTTGAAGCAGCGAGGCGGCCCGCCAATGTCAGAGCGCGATGGGCTTTTGCCGGCGATGGAAAGCGCAGGATGGAGATCGAGGCATTTGCCAGGTCAAATCCCAATGCGCGAATTCAATTCCTTGACAGCGTGCCATACTCTCAATTGAGAGCACATCTATGTGCCGCTGACGTCCATTTGGCCAGCATGGATTCCGCGTGGCAGGGAACCATGGTACCCAGCAAGCTCCAGGGCAGCTTCGCTGTCGGGCGCCCCGTGCTTTACGTTGGGGGAAGGGATTGTGAGACAGCTCTTTGGATTCAGGAGTCGGGTGGAGGATGGGTGGTCGATGAAAACGATTTAAGTGGGCTTTTTCGTTCGATTGAGGAAGCCTGCGATCCGCATCAACGGCGGGCCCGTGGCCAGGCTGCATTGGAGTTTGCCCGTGAACGTTTTCTCAAATCTTCGGCTTGCGATCGTTTTATCGGACTCCTGGAAGAGGGAAATAACCTGAAAATTGAGAATGGAAACCAGAAAGCAGGAATGGTTAAAGCGGTTTCTGTGCCTCTTTTGTAACTCATGTTTGGCGACCTCGATAAATATATTCTGGTGCTGCTGACAGGCCTGACGGTTTCATACCTGTTGACGCCACTAGTGAAAATGCTGGCCTTCCGGTTGGGCGTGGTGGACATGCCCAATGAACGTCGGCCGCACCAGCGTCCCACGGCTCGGGGCGGCGGGGTGGCTCTTTTTATTGGCGTCCAGACCGCATGCTTGTTGGCCGTTGCTTTTCCCTGGGCCAACAAACTGGCCGGCGAACTGGACTTCCATTGGTGGGAGCACTTCGCGTTCGCGTCATCGGTTCTATTCGTCGTTGGGGTCATTGACGATGTTCGCGGAATGAAACCGCTGGTAAAACTGGCTGGGCAAACACTGGCTGCCCTCTTGATGACGGGGGACACTCATTTCGGACCGATTCTAAATTACAATCTTCCCGCGCCGATTGATCACCTGCTGGTCATCATCTGGCTGGTGGCCATCGTCAATGCATTCAACCTCATTGACGGGCTGGACGGACTGGCCTCCGGATTGGCGATTATTTCCGCTGTTGGTCTATGCGGTATTTTAACCATCCAACCAAAACCTGGCGACGTATTGGTCTTATTGGGATTCATTGGGGCGTGCCTCGGGTTCCTGCGATATAATTTTCATCCAGCCAGTATTTTCCTGGGTGACACCGGCAGCATGTTCATTGGATTTACGCTTGGCGTGTTTTCACTCCAAACTTTGACCAAGAATTCATTTCTGATTTCTCTTACCATTCCCATGCTTGTCCTGGGCGTGCCCATTTACGATGCCGTGCTGGCCATATGGCGGAGGAGCGTCCGCAAATGGGCCGGTGATAATAGCGGAGTGAAACGTGGGATTATGCAGCCGGACTTGGAGCACTTGCATCACCGGCTCAAATTCGCGGGGTTGAGCACCGGGCGCGTGGCGATGTACCTTTGTGTCCTCAATGGAGCGCTGGTTCTGGTGGGTTTGCTCATCGCGCTTTACCAATCACGCGCCGCCGGCATTTTTTTGATCGCTTTGTTGGTGGGAGTGTATTTGTTGATGCGGCATCTTGCAGTGATCGAATTGCGCGAAACCGGAAAGGCCTTTCTCATGGGATTGCGGCGTCCCACGCATTCCGCGCTCAAAGCGCTCTCGTATGTTATTTGCGATATGCTTTGGCTTGCCGGTTCGCTTGCTCTTATCATGTGGGTCGTCGAGCCGCAGAGAGGCGATTTTTTGCGTGCCTGGTACCTTGACTTGCCTGTCTGGGTGACTCCTACTTTCTCCTTCCTCGCAATTTCGCGTGCTTACGTTACCTATTGGCCGCGTGCTAGGCTTCGGGATGTGATTTCACTTGTGTTTTGGCTGCAAACTGGGATTCTTTTCAGTCTGGCACTGGCTTTATTGATTGATCCCGCCCACGGTGAGCAATGGCTGATCAGGGCGCTATTGGTTGCTGCCATCAGCCACCCGGTCATTATTGTTTCAAGGATTATCTATCGTTGTCTTGAAGAACTGGCGCTGTGGATCAGAAGGTACAGCGATTCCACGGTGCCGGAAAGAGTTTTGCTTTACGGCGCCGGCACGCGTGCCCAGTTGTTTCTGAAAGATTGTGCTATGAGGAATTCCAAAGTCCCGGATCGACGCCTCATTGTTGGGCTGATTGATGATGAAAAGGCGTTGCATTTCCAATGGATCTACGGGCAGTTGGTCCTGGGCGGAATTAAAGAGTTGCCCCATTTGATCGAAAAATGGAGGATTGATCGTATTATCCTGGTCGCCGATCTTCTGCCGGAAAACCGTCAGACCGTTCGAGAGATGACCCAGCGGGAAGCAATTTGTTTAAGCGAGTGGCTTCCGCAGGAACAGGAAGTTGGCCTGGAAAACCCAAAAGCAGCGCCTTTTGTGAAAGCCTTGCCTGGGACAGCCTGAACGTTATTTCTGAGAAACTATAAATCATATTATGCGTAAGACAATTATCATTCTGGTGAGTTGCACCATCATCCTTTTATTGAGTTATTCCGGCTACCGTGGCTACGAATTGTGGAAGCAAAGACACTGGATGTCCCTGGCCAAACAGTTTGCCGCCAAACGCGATGCCCACAACGAATTCCTTTGCCTCGAACAGGCCTTGCAATTCAATTCCGGAAACGTCGAAGCTTGCCGGATGATGGCAAATTTAGCCGAAATGTCCCACTCGCCAGGCGCTCTTGCCTGGCGCAAAAAGGTGCTTCAGCTTGATCCCGATTCTCTGAACGATCGCCTGGCCCTCGCTCAAACGGCAATTTTTTCCCACGATTTTGCCACCGCCGGCAATGCCTTGGCGGGCGTTGACGCTGCCGGCAAA
>JASHPN010000391.1 GCA_030038175.1 Verrucomicrobiia bacterium
TGTTTAATAGTATTTTTTATCTAAGAACTCTCTTATTATTAAGGGCTGTGAATAAAGCAAACAACTCTCGCTGTCAAGGCTGCCGCAGTGTTTTTTGAATTGATTGCCATCGCGCAACTCAAGGTAGAGAAAAGGGAAAAAATTTAAAGTCAAAGTTGTTCGCAATACTCACGGATAATTCACAGCTAATTGAGCAACAATTAAGGGAGTTGTTGGCGTCGCGTTCATTGAAATCGCGCAGCACGGTTGACAATACCGGGAAGAACGCTGCTGACCGCCAGAATCTCTTCCAGAGTGTTGTCGCGGCCGAGAGAGAATCTGATGAGTGAATTGGCGAACTCTCTTTTCCCGATCGCGCTGATTACGTGCGAGGGTTCGAGGGAACCGGCGGAACAGGCCGAACCACTCGAGGCACAAATGCCCTCGACGTCCAGTCCGGCTAAAAGGGCGATGCTGTCGGCGTTATGAACGATAAAGGAAACTGTGTTAACGAGACAGTGATCGTGAGGACTGACTATTTCACAGCGGTCAATCTGAGAGATGGCGGTCGTTAATCGGTCTCCCAGAGGTTTTAGGAATTGTTTATCAAAAACAGGGGGTTTCACGAGTTTTCCCAGCGCGGCCACCAGGCCGATAATCGCCGCCAGATTCTCAGTGCCGGCCCGACGCTCATTCTCATGGCTGCCGCCGAGCAGAACCGGCAAAGGGTGAAGGGGGGGGCGGATCCAAAGCAAGCCAGCGCCTTTAGGACCATGAAACTTGTGGGCGCAAATGGAAACCAGGTTGGCGTTAAACTGGTTTATGTTTTCAAAGGGTTCCTTTCCAAACCATTGGACGGCGTCCGTATGAAAAATAATGCCACGGTCGCGGCAGAGGGAACCGATCTCAGGGACGGGTTGGATGGTTCCGATTTCATTGTTAGCCGCCATGATGGAAACGAACGTGGTGTCCGGGCGAACGGCGCGCTTGACGTCCTCGGTAGAAACACGCCCGGTCGAATCCACCGGCAGCCGGGAAACTTCAAACCCTTCATGCTTCTCAAGGAAGTCGAAACAATGCAAAACGGCATGATGTTCGATGGCGGAAGTAATCAAATGCCTGCCTTTGGACTTGAGCAACCGGGCGGACCCCAGGACAGCCAGATTGTTGGATTCCGTACCGCCGCTGGTGAAGATGATTTCACCCGGCTTGCCTCCCAAAAACGCCGCGGCGCGATCACGGGCGTCATCGAGCAAGGCCCGGGCTTTCCGTCCAACGTGATGAACGCTCGAGGGATTGCCCCAAACATCTCCGAAAAAAGGCAGCATCGCCTCGCGCACCGCCGGATCCAGCGGGGTCGTGGCGTTATAATCGAAATAGATTGTCCGCGGCATTTCATTTAAAGTAGGGCAGGCCTCCGGCCGGTCTCAAATTAAAAATGGAACAAGACACAAAGGTAAAAATCTGTGGTATAACCAAGGCCACCGACGCGCAAACCGCCGTTGAGGCGGGCGCGGACGCCATCGGCTTTATCTTCTATGAAAAAAGCCCTCGCTACGTGGCTTTAAAACAAGCGGCAGAGATAGCCAAGTCGTTACAGCCGTTTGTGATGCGCGTAGGCGTTTTTGTGAACGCGGAGGAGGCGTTTATATTGCGAGCCATTGCGGAATGCGGCCTGACGCTGCTCCAGTTTCACGGGGATGAACCGCCGGAATTTAGCGTCCAATTTGGGGTGATGAGCATGAAGGCCTTCCGGGTGCACGGACCGGAAACGCTCGCGGAAATTCCCAAATACCGGACGGACGCCTATTTGCTCGACGCGTTTTCTTCCACAACGCTGGGCGGAACGGGAGAAAAATTCAACTGGGACCTGGCGGTGGAAGCCCAAAAGTTTGGCAAACCGATATTTCTGGCGGGCGGCCTGACGCCGGAAAATGTGGCGGGGGCCATCCGCAAGGTCCGACCTTTTGCCGTGGACGTCTCCAGCGGCGTGGAAAGCGCGCCCGGAAAAAAGGACCACGCGAAAGTAAAAGCCTTCATCGCCGCTGCCAAATCCGCCTATGACGCCTGAAAAACCGCGCTGTCCCTGGCCGACGGACGAACTTTATATTCGCTACCATGACACGGAATGGGGCGTGCCGGCGCACGACGACCGGTTGCTGTTTGAATTTCTCATCCTTGAAGGCGCGCAGGCGGGATTGAGCTGGCGGACGGTGCTGAACAAACGCGATAACTATCGGGCGGCTTTTGACCATTTTGACCCGGAGAAAGTGTCCCATTACACCGAGGCGAAAATTGCCCGGCTGATGATGAATGCCGGCATCATCCGGAACGAACTGAAAATCCGGTCAGCAATTCAAAATGCGAAATCATTCCTGAAAGTGCGCGAGGCGTTTGGCAGTTTCGACGCGTATCAATGGCGATTTGTGGACGGCAAACCTATCGTGAACCGTCACGGGAGCATGAAAGAAGTGCCGGCGCGGACCCGGATATCGGACGCCATGAGCAAGGACTTGATTAAACGGGGATTCAAATTTGTCGGCTCGACAATTTGTTACGCGCACATGCAGGCCGTCGGCATGGTGAACGACCACCTGGTAAGCTGCTTCCGGCACAGGGAGTTGTCGTGAAGTGAAATAAAACGTTGCGCCGTCGCATCTTTGCGTGAGAATTAAAGCATGAGTTTGATAGCCGCGGAAACATTGCCTGATGCCCAGGGCCATTTTGGCCGGTACGGCGGGCGGTACGTGCCGGAAACGCTCATGCATCCATTGAAAGAGCTTGAGGAGGAATATTTTCGCGCGCAACACGATCCCGCGTTTCAAGGCGAGCTTACGTATTACCTCAAAGAATTTGTCGGCCGGCCGACGCCGCTCTATTTTGCCGAACGGCTGACGCGGGAACTCGGTGGCGCGAGGATTTATCTCAAGCGCGAGGATTTAAACCACACCGGTGCGCATAAGATCAACAATGCGATGGGGCAAATCCTGCTCGCCAAACGCATGGGCAAAACCCGCATCATCGCCGAGACGGGCGCCGGCCAGCACGGCGTGGCCACGGCAACGGTGGCCGCGATGTTCGGGCTGAAATGTGTCATTTACATGGGCGCGGTGGATTGCCGGCGGCAGGAATTAAATGTTTATCGCATGAAAATGCTCGGGGCGGACGTCGAGCCGGTTCATGCCGGCCAAAAGACGCTCAAGGAGGCGGTGAACGAAGCCATGCGAGATTGGGTCACCAACATCCGCGACACACATTACATCCTGGGCACCGCTTACGGGGCGCATCCGTATCCGGTGATGGTGCGGAATTTTCAGCGCGTTATCGGTGACGAAGCGCGCGAGCAAATTTTGGAAAAGGAAAAGCGGTTGCCGGATTTTCTCATAGCGTGTGTGGGCGGCGGATCGAATGCCATCGGCCTTTTTTATCCGTTCCTTGAAGACAAAACGGTGAGGATGGTCGGCGTCGAGGCGGGCGGCCTGGGAATCAAGCCGGAACAACATGCGGCGCGGTTTCAGGGCGGTTCCCTGGGCGTGTTGCAGGGCACCCGCAGTTACATCTTGCAGGATGAAGCAGGCCAGATTCAACTAACGCACAGCGTGAGCGCCGGATTGGATTATGCGGCGGTGGGACCGGAGCACGCATTGTTGAATGACAAAAAACGCGTCGAATACACGTACGCCACCGATGAAGAGGCGCTCGACGCATTTATGAAACTGGCGCGGCTGGAAGGCATTATTCCCGCGCTCGAAAGTTCGCACGCGGTGGCCGAAGTCATTAAACGGGCCCCGAAGATGAAGCGTGACTCGCTGATGATCGTAAATCTTTCCGGGCGCGGCGATAAAGACGTGGCTCAAGTAGCAGACAAGCTGAAATTGCAAATGCCGTTGTAATCGCGTAACTTTTTCCCATGTTGGTTCAGACAGAACATCGTTTTAGCGTTGAAGACTATTACCGCATGGCGGAAAGCGGAGTGCTGCGCCCGGATGCGCGGGTGGAATTGCTCGGAGGACGAATCCTTGATATGTCACCGATTGGACCTTTTCATGGCGGATTAGTTACCCGACTGATCCGGGTATTCACAAAATTTTCTAAAGGTCGTTGGACGACAACGTCACAAAACCCGCTCCGCCTCGACGATTATTCCGAACCGCAACCGGATATCATGTTGGTCAAACCTTCGGCCGACGACTACACCAGCCATCACCCTGTTCCAGATGATGTCTTCCTGCTAATTAAAGTCTCGGATTCAACGATTGATTTCGACCGGGGTGAAAAGCTGCCGGCATATGGACGGGCGGGAATCGCCGAGGTGTGGATTGTAAATCTGAACGACCTGA
>JASHPN010000392.1 GCA_030038175.1 Verrucomicrobiia bacterium
CATGAAAGCCGGCGACCGGGCCAAAGCCGAGTATCATGGCTTGCAGGCCAAGGTTGAATCATGGCGCGAAGACGCCAAAAAGGATCCTGCGAAAAAAGCCGAAACCGGCCCTGGTCTGCGAATGGCCGGGCAAACGCCGCCTCCGATGAAATTCCCCAGTCAGCCGTGGAAAAAGAAAAGCGGAAATTGACGGGACCTGGATTATAAAATATGAAAACTGCCTATGAACTTGCCATGGAGCGGCTCAACCAGAGCGCTCCCGCGGTCAAACTTACGGACGCTCAAAAGAAGGAGCTCGCGGACCTGGACGGAAAATACGCCGCGAAAATCGCTGAGCGTGAAATTGCCCTGAGCGCGGAGATGGCGAAAGTCGCCGGCGATTTCGAAAAAGAAGAATCTTTGCGCCAGCAGCTCACGATGGAGCGCAAGAAGCTTCAAGCCGAGTTGGAGGAAAAAAAAGAGAGCGTACGATCGAAGCGGAAGGGTTGAATCGTTAAAACGTCGCCGGCTTAAAAAACAGGTTTCTGTCCGTGGATTGCTTGAAAGCCAGCAATTTTTCGACGCCGCCCGCCAGCCATTCAGTGTCGTGCGTATCATGGCAGCCCACCCAATTCCAAAGAAACTGGCGGTGCATCTTTTCCGCGCACCGAATCAACTGCCGCGCGGTCCAGTCCAGTTCCGTTGATTTGTTATCTTCATCGCCCAACAAGCCAATCAGCAGTCCGAAGCGGCCGGGCGGAAGCGGCGCCATTGAATCGAGCCATTCAATCAATTCGGGCTGCCGTTGGTCCAATGAACCGGTGACGGCCATGAGCACGTCGGCGCCCGCTCCGTCGCGGGTCGCCATTTCCCGCATGGGTCCACAGGCGCGCAACAAATCGAGTTTCCACATTTCCGAGGAGCACCGCCAGTTGCGCCCCGCCGATCTTGCAATGGCATTGACGGCCCATCGGATGCGCCGATAAGCGCCAAAACCGCCGTAAACAGAAAACACGTGCAGTTTTCCATCGGCACCCAGGACCCTGGACGGATCGAACCTCATGGGCTGCGAACATGGACCAGGCATGTTACACTGCCGTTAAGGTTTTGTTCCATTTTTGAAATTAAATTCTCCCGGTCGGCGGCGCATATCCGGCCAAACAGGCCTCGAGGTCTCCAAAAGGTGCGAAAAGCCGAAAAAACAGGGAATTATCCCGGGTTTTGATGGTGAATAACTCGCAAAAATCAGCGATTGGGGCGGGTGAAGATGGTAAACAATTCATCGCCAATCCATTTTGCGGATTTAAGCCTGAATGGGATTGCCTGGGCGAGTTTTACGACGCCGGCGCCGTCGGCAATGGTCGGCGAGGCCGCCCCGCCGAAGATTTTCGGGCAGATGGTCAGGTGCAATTCATCAAGCAACCCGGCGCGAATCAGGGATGCATGAAGGGCGCCGCCGCCTTCGCACAGCAGGCGCTTGACCTTCCACTTTGTACGCAGCCAACGCAAGGCGGCGGGAAAATCAATCTCAGTTTGGCCGAAAATTTTTACTTCATCGGCTACGCCGCGCAATTGCCGCAACCGTTTTTCGGAAATACGGCCCGATGACAGGACGACGATGGGCGAAGGACGGTGTCTGAAAATTGCCGCGTTGGGAGAGATCGAACCGTTGCCGCTGACAACGATCCGCAAATGGCATTCCGCCAGGCCGCGCCTGCGGCGCAGACGGCGGAATTTTTGGCCGCCGGAACCCAGAACGACCCCGGGTGGCTCGGCCGTTCGTGCGCCGGCCATCACGGCGTCCGCCGCGGCGCGCAGTTCCATCATATGTTCGCGGTCACGTTCACTGCCAAAGGGGACGAATTTGCGGTCTGCAAACGCGATTTTCCCGTCCGCGGTTATCGCAAAATTGGAAAAGACGAATGGCCGTTTCGATTGGTTCTTTTTTTGATCTTTTTTCACAAGATGAGCATCGCATCCCCGTAACTGAAGAATCGGTACCGCTCCTCGATGGCGGCCGCGTAGGCGGATAGAATCATGCCGCGTCCCCGGGTTTCGCCCGGCGCGGCAAACGCGCTCACCAGCATCAACAGCGTGGAGCAGGGAAGATGGAAATTGGTAAGCAGCGCGTCCACGACCTGGAAACGATACGGTGGAAATATGAAAATATCGGTTTTACCCGCATAAACATTGATGTTTCCATCGTTGCGCGCCGCCGCGGTTTCGAGAACGCGAACGGTTGTCGTGCCGGCAGCCACGATGCGTCCGCCGGATTTCTTTGCCGTGTTCACGGCGCGCACGGTTTCTTCGCCGATAAAAAATCGTTCCTCGTGCATTTTGTGGCCGGACAGCATCTCGGATTTCACGGGCAGAAAAGTGCCGGGACCGACGTGCAACGTGACGAAGCAAATTTGGACGCCGGACGCCCGGATGGCTGCGAGCAATTCATCGGTAAAATGCAACCCGGCGGTGGGCGCGGCGACCGAGCCGTCGGTCCGAGCGAAGACGGTTTGATAACGGTCTTTGTCTTCCCGAATTTGTTTGTTGCGCACGATATACGGCGGCAGCGGCACCTCGCCGATTTCCTCGAGCAACGATTCGACGTTTGGGTCCGCCAGGAACCGCAAATGGCAATGGCCTTCAGAATTTTTCGCGAGAACCGTGGCCGAGACACGGGTTTGGGCGCCGCCGGGGGCGGAAATCAGGATTTGCGTGCCGACGCGGGCGCTTTTGCCCGGGCGAATCATGGCCCACCAATCATTCGGCGCATTACTCTCCAGCAACAGCATCTCAAACTTGCCGCCGGTCTTCGCATTAACCCCGCGCAATCGCGCGGGAATTACACGGGAATCATTCAGAACCAGAACGTCGCCAGCCTTTAAAAATCCCGGCAGTTCCGCAAACCGCCGGTGCTCAAGGCCACCGTCGGTTCGACGCAGAACCAAAAGCCGCGATTGGCCGCGCTGGGGGCTCGGATGTTGCGCGACAAGTTCGGGCGGCAGATGGAACCGGAAATCGGCGGTTTGCATCTCTGAAGTTTCACGTTTCACGTTGTCGGATTCAAGCAATCACGCTGGAAAATGATTCCGAGGACGGGTTTTGGGGTGCGGATCGGGCTTGTGAATAACTTTTGAATAAAGTCCTAAAAAAAGATTAAAAATATAGTTGACGAGCGGGGGTGAAGTGGGGGATAGTGGGGCGTTAAGGGGTAAAGTGTGCGTTAGGCCCTTACCCTGTGAATAAATGGGTGATGCGAAGACAGATGTGCCGACGTATTACAATTCACGCTTTGATTTTGGCGTGGACGACAAACGGCGCATCCAAATCCCGGCCAGGTGGCTGCCGCAAGATGCCGGGTTGGAACTGACTTTGGTTCTTTGGCCTCGTGAAAGCGCGGGAGCATGTGTGCGCGTATTACCTCCGGCGCAAATGGCCAAACTCATGCAGTCCATTGGCGAAATGCCCAATAGCGATGCGCGCAAGGTCGTGCTAAAGCGTCTCATTGGCAGCGGGTCAGCGCAGGCGACCGTGGATAAGGCGGGCCGGATATGCCTGCCCGAGGAGATGGCCCGCGAGGCAGCTATCCAGGACAAAGCGGTGTTGGTGGGATTGCTGGACCGTTTTGAGATTTGGAACCCGGAACGATACGCAAAAGTTCAGGCCGCCGATGCGTCATTGGCGCAGGAGGCCTTCAAACTCATGGAGTGATTATGAAACTTGGAAAATTATTGGCCGCCGGCAAAAGTGTGATGAACGGACGCGAGGGAGCGGCTTATCGCGCCAGCAAACAAGTTTATCTGCCCAATTTTGGTTCGGCCAGGAATCCGTTCAAATCCGAGGCGGCGCAACCCGTGGAGCAGGATGAACCCAAGGCCGCGGAGCCGCCTGCGGCCGCAATGGCGTCACACGCGACCGGCATCCCGCGCGCGGAAGCGTCAGTTGCCAGTCCGGCTCCTTCTGCGGGCCATTCCAAAAAGGCCGCAACCTGGGGGGGTAAATTCAATCCCGCTTCAATTTTTCGCGTTATCTCACCCAAAACAGGGGTGGTGAAGGCAGCGGCAGGGCAAAAGGCCATCCAAGCCACGCAGGCCGAGTTGAAATTGGACAGCGTGAAAGTGCTTCATAATGACCTCAGTGACGTGGATGTGGAAGTGGTGCCCATCAAATCGCGTTCGAGCGCGACGGACCTGCCGCCTGCGAAAAAGTCGTGGGAGTTTTTGGGCGAACGGCTGTTTGGGGTGGAAGCAACATAATAGATATGCGCAGTGTCGGAATTCATTCACAAAACAGTGATGGCGGCGGAGGCGGTGAACGCCTTGAAACCGGCGCCGGGCGGACGGTTCGCCGACGGCACCATTGGCGGCGGCGGGCACGCGGAGAAAATTTTGGACGCGAGTTCTCCGACTGGATGGCTGTTTGGGTGCGATCGCGATGGCGACGCAGTTGAGGCGGCGCAGCGCCGGCTGGCGGCAAAATTTGCGGGACGATTTGAAATTCGCCGCGCGAATTTTTCCGAAATGGACGAATGGATGCCCGCGGGAAGCTGCGATGGCGTCATTCTGGATTTGGGCGTGAGTTCGCCGCAGCTGGATTGGGCCGGGCGCGGTTTCAGTTTCCAGGGCGAGGGTCCGCTGGACATGCGGATGGATGACCGGCAGAAACTGACGGCGGCCGACCTGGTGAACGGGGCCGGCGCAGAAGAGTTGGCGGCGATTTTTTGGGAATTTGGCGGCGAACGCGAGTCGAGGCGGTTTGCGAAGGCGATTGCGCATGATCGCGTGCAACGGAAATTTGAGACCACGGCGCAACTGGCCGGGCTGATTCAGCGCATTTCGCCGCGGGGCCAAAGAAAGACGCATCCGGCGACGAAAGTATTTCAGGCGCTGCGGATCGCAGTCAATGACGAGATCGGTTCTTTGAAACGCGGGCTGGAGGGCGCGTTGAAGATTCTTAAGCCGGGAGGGCGCCTGGTGGTGATTACGTTTCATTCGCTAGAGGACCGCACGGTGAAAGAGTTTGGCCGCGAAAAGACGCGGGATTACACGTTCAGCGGGGCCGTGGACGTGCCGGAACTGCGGCAACCGCGCCAGCCTCAAATGAAGTGGGTTTCGCGCAAGGCGATAGCGCCGGGCGCAGCGGAGTTGGAAGAAAACCCGCGCAGCCGCAGCGCGCAATTGCGTGTTTTAGAAAAATTGAATCCTTGAAATTGGTGAAAGGCAAAGAAAAGGTTGGGCGATGCCAAAAATGAAAAAAAGCCAGTCGTCGGCAATCCGGTTCGGTCCGGTGCTGAAGGTGTTCTTTTTGTGTTTTTTGATCGCCGGTTCGGCCGTGGGTTATGTATGGCAGAAAAGCCAAATTTTCCAATTGGGCCGGGAGATCCGGCAGCGCGAGATCCAACTTTCGCAATTAGCGAGCGAAAACCAGAAGTTGACGGATCAACTGGCGATTTTGCGGTCGCCGATGGTGCTCGACCAGCGCGAGCGGCAATTGAACCTGGGTCTGGCTCCGGCCCAGCCCGGCCAGGTATTCCGGCTTCCGGAACCGGTGTTGGCTCCGCCGAATGCGGTTCCAGCGCGTCAATTGGCCCAAAGGCAGGAGGCCGTGCCGCTGACGCAATAAATTTTTGGCCGCCGTCTGTGACGCCGCTGGCGTGAGGAACCAGTCGCCACGGGCGGCCGGCCAAGCTGATGTCAATTGTGATAATGAAATTGGGTGATTTAAAAAGATGATTAACCGGTTGCAATTGAAACGCGCGCTGCTGTTGCTGATTTTTTTGTCGGCGGCATTCGCAGGGTTGGGATATCGGTTGGTGGATTTGCAGGTGTTGCGGCATGATGAGCTGTCGCGGTTGGAGCAGGACAATACGCAGCGGGAATTTTGGCAGGCGCCGCGCCGCGGCAACATCCTTGATACCCACGGCAATTTTCTGGCGATGAGCGTGCCGGTAAAGACCGTTTGCGCCGACCCGTCGTTGATCGGCAATCAGCAGGCGGCCGTCGCCCGCGCGCTGGCGCCGTTGCTGGGCGTGCCGGAAGCGGACCTTTATCAGAAGCTCTTTCCGCGAGTGTCCCGGAACGACAAGGGCGAACTGGTAACCAACAATCTCCATTATGTCCGGCTGCAAAGAGACGTTTCCGACGATACCTGGCAAAAAATCCGGGACACGATGAACCGGATGGATTTTGGAATCGACGGGACTCCATCCCGGGCCGAACGCCAATTCCTCCACAACCTGCGTGCGGACGCGATCTTCGCCGAACCGGACGAAATGCGCGTATATCCAAACGGGTCGCTGGCGGCGCAGGTGCTGGGGTTTTCCAGCGAGCAGGACATTAAAATGGACGATCACGTCTTTTCCCAGATCGTCGGCCGGGACGGCATCGAGCTTGCGTTGAATTCGAAATTGAGCGGCGTGGCGGGCTGGCGCGTGACCGATACGGACCGGGCGCAGCAGGAGTTGGTGGCGTTGCGCGACGAAAACGTCGAACCGCGGGACGGCTTGAATGTGGTGCTGACGATTGATTCGGTGATTCAAGACATTGTCGAAACATCGCTGGCCAAAGCCATGAAGGAACATACCCCGCACAGCATCACGGGCATCGTCATTCGCCCCTCGACCGGTGAAGTTCTGGCCATGGCGACTCTGCCGAGTTACGATCCGAATCATCCGGACACGATTACGCCGGAAACGCGCGACCGCTGCATCACCGACGTGATGGAACCCGGGTCAACGTTCAAAATCGTGGTGGTTTCCGGCGCACTGAACGAAGGCGTCGTCCGGTTGAACGACACGTTTGATTGTGAACACGGCCATTTTGCTTATGCCGGACGAATCTTGCACGATGCCGAACCGCATGGGATTCTGACCACGGAAGGCGTCATTACCGAATCTTCCAACATCGGCGCCGCCAAAATTGGGATTAAACTGGGAGAGGATCTCCTCTATGATTATGCGGCTGATTATGGATTTGGCGAGCGGACCGGCATTCCTCTCCCGGGCGAAGTGAGCGGCATTTTGCATCCGGTCAAGGATTGGAGCAAAATTTCAATCGCGCAGATTCCGATGGGGCACGGCGTCGCGGTCACGCGCCTGCAAATGGTGATGGCGATGGCCGCCCTTGCCAATCACGGCTGGCTCATGCGCCCGATGCTGGTGAAATCCCTGACTGACCGCGACGGCAACGTGGTTGAACAATATGCCCCGCAACAGGTGCGCCAGGTGGTGAGCGAAGCGACGGACAAGGAGATGATTGAAGCGTTGAAAACGGTCGTTACCCCCGAGGGAACAGCGCCCGGGGCGGCGATGAAGGATTACGTCGTGGCCGGAAAAACCGGCACGGCGCAAAAAGTGGAAAACGGCGTCTATGTCACCGGCAAATACGAGGCGTCGTTTATCGGATTTTTCCCCGCGGACAACCCGCAGGTTTGCATTTCAATTGTAATGGACGAGCCCAGGGAAGGCTATTACGGGGGACTGGTGTGCGGGCCCGTATTTAAAGAAGTGGCCGAGCGGTGCGCGAGTTATCTGAACATTCCGCCGGACCAGCATCTGCCGCCGCAACCGAATCCGCTGCAGTTGGTCCAGGCAACGCGGGTGCACAATAATCCAAATATGCCATGAGCCATTCGTGTCCTCAGCTTTTAGAATGCTCGCAACGACGACATGGCTCAACGTCAGAAATTTTTGTATTGAAATGAATTTGTGGAAGAACGTTCTTTGAAATTTGTCGCGGAAGCGTGCGGGGCCGAAATTTTGCGCGGGCCGGCGGACCTGATTGTTAAAAATGCCGGCACCGATTCGCGCAAGACCAGGGCGGGTGATGTCTTTTTTGCCATCAAAGGCGAAAACTTTGAGGGCCACGACTATTTGGCGGACGCAGCCCGAAAAGGCGCCGTTGCGCTGGTGATCGAGCAAAAAAAAATCCCCGCCTCATTGCCGGACTGCGCCGTCCTGGCGGTCGAAAACACAATTGAGGCGTTGGGGAAACTGGCGGCCGCGTACCGGGGCGATTTTACTTTGCCCGTGGTGTGCGTGTGCGGTTCGAACGGCAAAACCACAACGAAGGAATTAATCGCGTCGGTTTTACGCCAAAAGTTTTCAGCGTTGTGGAGCGAGGCCAGCTTCAACAACAACATCGGCGTGCCCTTGACGCTGTTACGCCTTGAAAGAACGCACCAGGCCGCGGTGCTCGAAGCCGGGACGAACCATCCGGGCGAATTGGCGCCGCTCGTAAGTATGATCCGGCCGCGCCTGGGCGTGTTGACGAATATCGGACGCGAGCACCTGGAATATTTTGGCGACCTGGCGGGGGTTGCGCGAGAGGAAGGAACGCTGGCCCTGGGATTGCCGCCGGAGGGGAC
Organism: Verrucomicrobiia bacterium; assembly: GCA_030038175.1. Taxonomy (GTDB): domain Bacteria; phylum Verrucomicrobiota; class Verrucomicrobiia; order Limisphaerales; family UBA11358; genus UBA11358. The sequence goes on from JASHPN010000392.1 coordinate 8,341, forward strand.
GCTGTTCGTCAATGGCGACGATCCGTGGTCGGAGGAAATTGTCCGGCAGACGCGAGCCAGGGTGGTTCGTGTTGGATTCGAAGCGACGAATGATTGGCAGGCCGGAAAAATCCGGCTGGACAAAAACGGTTCCACGTTCCGGATGACTACGGTCAAGACCGAATTTTGCGGTGAGTATCGCGTCCAATTATTGGGGCGGCACCAGGTGGTGAATGCGCTTTTTGCCGCGGCGGTCAGTGAGGAACTCGGCCTGGCCCGCGCTGAGATCCAGCGCGGGCTGGCCGATTGCAAGCCCGCCAAAATGCGGATGCAGTTTTGGGAAGCGGGCGGGATCCGCGTTCTGGATGATGCCTACAACGCGAATGCCGATTCGATGGTTGCGGCGCTGCAAACCCTGCGGGATTTGCCGTTGCAGGGCCGGCGCGTCGCGGTGCTGGGCGACATGGCCGAACTGGGCAGCCATAGCGAAGCGGCGCACGCCGAAGTGGGCCGGCGCGCGGCCGAACTGGAAATCGGCCAGTTGTTCGCGGTGGGAAAAATGGCGCCGGTAATGGCCAGGGCCGCGCGCGACGCGGGATTGTCCCGTGTGATTGAATTTGAGAACGTGGAAGCGGCGGCCGCGGCGATCAAAAGTTTTTTGAAAAGCGGCGACGTCGTTTTATTAAAAGCATCGCGGTCATCGCGCCTGGAGCGGGTGGTTGAGACTTTGAAGCCCGGGAAATAGCGAAGAACGCAGCGGAAGATCAATGGACAATGTTTTATTATTTGAGCCAACACTTGTTGGAATGGTCGCACGGAACGGACTGGGAAAGCCGGCTTTCGTGGCTGCGGCTGTTTCGTTACATCACGGTGCGCAGCGCGGGGGCGGCGGTCACGGCGTTGCTGTTAAGCTGGTGGTTCGGGCCACGAATCATTCGCTGGCTCAAACAATTGAAGTTCGGCCAGGAGTATCAGGACAAGGCCGAACAGGCAGGCGGTTTGGCGGCGCGCGTTCTCAGCAAGAAGGGCACGCCGACGATGGGCGGCATTTTGATTATAACGATTTTGGTTTTAACGACGATTTTATGGGCGCGACTGGACAACAAATTGGTTTTGCTGACGCTGCTCTCGGTGCTGGTCCTGGCCGGCCTGGGATTTTACGACGATTACGCGAAAATCATCCAACAAAGCGGCGGTGGCACTCCGCCGCGCGTGAAATTGTTCGCGCAGTTTGCGGTCAGCATTTTTATCGGCGTGTATTTGTGGATGACACCTTCGACCAGCCGGCTGGTTTCCGAAATCATGGTGCCCTTCTACAAGTACGCGGTTTTGACGAACGCCGCCTGGCTGGGCATCATCATTTGCGTACTGGCCATTGTGGGCAGTTCGAATGCGGTGAATCTGACCGACGGCCTGGACGGCCTGGCGATAGGCTGCACATTGATTGTCGGTTTCGTATTTCTCATTTTCACCTACGTGGCGGGCAATGCAAAAATCGCGGGCTATCTGCAAATTCCGTCCGTACCGGGGGCGGGCGAATTAACGGTGTTTTGTTCGGCGCTCATCGGGGCGGGCCTGGGATTTTTATGGTTCAACTGCCATCCGGCGCAGGTTTTCATGGGCGACACGGGGTCGCTGCCGTTGGGCGGCGCGTTTGGAATCATGGCGGTGCTGGTTCATCAACCGTTTGTGCTGGTGATCGCCGGCGGAGTATTCGTGCTGGAAGCCGTCTCGGTCATTTTGCAAAAAGGCTGGTTTCGATTCACGCGATTGCGGACCGGGACGGGGCGGCGGATTTTTCTGATGGCGCCATTGCACCATCACTTCGAGAAAAAAGGGTGGTACGAATCGCAGGTGGTGATGCGTTTTTATATCCTGTGCGTGTTGTTTGCCGTCGTGGCGCTGGCCACGTTGAAACTGCGATGAAAACTGCTTCGCAATTCAAGAAAATGCGTTTTGCTTCTTGCACCCGCCGCAAGCGGCTGCTAAAACAATGTCGGGCAGCCAGAGGCTTCAAATGCCCTGACCAGTGCTTTTTCAATTTATGAACAACATAAATATTTTGAATTTTACCCGCCGGGAAATTTTAGAGGAAGTTTCTCCGTGCCAAACAATCCATACCTCAATTGAAAGGACAGTGACCAGTCATGAATAACCCCAACCCATTCGTTCCCCAGGGCTCGTTGCTCGAGCAGCAAAGCAAGCGCCGTTCACGGTTCAAGCTCGCCGTATTCTGCGTGCTGGCCGTCGGCATCGCCGGCCTGGCCGCCATGCTCATCCAGGGATGCAAACGCGAACAGAGCGGCGACCAAAACACGGACAATAGTCAGCCGCCCGTTGACACCAATAGCGTAGTGGCAACGGACACCAACCAGCCGCCGATGGAAGCAACGAATCCGCCAGGGCCTCCCGGCACAACCGAGAACGCGCCGGGTACGACGCCGCAGGGCACCGTGCCGCCAGTTCCAACGCCACCGCCCACGCCGGCCCCGCCGCCGCCTGCGCCAGCGCCAAGCGAATATGTCGTGCTCAAAGGCGATACGTATTCGAAGATCGCCACGGCAAACGGCCTGACGGTCAAAGCCCTCGAAGAGGCGAATCCGAACATTCCGCCGACCCGGCTCAGGATCGGTGAGAAACTGGTGCTTCCGGCCGGGGCGAGTCCAACCGGCGCCGGCGAAGCGGCGGAAACGGAAAGCGGAATAGCGAATGCCGCCGGCGAAGAAGTGTATGTTGTCAAAGCAGGCGATACTTTGACACGAATCCACAACAAATTTGGCGTCTCGGTCAAGGCAATTGAGGCCGAAAACAATCTGACGACGACGAAGATCAAAGTCGGCCAGAAATTGAAGATTCCGGCCAAGCCTGAAGCGACGCAAGCGCCGGAGAACGCGCCACCGACAACAACGACCGCGCCCGAGCCCGAACCGGCTCCGGCCAATAATCCGCCGGCGGCGCCATCGAATCCGCCTGCCGGACAGCAATAGTCTCGGGAACTTTGGACTCCGGCGGGCGCCACGCGGGCGCCCGCCGGACTTCCGCGGCTGCCGCGACTGGCGCCGCGGCATTTGGTCTTTAGTTTGTTTAGATTTGATATAGGGCGAGAGGCGGAGGCCGAATATTTCACCGGGCCGCCGTCTTTTAAGGAAACGAATGAAAATTGCCGTCACAACGTTGGCGTTTTGCGTAGCGGCGCTGCTCGCGCTGGGGATGGTGATGCTTTACAGCTCCAGCATGACTCAGTTCGGGGCGAGCCTTTTGGCGAAGCAACTGGAATGGTTTGTGTTCGGTTCGATTCTGTG
>JASHPN010000041.1 GCA_030038175.1 Verrucomicrobiia bacterium
GATATTCGTGACGTCGGCCACCGAGCCGGTTGTGGCATTCACCTGGAGTGTGCTGGTGGAGATGACATAAGCGCGCCGGGCGAGCCGTTCCCGGTTCAACTGGATTTTCCAGTTATTGGGAGAGACGCCGGCGGAAAAATTGCCGTTGGTGTCCGTGAAAGCAAAGGCGGCCAGGCTGCCGGATGAAAGTTGGAGCAGCACGCCTCCCAGCGTGTTCGTGCTGGTTGCGTTGTAGCCGAAAACAGTGCCGGAAATGGCAACGGTTCCATTGGTAAGAGACAGGTTGTTTGTCGCGCTCATACCGTTGGTCAAAGTCACAGCGGGCGCAAGCGACTCGTCAAAGTAATATCCCGGCAACGCCGCGACTAAAATATAAGGACCGGGATTGAGACTGAGTTGATATTGCCCGGAACTGTCGGCTACCGCCGCGCCGGCGACGTAATTGGCATTGGGCGGCGTTCCCTCTTCCGCCACGACGATGGCGTAGGGAAGCGGCGTCACTCCATTGCTGTAAATGATGCCGCTGAAGGATTGCCCGGTATTGGCATTGGTCACGACGAACGGCGCGGTCACCGGCGTAAAATTCCCGTTCGTGTTAGAGATTTTGTAAATGTAATTGCCAGTTAAATTCTCCAACGACAGCGGCGGCGCAAAATTGAGCGTCGCTGTGATGGCGCCGGCGGCCGGGTCGGTATCAATCGGCACATTGACATTCGTGACACCGCCAATGATACCGTCTGAACCGTTGTCGGTGATTTTGAAGGTATCCATCAGAGGATCGTTTGTTTCAATCACGCCGCTGCCGTTCAGATCAATGTATTTATCCACCGTGACTTCGTCGCCGTCGGGGATACCGCTGATTTGCAAGGTGATGTCACCGGTGTAAGTATTGCTGGTGACCGAGGGACTGACCGTTAGCGTGGGTTGTGCCTGGCAGATGTTTCCTGCCAACATGCCAAAAATAGCGGACAAAACAAAAAGCTGCTTCATTTTAGTTTCCATGCCTCAATTCCTGCTTTATTAGCTGCGCAAAATTCAATCATTTTAACACAAGAGCATCACCAGGGCAAATTTTTACAATAAGAAACATGGGGGCATTCAAAACCGTGGCGGCATGGAACCCCTGCGTTTAAACTTAGCATCAAAGAATAGTTTTTCAGCAACCCGCCAGGACCGGAAGCTTAGACGCTACACTCGTGTTGGCTGATGTTTTTATTCGTTCTTCATTCATTTGCCGGCAACGGCGGGCCGTCGGAGGCGCCCGATGGTTTGGAGAATGGAGCGACACTTAATTTGACGCGCATGCGCTAAGCGGGACGGACGCCTGCCCTACTGAATTAATTCCTGGATCTTCGATCTAATATCTCCGTCGCGAAGCAATGATTCGCCGACTAAAATTGCTTTTGCGCCGCATTTTTTCAGGCGCTCGACGTCGGCGCGCGTGTGGATGCCGCTTTCGGCGATCAGGAGCCGCGCGCCTTTTTCCATCTTCCATTTTCCATCCGCCATTTTCGCCGCGAGCCTTTCCGTCGTGGCCAAATCCACTTTGAACGTCTTTAAATCGCGGTTGTTAACACCGATCAGGTCCGCGCCCATCACGAGCGCGCGTTCCAATTCGTTTTCATCGTGAACTTCCACGAGGGCGGCCAGGCCGGCGTCTTTGGCCAGGCCGTGGAACTTTTTCAATTGTTCGTCGGTCAAGATAGAGACGATGAGCAGGATGGCGTCCGCGCCCCATTCGATGGCTTCAAGAATCTGGCGTTCATCAATAATGAAATCCTTGCGCAGCAGCGGAAGCCGGACGGCGGCGCGAATTCGGCGCAAATAATCAAGCGAACCCTGGAAAAACTTTTCATCGGTCAACACCGAGAGGCAACTGGCGCCCGCCGCTTCGTATTCTTTTGCGATTCGAACTGGATCAAAATCCTTGCAGATGACGCCGGCGGAAGGGGAAGCTTTTTTGACTTCGGCGATGAGCGCGATGCCAGGCGCGGGTTGCGGTTTACGGGTTGCGTCGAGTAATGCCGTAACAAAATCGCGGCGTTCGCCGTGTTCGAGCAGGGCGTCGCAGAGATCGCCGGCGGCGATGAGGCGCGCGGGCAGTTTCGCGACTTCGCGTTTCTTTTCTTCGACGATTTTATCGAGAATATTCATTACATCTCACCACAGAGACGCAGAGTGCACAGAGCTATTTTTCAAACTTCAAATTGTTTTTTCTCGGTGCCTCTGTGGCCAATAGCTTTGTTTATGCTATCTCAAGGCAGCACCTGGGCACTGTACGTTTTTTCAAAGTGGACCAGTTCCTCGTCCGGGACTTTCATCCGGTCCTGCGACCAGCCGTAGCTAATGAAACCGGCAAAATCAGCGCTATGCAAGGCTGCATTGCGAACCGCGATGGATTTATCCCAATCCTGTGGCGAGACGCCCTGGCGTCCCCAGCCGCGGTCAGGGGCATCTTCGGTATTGGCGAAGTCTTCCAACACAAATAACCGGTTGGCCGGCACGCCCAGGTCCATATATTTCTTTTTGGAAACACGATATTGTGTCTCGCACCACCTTGTGGAAAATCCGTGGTCGCGAATGGTTTTGCCGCTCAGGTAACATTCATCGCCAATCGTGGCACTGGCCGCGATCGCCTGCCAATCGTCCGAATGCGCTCCCGGCCGCTGAAACGGCGCGCACAGCACAATGGAAAAATGATATTTTTCTTTGAGTGCGGCAACAACCGCCACGGCCCATTTTCGATACGCGGCATTCGTTGGCCATTGGCTCGCGGATATCTCATTGAGAATGAGCCAATCCGGGCGAGGACCGGTCGCCGTGAAACGGGTCTGCGCGTAATGCTCGATGGCGGCCGCCTCTTCGCCGGCAGTGATTGTTCCATAACCCGCATTGAAAACGTCGTAATAGATCGCAAGCTGATTACCGTTGGCGACGACCTGAGCGCGATGCGCGTCTGAGCCCATGGCGAGATAATGGCCTTGCGCACCGACATAGTTGAGCGCCTCAAATTGCGGCTCACAAAGATGGCTCTCAATCGGACAATCGCAACAGAGTGTGACGACATCAAAACGATTGACTGGATTGGCGTTGGACAACGAACATGCGATGCAAAGCACCGCCAGGATAATAATATTCTGTCGCATTTGCGTGTTCCGTGTTGCGTGTTCCGTCAAGTATGGATGGACGAGGGAAGGCGTATGGAGCCTGCCGTTTATGCGCCCGTCCTCCAATACTTGACGCAATACGGAACGCGCAACACGACTTTTATTCATCTTCATCTTTGACGCCCTGCATGCGTTTGGTTGGGCAGCCGGCGCGGAGCCAGCCGTTCACGAATGGGTCCAGGTCGCCGTCCATGACGCCCTGCACATTGCTCGTTTCAACACCGGTGCGCAGGTCCTTCACCATGCGATAGGGTTGAAAAACGTAGCTGCGAATCTGGTTGCCCCAGGAAATGCTGCCTTTCTCGCCGTAAAAACGTTCCATTTCCGCCTTTTGGGCGTCGAGGCGCTGGGCGAAGATGCGCGAGAGCAGCAGGCGCATGGCGGTGGCGCGATTTTGATGCTGCGATCGTTGCGTTTGCGATGCCACCACCAGGCCCGTCGGGATGTGGGTGATGCGTACGGCGGTTTCAACTTTGTTGACGTTTTGCCCGCCTTTGCCGCCAGACCGAAAGGTATCTACCTGAAATTCGTTCGGAGGAATTACAATGTCCGAATCCGCTTCTTCGATTTCGGCAATGACGTCCACGCTCGCAAAACTGGTGTGGCGGCGTTTGTTGGAGTCAAACGGCGAAATACGGACAAGCCGATGCACACCGCGCTCGGCCTTGGCAAAGCCGTAGGCATTTTCCCCTTCCATGACCATCGTCACGCTTTTAAGCCCGGCGCCTTCTCCCGGAAGCGCGTCGGTGACTTCCACTTTCCATCCGCGCGCCTCCGCCCAGCGGGCGTACATGCGGGACAACATCTCGGCCCAATCCTGCGCCTCGGTGCCGCCCGCGCCCGCGTTGATGCTGAGGATGCAGTGTTTCGAGTCGTGCGGGCCGTTGAGAAAAACTTTCAGTTCGAGAGCGTCGAGGTCCTTGAGGAATTTTGAGACGTCGCGATCCAATTCGGCGTGCAACTGCAATTGCGCGGCTTCCGGCTCGGCCTGGCCCAATTCCAGCAGAACCCGGAAATCGTCCAATTGCTTTTCTGCGGCCAGGAGGGGTTCGATTTTGCCGCGCAGGGTATTGGACTCGTCAATGACCTGCTGCGCCCGTTCGCGATTATTCCAAAATGTCTCGCCGGCCATTAAGGCGTTCAACTCGCCGGCGCGTTTTTGCGCGGCGGCAACGTCAAAGAAACCTCCGCAGATGCGAAAGTTTATCGGCGGCGGTCTTGAGCTGGGCGGAAATCGTTTCGAACATCTGCAAAGGGTACAGTAATGATGTGGCAAAAGCCAGAAGGTTTCGATGTTTCCGTTTAGTCAACTATTAATTTGCCACAGAGGCACAGAGGGGCACATCTCAGCTTTTGTGAGGCAGAATATGCCGCCCCTCCGGGGCTTGAGATTCCTATTGATTTTACTACAAAGATGCCACGCCTACGGCGTTTCCAATCCGCTACCGGACG
>JASHPN010000393.1 GCA_030038175.1 Verrucomicrobiia bacterium
GGTTTAAGAATGGACAATTCGCCCGGATCACGACCCGGCAGGGATTGCCAATGGATGTGATTACTCAAATTCTTGAAGATAAGCAGGGCCGGATGTGGCTGGGGACGCACCAGGGAATCTGTTGTGTGGAGAAATCCGCCCTGCAGGACTGCGCCGACGGCAAGGCCGCCACCGTGGACGTAGTGCGTTATCTCAGCGGCCTGCCGACGCTGGAATGTTCGGATGGCTATCAACCGTCGTGCTGGCGCACCCGCGACGGCCGGCTTTGGTTTACCACGGCCAAGGGAGTGGTTTCGGTGGATCCGGATCAACTGGCCGTCCAGTCCCTGCCTCCCCCAGTTGTCGTCGAGGGATTGGTGGTGGACGGCCAATCTGTGCCGTTGGAAAACGGAAAAGCGATCATTCCGCCGGGCCATGAACAATTTGAGTTTTATTTCAAGGCCGTGAGTTTCGATGCGCCGGAATTGTCCCGCTTTCGTTATCGAATTGAAGGGCTGGACAAAACCTGGGTGGAAGCGGGCACCCGCCGCTCGGCCACTTACGGCCATTTATCGCCCAACCATTACCGGTTCCAGGCCATTGCCTGCAATAGCGACGGCGTCTGGAATCGCACCGGCGCGTCCGTGGATTTTACCGTGCTGCCCTATTTTTATGAGACGCCATGGTTTCTGGGCCTGATGAGCGTATTCATCCTTGGCGGCGTCGCCATTGCGGTGCGTACCGTGGCCACGCGGAAATTCCGGCAGGCGCTCGCACGGCTGGCACAGCAACACGCGGTGGAAAAGGATCGCGCGCGCATTGCCAAGGACATCCACGACGATATTGGGGCGGGACTGACGCAGATTACGCTGCTGAGCGAACTGGGCCGCCGCGAACCGACGCACGCCGGCGCGCAACTGGAACGCATTTCGGAAGCCGCCAGGGATTTGACGCGCGCGATGGATGAGATTGTCTGGGCCGTGGACCCGCAACGCGACACGCTGGCCAGCCTCATGGATTATATTTCGGCCTATGCGGAGGATTTTCTGAGGATGGCAGGAGTCCGCTGCCGGATGGATTTCCCCGCGGCGCTGCCCGCCATGCCGATCGCGGCGGAAGTGCGCTACAATCTTTTTTTGGCTCTAAAGGAAACGCTCAACAATATCGTCAAACACGCCCGGGCGTCGGAAGTACGGCTCCAATCGCGATTAAATTCGCGGACATTTGCGCTGGTGGTGGAAGACAATGGCCATGGCTTTGAGCCTGATCATAACGGCAAAGTACCGTCATCGCCCGAACGCCACGATTCCGGCCATGGTCTTTCCAACGTAAAGAGAAGGCTGGAGACCATCGGAGGCCAATACATTATGCAAAGTGCGATCGGAAAGGGAACCCATGTCGAGATGGTGATCACCCTGGATAACACGTCATCACCAGTTATGGCGATTGGACAGGAGGAAGTGAGCAAGTAAATTACACATGTGGCATGACCATTTCCGTTTCCATAGTGGAAGATGATTCCGAAGTGCGGGGAAGTTTGGCCCGGCTGATTGGCAGCTCGCCGGGTTACCGATGCGTGAGCGAACATGCCAGCGGCGAAAGCGCCCTGCAGGAGATTCCCCGGATCAAGCCGAACGTCATCCTGATGGACATTAATTTGGATGGCATCAACGGAGTGGAATGCGCGCGGCGCCTGAAACCAATGCTGCCCGCCACGCAAATCATCATGCTCACGGTCTATCAAAACACCGAGCACATTTTCAACGCCCTGGCCGCCGGCGCCACCGGTTACATGCTCAAGCAAACCAAACCCGACGACCTGCTCAATGCCGTTCGCGACGTGCACGAGGGCGGTTCGCCGATGAGCAGCCATATCGCCCGGAAGATCGTCCAATCCTTCCAGCAAAAGGGAAAGCCTGACGATGATACCCAGAGCCTGTCTCCCCGCGAAGCCCAGGTGATTGAATTGCTGGCCAAAGGCTATCTCTACAAGGAAGTGGCCGATACCATGGGCGTCAGCTACGCGACCATCCATACTCACATCCGCCACATCTACGAAAAACTCCAGGTCCGCTCCCGAACCGAAGCCGTCGTGAAACATCTCAGCCAAATGCGCCGTTCCTCCGCCCCGGTCCCCAAGACAAACGCGGTTTGCACGTAGGATTAAAAAATTGGGGTAGTGTCCTGAATTGATTTATTTGGAGCGTAACTGGACACGGAACAACAATCGCAGCCGCTGCCAAGGAACCATTCATGCAACTGCCTTGGATTCAATGTGATATCCGAATTTAGGTTCCTTGGCAACCAAAACGAAATCTTAATTTCGTTGGCGTCTGCGACTGGACCCGCTCGGAGCGGGACACAGCCGCGCTCCAGCCGAAATAGGAGACAACCAAAAGTTGACCTTCGTTTACCGGGAACCCTCGTTTCGTTTACCAGGTTCGTTTACCAGTTTATATTCGTATTTGCCAATAAAACGCGCACTTTTGGAGTTGGTTTACTTGTTTTACCTGATCCGTTCTGGTCGGATGGTTTTCCATGGGCCCCAATTGGAGAGCTGTCCTGCACGAGTCGGGACCACTTCGGCGCCCCTTTAGCATCGGACGTTGAAGCGACCCCGCCTCTGCAGGGTCGCGCCCCGGTTCACAGCCCCGATGCGCGTCCAATTTTGGAGGTCGAAGCTTTCCATGAACCGAACGGCGTTTTCGTTCGACCGACTCTCCCTCATCCGCCGTCGCCTGGCTATGGCGGGACAGGCCCATGCCCTCTCCCGCCCGCCTTCGCCAGGCTTCGGCGCGGCAGTCTGGGAGAGGGGGGATTGCCGGCCAAAGACTTGAAACGGCGAGCGGCTCGCGCAACTCATTTGCTTTGAACGATGTAGCACCCTGTTGCACGTGTGTTGCACCCGATGTTTCACTCTAAATTGTTCGTAATCAATGATGTAGCAGATGTTGCACCTTTACAACTTTATCTCACTCTTTATTCATTCCAGGTAAAACACCTCGGTCAGCGGCGTGGTGACCGGGGAGTGATCCGGATGCGCTTCCATGAGCGGGGCCATGTAATCCCACCATTTGCGGACCACGGGAGAAGCGGGAAGTTTGGACGCCGTATTCGTTTCGCTCAACTTCTGCACCGCAAACAAGGTGAGCGTTTCCTCATCCAGAAAGATTGAATAATCGGAAATTCCCGCCGCGCGCAATTCCCTTTCCAACTCCGGCCAGATCTTGTCGTGCCGCTTTTTGTATTCGGCGATCGTGCCCGGCTTCAACTTCATTTTGAAGGCGTTCCGCGGCATGGCGAAATCATTGGCCTCCAGCCCGGCTCTTCAACCACGCGCCAAGGCCAATCACAATCGTGGCCAGAACCAGGGTGGCGACGCCGCCGCCAATCAGCCGATGCGCTTTTTTGCTGGAACCTTTCCATTCGTGGAAAATCCAGCCCCACATCGTCGCAAAAATAATGATGCTGGACATGTGTAGTGTCCACGAAGCGAAATCGTATTTGCCCATTTGCGTGGCGCCCATCGTGTAAAAGAAAAACTGGAGATACCAGGTTGTGCCGGCGAGCGCGCAAAAGAGGTAGTTGCGCAGGACGGGAATACCAAGGCCGGCCTCCTGCTTGCGTGACCGCGCGGCCATGATTAGCGGCCCGGCAAAGACCAGTGCGACAAAGCAATAGAAAATATGATCTTTATATCTTGGTTCGGCAAAAATATAGAGCAGGCATAAGACGCTTAGCACAATTAGTACGAAGCCAACGCATCTTGCGATTACAAGCATCAGACTGTTCAGTTCAATACTTTCCGGCGCGCCTTGCGAACCATGTTCTCCGCCGCCGGCGCCGCTGGTCTGCGCATGTTCCGGCCTGAGCGTTGAGGCAAAGTATTGATAGCCGCTCCGATTTTTAAAGTTGAGCAACAGGCACCAAATAAAGTTGGTGGTGAAACCGCCCAGTAACAACACGGGCAGCGTCGGCAAACCCGTCCAGAGTTTGGCGGTCCCGGCGAGTTCGGTCGCGTGATTGATATCCTTGCCCGCCTGCAGGCCGAAGGCAAAACAGGCGCTCATAATGCCGCAAAAAGTCGCCACCAAAATGCCTTTCCGAAAACTGAACTCCTTGATGACCTTTTTTTTCTGCTCTTCCGGCATTTGTTGTTCCTTGGTATAACCCGCCACCGCGGCAATCGCGATACCCAGCAAACAGACGACAACGCCCGCGAGAGTCACCCGGCCCGAGTTGGATTCGGCAATTTCGACAATGCTCGCCCCCACCGGCAGGTTGGGCATGAAGGCTTTGAAAATCGGAGGAAGCAAAGTTCCGAAGGCGGCGCAATACCCGAGCGCCACACCGGTGCCAAGCGACAACCCGAGATAGCGCATCGTCAAACCATACGTCAACCCGCCCAGCCCCCAAAGCACGCCGAAGAAATAGGTCCACCAGAGGGTCTCGAAAGATTGTTGCCTAAGGACGCCGAACAAGTCGTCGGTCATCACATAAGCGGCGAGCCACGGACAAATAATCCACGAGAAAATACCGCCCACCAGCCAATAGTTTTCCCATGACCATTTTTTGACGCCTTTGTAGGGCACATAAAAACTGCCGGAGGCCAGGCCGCCGAGCCAATGCAGAAACACGCCTAAAAATGGATTGGGTTGCATGATGATTTATCGCCGTTCGCCGCACATAAAATGGGAGCTTTCGATAATTATGGGAAAAAGGTTGGGTCGAAGGCAATCGCCATTTTTGGTTATGGGGAGCGTACGCGCCCTCGTATGCGCATGGAGCGCGACTGTGTTCCATCCGCGGAACCAGTCGCAGCACGCACGTTCCGGGATGCTTGCGCGAAGCACGGTGGGTTAGGTTTAATCGGGCTGCTGCGACTGGTGCTATCGCACACAGTCGCGCTCCACACGCGAAGGCGCGTGCGCCCCCGGTGAAGAGTCACAGTTACAATTAGCTTGACAAATAGCTCCCAGAATACCAAAATCGCGGTGGAAACTGGCAAAAAATCACATCATTCACGATTTTCTCGAATGAAAGGAGTCCGCCTATAGACATGAAATTCCCTAAATTCTCATCTATAGATTTTGGGCTTGCCGCCGGCGCCGCGCTGTGCCTGGCCGCCGCCTCGCACGCCGCCACGTTCATCGTGACCAACACGGCTGACAGCGGGCCCGGATCACTCCGTCAGGCCATTGCCGGCGCCAGTTCCGGCGACACCATCGTTTTCGCCAACTCGCTTGCCGGCCAGACGATTTACACGACGAGCGGCACAGCCCTAAGCGTTGGGATAAACCTCACGATTGACGCGTCCGGCCTTGCCGGCGGCATGACCATTGGCGGCGCCGATTCCAGTGTGTTTGATATCACCTCCGGCCATGTCATTCTCAATTCGCTCACGGTGATTGACGGCGACAACGGAAGCGGTATCACCGTGAATGGGGGAACCACGCTGACCCTCAACAATTGCACCGTCACCAACAACATACAGACCGCCATTGCCAACAACGGAACATTGGCATGCAATAATTGTACGCTTTCCGCCAACGAATCCGGCGGCTACGGAGGCGCCCTGAATAATGATGGCACGGCGATTCTGAACAACTGCACGCTTTCGGGTAACATTGTGCCCTATCAGGGCGGCGCCATTTACAACCAAAGTTCCCTAATAATGACCAACTGCATCATCTCGAATAACACTGCCGATGCGGCGAACGGCGGCGGTATTTACAACGAGAGCGGCACGGTCACGCTTGACGATTGTGTCATCTCGGATAACACGGGTGGAGAAGGCGGCGGCGGCATTGACAATGCCAGTGGCACCACCGTGACTCTCAATGGTTGCACGTTGTCCGGCAATAATGGCGGCGGGAACGCCGGCGGCGGCATTGCCACGGAGGGCACGATCATCCTGAACAACTGTACCCTCTCGGGCAATACCGGCGGCACACAGTTCGGCGGCGGCGGCATCTTTGCGGAAGGCGCCACGTGCATCCTCAACAATTGCACTTTTTCGGGAAATACCGCCAATGGCGGAAACGGTGGCGGCGGCATCATGATCGAAGGCAATACGCTATTGCTCACCAATTGCACCATCTCAGCCAATTTCGCCACGAACAGCAGCTCGCAAAATGGAGGAGGCATCTGCCAGTACGGCTACGCGACTATTTATCTGGTGAACAGCGTCGTCGCGTCAAACACCGACGTTAATGGAAGTTCTCCCGACATCTACGCCACGTATGGCAGTCAAAACTCCTCCGTCGGCGGCAATCCGAAATTGGCGCCCCTGGGAAACTACGGCGGGCCAACCCAAACCATGCCCCCGCTGCCCGGTTCGCCGCTCATTGACGCCGGCGTTGATACCGTTACCAATTTTCTCGCCACTGACCAGCGCGGCTACCCGCGCCTGGCCGGTTTGCACGTGGATATCGGCGCTGTCGAGGGAGTTTATAATGCCGCTGGCGCGGGAGTCATCAAGGGCGCGACTCGGCTTGCAAACGGCTCATTCCAGTTTGGCTTTACCAACTATCAGGACATGAGCTTTACCGTTTATGCTACCACGAATATGGCCTTGCCCTTCAGCCTGTGGTCGAACCTCGGCGTGGCCCTGGAAACGCCCGCAGGTTCCGGGCAGTTCCAATTCACCGACACCAACGCGGCCAGCTCGTCGCTGCGCTTCTATCGCCTCGCGTCGCCTTGACGGATTCCGCGAATGAATGGGGTCCTGCCAATCAAATCTTTCGGATCCAGAGTTTTCACGCTGATCGCCGCGGTGTTGCTGGGCCTGGCGCCTGGGACGCGCGCGGCCACGCTCATCGTCACCAATACGGCTGACAACCTATCCGGCGACCCCGACGCGCCCGGCTCGCTCCGTGAGGCCATCGCCGAGGCCAATCCGGGCGACACGATTGTATTCGCCAATTCGCTTTCCGGCCAAACCATCTACCTGATCAGCGGCCAACTGAACGTTGGCACAAGCCTCACGATTGACGCTTCCGCCCTGCCCGGCGGGATCATGATTGGCGCCGGCGACTCGTTGTCCGGCGTGTTTGACATCACCTCTGGCAGCGTTATTTTCAAGTCGCTCACAGTCTTCAACGCCGGCAACGAGGCCGCCGGCGCCATCTATATAACGGGCGGGGCGCTCACGCTCAACGATTGCACGGTTTGCACCAATACTGAGGGAAGCGGCATTGACAACAACGCAACGTTAGTGTGCAACGATTGCACCATTTCCGGAAATTCAACTCCCTACGTCAGTGGCGGCATTTACAATAACGGCTCGGCGATCCTGAACAATTGCACCCTTTCGGGCAACCTCGGCAGCGAAGGCGGCGGCCTATACAATAATGGGACGCTGGCAATGACGAATTGCATTCTGTCGGGTAATTCGTCCGGAGACGTTGGCGGGGGCGGTCTTTACAACCACGGCGGCACTGCCACGCTCGATGATTGCGTTCTTGCGAGTAATACGACCAGCGGTCCCGGCGGCGGTATTCTGATTATCAGCGGGACAGTCATCGTCAACAACTGCACCCTGTCGGGCAATACCGAAAACAGCGGGACGGGCGGCGGCGGCGGCCTCTCGGTGAGCGAAAGCACGGCCATCCTCAACAATTGCACCCTGTCGGGCAATGCCGCGCTCGGCGGCCAGGGCGAAGGCGGCGGTGGCGGCATTGAATTGGCTGATTCCGGCACGCTGGCTCTCACCAACTGCACGATCTCGGCCAATACGGCCACCAATGGCGGATATGGCGGCGGCATCAACAATGAATCCGACGGCACAACTTTTCACCTGAGTAACACGATCGTGGCCGGAAATACCGCCAGCGGTTCCAACGACATTGGCTCCGCCGCCTATTTCGGCCAGAATTGCCTTGTGGGCGGCAATCCGCAATTGGCGCCGCTGGGCAACTACGGCGGGCCGACCCCAACCATGCCGCCGCTGCCCGGTTCGCCGGCCATTGACGCCGGCGTTGATATCGTCACCAATTTTCTTGCCACCGACCAGCGCGGTTTCCCGCGCCTGGCCGGTTTGCACGTGGATATCGGCGCCGCGGAGGGAGTCTATAATGCCGCTGGCGCGGGAACGATTAAGGGCATCTCCCTCGCAAATGGATCATTCCATTTTAACTTCACCAACTACGAAGACATGAGCTTCACGGTGTTTGCGACCACGAACATGGCCTTGCCCTTCAACTTGTGGTCGAACCTCGGCGTGGCCCTGGAAACGCCCGCGGGTTCCGGGCAATTCCAATTCACCGACACCAACGCAGCCACTTCTTCTCTGCGTTTCTATCATGTTGCGTCGCCTTGACGGATTATGGCCATCAAAGCCGGGTCCACCAGACAATACCGGCACACGCACACATCTTTTGTGTATAGGGAGTAAACGAAGTAAACGAAAGGTGATTTAACATCAAAAAGCGTGCTTTTATTGGTGTTTTAAAGCTTTTTCAGGGTTGGCAGGGTGTAAACGAATTTAGAGCGGCGATTTGGCCTCAGACCGAGATGGGCTTTCCCAACGCGCAAGAATTTTTTGGATTTGCTCTTGGACGGCGGCACGGGCCAGGGTTCGATCTCCCGTCCGGCCCAGCAACTCGTCATAATGGGTATGCACGTGCCGAATGTGGGCGATCACCGCCGGCCGCAATGCCCGGGGATCAAATTCCCGGGCGGCCCACCCGGCCTGAATACTTCCGGCAGGCATGATGCGCGATCTGCCCGGCTTCCTGGGAAGAACAACCTGGAAAAAGGGCTTTCAACCGTGCCACAACCGCAGCGATATAGTCCTGGTCTTCCGCATCTCGTTTCACGGCAGCCCGTTCGCGTTGCCGCGCCCGGCAGTCTGCATCGGCGAGCGATTCCTGCTCGGCGCGTTCAATGGCCTCCGGGGAAACGAGGATGCCCTGGCGTTCGTAGCGTTTGCGAGTGCGAGACCACTGGACGACCACTGCCCGCAACGGCGAATGCTTCGTCGCCCGCCGGGTAATGGCCGCGTCTCCACTGGGCAAATACTCCAAATGACCCAAATCCGCGCAGTCCAGGCAAAGCGGTTTGTCGTCCTCCATCCGCAGGAAATTGCCGCTGAGCAATTCACGTCCGCATTCGCCGCACCGGCTATCGCGGCGCACGAGGAAGACCACGATCTCCCTGGCCTTGACATCGGAAGCGTCAGCGCCGGGTCCAGTGGGTTTGCCGAAAGCCATGACCTGGAAGATAAATTATGGCCGCCGGCAGGGCCAGACCAAAGGGCCAGGCGTCCGGGGTACACATCTTGAGACTGGCCCGGAAGGTTGTTCTGTAACGGAGCGCGGCTGTGTCCCGCTCCGAGCGGGGCCAGCCGCAGCATGTTGGCAGGCGGATGATCCACGGCAAATGCATAAACTCCCGGCCGGCAAGAGCGCTGCGGCGGGTCTCCCGATAAATCGGGAGACACAGCCGCGCTCCGAAACAGCATGTCTCGGCAATTTTCGAACGCGAGGCGCGTTCGACGGCACGCGGGGCGCGTGCGCTCCCCGCGGCTAATGGCTAACACGGATCCGCACCCGGTCACTCTCAAGGCCGGGACTGGAGGCGGTGATTTCAATCCGTCCGGCGGGCGCATTTGCTTTCACATAAGCAACGCATTTGCCTTCAAAGGCGCGCCGCTCGTTCGCCTGGAACGGTTCATGGCTCCGATTATCGCCGTTGTCCACGGCGGCAATGACGCCGGGGCCGGAGGTCTGGAACGAAACGACGTTATCCGCTTCGGGAACTAAAACACCATGGCTGTCCATGATTTCAACACGCACTTCGGCGACCGCATCCCAATTGTCCGCAATCTTTCGGTGATCAGAGATAAGAACAATTTTTGCGGCTTTGCCGGCGGTGACCAGAGTATCGGTCGCGGCGGCCTTGCGGCCATTTCGCGCCACCGCTTTGAGCGTGCCCGGCGCATACACAACATTCCAAATCCTGGGCGAAGCATCGGCATGAATTTCCTGCGCGCCCAGCGACTTTCCATTGAGAAATAATTCCACTTCTTTGCAATTAGAATAGACTTC
>JASHPN010000394.1 GCA_030038175.1 Verrucomicrobiia bacterium
GTCCGGGGCGCGCGAAGAACCTCCAGCATCACCTCGTCCAGGGTTTTTCCATCCCGAACGATCTTGCCAAAATGGATTGTATGCGTCGGCGCGGACGACGGTTTGTCTTTGCCAGCGAAAATTTTATCGGCAATGGTCAGGGCATCCGCCCCGGAAACACGAAGCACCGCCAGCCCGCCTTCCCCGATCGGCGTGGCAATGGCGGCGATTGTATCTTCAGTCATTACGGTCAAACATGCCGGCAATTTCCCGCCTGATTTTCGGCATCGCGCCCCTGCAGAAACAACCGGGCCTTTTCGTAACTCTTTTTGTGGAGATAATGCAACAGGGCCGGATCGGCGTTGCGCGGGAGTTGCTTGGTCAGTTCGTCAATGTGGTTGAACAGGGGCATCAGGTTCGGTTTAGGATTGGCCGTGGGCATGGACCTGACCGCCTGGTCCAGGTCCAAGAGCGCCGCCAGTAAACTTTTCTCCAGAGAATTTTCCACCAACAAATTTTATCCGTGATTTGCAGACTGACAACGTTTTTCATGACAGCCGGAAGGAATCTTCCCGGCTTCTTTCAACTCAATTCGCAGTCAAATCTCGTGCGCTTCAGGGGACCACTGCGCACTTTGTGTATCTGCCTCGTTTCATGAACAACTCGCTCGTTTGCTACTTTGGTTTAACCGAAACTTTGTTGTTTCCCAATAAAAGGGCCGACTGTTGCGCTCGTTTCCTGTTTTGACATCGGATAGCCACCACTTCATCCGTCCCATCCGTCCCATGAGTCGCGTTCACCCCACTTAGCCCATCTGTTTCGTTTACACCCTGCGAATTATCATAAAGCGTTTGTAATGAATGTATTACTCACTAAAAAACCCTTCGTTTACTTCGTTCACACCCTATACCCAAATGAAATGCAGGGTTTCCCAACCCGCCGTCCGTCCATAAACAGAGCCGCGCGCGTCAGCGAGCGGGAATGACGCCCGATCAAAATTACGTTTTTGCTTCGCTAAACCCGCGTACAAAAATGTCGGGTCCCAATATCAAATTTTTTAGTGTGGTTCCGGTTCTTCGTGGTTAACCTCAAACCACATGGTCAAAATTGTCATCGGTTCGGGTCCTGCCGGAGCTGCCTGTGCCCATGCCCTGGTCTCGCGTGGGGCGCAAGTGCTCATGCTCGATGGCGGGATTGAACTCGAACCTGACCGCGCCAGGATCGTCCGGGAATTGGGCGCCATTCCTTATTCAGAATGGAAGCCCAGCCAAATCGCCGCCGTGCGCGATGATGCGATGGCGGATGCCAGGGGCATTCCGTTGAAGAAATCTTTTGGCTCCGATTTTCCGTATCGGGAGACAGAAGAAAAGATCCCATGGCGAAGCGCCGGCGCGGCCTTGCTGCCGTCGCTGGCCCTCGGAGGGTTGAGCAACGTTTGGGGCGCGGCTCTGTTGCCGTATCGCGACGAAGATATGGCCGGCTGGCCGATTAAAAATGCGGAGCTGGCGCCGCATTATCAGGCAGTCGCGCAAATGACCGGCGTGGCCGCGCGACGAGACGATCTGGAGGAGTTTTTTCCGTTGCACTGCGCCGATCCTTCCCCGCTGAAATCCAGCCGGCAGGCAGAATTGCTTTTGAAAAATCTCGAACGCCGCCGCGAGGTCCTGCGGAGCGCCGGATGGCACTTCGGCCAGTCGCGCCTGGCGGTTCGCGCGGCCGATGCTTCGCAGGGCCGAGGCTGCGTTTATTGCGCGCAATGCATGACCGGGTGCGCCTATGGTTGCATTTACAATTCCGCCGACACGGTCCGGGAATTACAACGAAAGGAAAATTTCCGCTATGAACGCGACGTGATCGTCACAAAAATCCGGGAAAACGGCGCAACCGTGTTGGTCGAAGGTTTTCACCGGCAAACGCGTGCCCCGCTTTCATTTGAAGGCGAGCGGGTTTATCTGGCTGCGGGAGTGATTCCCACCGCGCAAATTCTCCTGCGCTCCCAAAATGCCTATGACCGCCCGCTGAGATTGTTGGACAGCCAATATTTTTTGTTTCCGATTTTACTGGCGCGCCGGACGCGCAATGTCCGGTCCGAAGCGTTGCATACGTTGAGCCAGGTATTCATGGAGTTGAACAGCCCGCGTGTCAGCGCCCGCACGGTGCATTTGCAAGTTTACACCTACAGCGACATTATCGGCCAGGCCGTGCGGCAGTCTCTCGGGCCGATGAAACTGTTTGGGCGCGCCATTGAAGAAAGACTCGTTATTGTCCAGGGCTATTTGCATTCGGACGATTCATCAGCCATTGAGATGCAATTGAAACGGGACGGCGCACGGGATTTTTTGCTTTTGGAACCGCGCATACGGCCCGAAACGCGGCGGACGGTCAAACGCGTCATCAGCGAGGTCCTGAAACAATTTCGGTCACTGGGCGGACTGGCCGTGCCGCCGATGTTGCAAATTGCCTCGCCCGGACGCGGTTTCCATTGCGGCGGCTCCATCCCAATGCGGTCGCATCCCGGCGAATTTGAAAGTGATTGCCTCGGGCGCCCGGCCGGCTGGTCACGGGTCCATATCGTGGATGCCAGCATTCTGCCGAGCATCCCGGCCACGACCATTACATTTTCCAGCATGGCCAACGCCCATCGCATCGGGTCTGAGACGGCGTAGCAGCCCAAAAAAAATCTTGAGTATCGCAGGGAGAATAGTCGGTAGGGACATTGCCCAGCGCCGTCCCCACCCGTAAAGCGGGCGGAAGGCATCTCTCGCTCAAGAAAAGGCTTGCGAGTCAGTTGCGCCGCTCCACGCGGCGCGGACGGCGCAGCGCGCCGTCCCTACCCTAACGGCTTTGTCCTGAAAAATCTTTTCCGCGACGCGGGGACGTATATTGTGTGGCCCATGAAACCAATCTGCGCCATTACAGGCAGCAACGGTTATGTGGGCGGGCGCATCAAAAACACTTTCGCGGCGCACGATTGGGACGTTTTTGAGCTGACGCGCCGTCCGCGGGCCAATTCGCGGGCGATGCAATTCGTCCTGGGCGACGACGTTTCCCCGCAGTTGCTTTCGGGGGTCCACGCGCTGGTTCATTGCGCGTATGATTTTACGCCGTTGCGCCGGGAGGAAATTGCGGCGGTGAACATCGAGGGATCGAGAAAGGTCCTGGAAGCCGCCCGGGCCGCCGGTGTGCCGAAAATCGTTTACATCTCCAGTATCAGCGCGTTCGACGGTTGCCGCTCGCTTTATGGCAATGCCAAACTGGCAGTGGAAAAAATCGCGCTGGCCAATGGCGCGCTGGTGGTGCGCCCGGGGCTGGTCTATGGGAAAAATCCCGGGGGAATGTTTGGAAGGCTCGCCCAAAGCCTCCGCCGCTCCGCGGCCGTGCCGCTCATTGGCGGCTCGCAAAATCAATATCTGGTCCACGACGAGGATTTGTCCGGATTCATCGAAAAGTATGCCTCGGGAAATATCGAAATTCAGCCGCAGATTCTGACAGCCGCCCACGAGCGTCCCTGGCCGTTCAAACAGATTATTCTTGAGATGGCCCGTGCGATAGGCAGAAAACCACTCCTGGTCCCATTGCCATGGCGTTTCGTCTGGCTTGGCCTCAAGTCGGCGGAAAAGTGCGGACTAAAACTGGCCTTTCGCAGCGACAGTTTGACCGGCCTGGTTTATCAAAATCGGAACCCGGATTTTTCAGGAAACGCGCGGGTGGGACTGGTCTGCCGGCCATTTGACGGCAAGGAATTGTAAGAAGTCCGGTTTAGACCTGGGCAATTGCCTCAGTATCAGGAGAATACCCGACAAGTTGCTTTGAATCCAGTATCCCTGTTACTTTTCATCGAATTTCCTTTAGAAATGATTTCGCACAATTGGTCTTAGATGGTCTTGTGGGTTTTTTTAACTCTTGTAATATACGAAGTAATGAGACGGTCGTTGACATGGTTCTTTGTACTGTTGCTAAGCGCGGCGGGCTGTTGGTGGTTCTGGAAAGGGAACCATCCCGGGAAGGGTTTGGTTGGGGCCGGGGCGGGAAGTTCCAAGGCCCGTGATTCCGGTTCAGGCGCTTCGATTGTTCACCTGGCAGCGACGAAGGCGGTCAAGAGCGTATTGGTTTCGG
>JASHPN010000395.1 GCA_030038175.1 Verrucomicrobiia bacterium
GAACGCGCTGGCTGAGCGGATGAACGGGATCTTCAAGCAGGAGTACGGATTAGGTTTGGAGTTTGCAACCAAAGCCGATGCGCGACGCGCCGTGCCGCAAAGCATCTGGCTGTATAATACCCAACGTCCGCATACAGCTCTGGGTTATCGCACTCCTGAAGAGGTCCACCGATCGGCTTTGAACTAAAGCAGTAAAAACTCGCCCCCCCAGACCCCCCGCGGGATGCCCGGCGACTGGGGCCCCGTGCGCTACGACAGGAGTCGCGAACTAGGGTTCGGCAGATCGACTCCTGTCGGCGCTACCCCAGTCGCCGACCATCCCGTCGAGCCGCTTCGCGGACAGGTGACAAATTTATTTCAGGACTTGACCTGCGACGCCGCTTCTGGGCGATATCCGTCTTTGGAAAATGAATTTGTTATAAGCCGGCAGGAGCGGCCGTTTCCTGGGACTCCCAGGTCATGGGTTGCCCGGTTCGAGGCGTTTGTCCGGTTCCAAATAATTCTTCACGTAATCGGCCACGGCTTCTTCAAGGGCGGTAATTTTCTCACGAAATCCTGCGGCGTGAAGACGTGAAATGTCGGCTTGGGTGAAATACTGGTATTTGTCCCGAATCGTTTCGGGCATTTCGATAAACTCGATCTTCGGCTTCTTTCCGAGCGCGGCAAAGACCGCGTTGGCCAGGTCAAGCCACGTGCGCGCCGCGCCGCTGCCGATGTTATACAAACCGGCCGCTTTTTTGGCCGCCGCCAAATGCAGCGTCATGGCCACGGCGTCTTTGACGTATAAAAAATCGCGCTTCTGCTCGCCGTCCCGGTAATCGCGGCGATAGCTTTTGAATAACCGGATGACGCCCTCTTTCTTCACCTGGGCAAAACTTTTGTGGACGAGCGACCGCATGTCGCCTTTATGATCTTCGTTGGGCCCATAGACGTTGAAGTATTTCAGACCGACAATTTTATCGAGGAAACCGCCGCGCTTGGCGTGCAAATCAAAAAGCTGCTTCGAATAGCCGTACATGTTCAGCGGACGGAGCGCATCCAGTTTGGCATCGCCGTCTTCCATGCCGGCGGAGCCGTCGCCGTAGGTTGCGGCCGATGACGCATAAACAAACCTCGCTTTATTCATCAAAGCCCAGGCGGCGAGGTCTTTCGTGAATTCGTAATTGTTGCGAATGAGAAAACTGGCGTCGCGCTCGGTCGTGCATGAGCACGCGCCCATGTGCAAAACCAGGTCGAATTTTCCGAGCGCGCCGGCCTGCAACCGGGGCAACAAAACGTCGCCTTCGACGTAATCGGCAAATCTCAAGGGCGTCAGATTTCGCCATTTCTCGCTCGTGCCAAGCAGGTCGCAGACCACGACGTCTTCGCAGCCGCGCCGGTTCAAGGCCCAGACCAGCGCGCTGCCGATAAAGCCCGCGCCGCCGGTGACCAGAACCCGGGAATTGGAAAAATCATCCGATTTCATTTCCATTTACGATAGGGATGCCGTGGCGATTGCCAATCTAAAACTGGATGCCCGTCGGAGTCATAAGCCTTTGCCATCGCGCTTGCGTCTTGGACTGCGGTAGTCTTCTACCGCTTTTCGACCGATACAAAACAGACGCCGTCAATGCCTATTTCATTCATCAACCGACACACGTGGAAAAGCGCCAGAGGACTGGCGAGTCCAAGACCTTCGGCGATTAGAAAGATTCATGAAATAATCAAAGCAACAAGCCGGCCAGTGACGCCGTCATATACGCAGCCAACAAGCCGCCGATCATCGCGCGCAAGCCGACTTTGGCCATTTCACTGCGGCGTTCGGGCGCCAGTGAACCGATGCCGCCGACCTGAATCGCAATGCTCGAAAAATTCGCAAACCCGCAGAGCGCATACGTTGCGATCGTAAAACTGCGCGGGTCCAGCGCCATTTGTTTGGCGTTGGTGGTCAGGTCGAGGTAACCCACAAACTCGTTCAGCACCACGCGCTCGCCGAGAATTTGTCCGACGGCCAGCGTGTCATGCGCGGGCACGCCCATCAGCCAGGCAAAGGGGGCGTTGATCCAGCCAAAGACGGTTTGCAAAGTAGCCGGGTGGGCCATACCCAAACGAGCCTGCGGATAGGTAAAAATGTAATTGGCCAGGGCAATCATCGCGATAAACGCAATGAGCATGGCAATCACATTCAGCGCCAGTTGAAAGCCATCGCCGGCGCCGCGGCAAATGGCGTCAATGGAATTGGCGGTGGTGCGCGGGACGGTGGCGGGCATGCTTGCGGCGGTTTCGCTCGGTTGCGTTTCCGGCAGCATGATTTTGGCGATCATGAGCGCGGCGGGGCAATTCAGCACGGACGCCGTCAGCAGATGCCCGGCCATGTCCTTATATCCGGCGGCGATTCCCATGGCCGCATAAACGGCCGCGACACCGCCGGCGATGTGCGCCATGCCGCAAATCATGATGGTCATGATCTCACTCCGCGTCATGCGCGGCACATAGGGCCGGATCATGAGCGGCGCTTCAGTTTGGCCCATGAAAATATTGGCGCAGGCGGAGAGCGTTTCGCTGCCGCTGGTGCCCATGGCCTGGCGCATGACCCAGGCGATGGCATGGACCACCCGTTGCAAAATTCCCCAGTGATAAAGGAGCGATGAAATGCTGGCCACGATGATAATCGTGCCCATCACGAGAATGGCAAAAACCACCGCGTGGTCCGGCCCGAATTTCTGCGCCATCAGATCCTGATCCGCAAGCGGGCCAAAGACGAATTCGCAGCCTTCGGTGGAGAACTGAATCAGTTTTTGGACGATTTTGCCGGCCAGCTTAAACAGTTCGGCGCCCCCTGATGTTTTCAAAATCAAAACCGCCAGCGTAAACTGAAGCCCGAGTCCCCAGACGACCGTGCGCCAGGGGAAGAGCTTGCGATTGTAGGAAATCGCCCACGCGGCGGCAATCATCACAAGCCAGCCGAGAAAGCTGATCAACCGGAGTTCCATTTTAAAATTCTGACACGCCTGATATTGGCAGGGACACCGCGCGAGCGGCGCAACCTGCATAGTTGGATCTGTACGGCGCACGTTCCGCCCGCTCCACGCGGGCGGTGACGGCGCAGCGCGCCGTCCCTACCGTCATTTGCGGCAAATCTGTTTGCAACCCTGTTTATAGACGTGCGGGTGCAGCACGCCTACAAACGGCAGATTGCGGTAGCGCTCGGCAAAATCAAGCCCATAACCCACCACAAAATAATCAGGAATTTCAAAGCCGGCATAATCGGCATGGACGTTTTCGACCCGGCGCGAGGGCTTGTCCAGCAGAACACAAATTTTGACGCGGCGCGGCTTCAGGGCGCGCAATTTGGGCAGCACATGGCGGAGGGTTTTGCCGGTGTCCAGGATGTCGTCAATCAGAAGGACGTCGCGGCCCCGGACATCCAGGCGCAGTTCCTTTGTATAAACCAATTCGCCTGATTCGGTCCCCAGGCCGTAACTGGACACCCCCAGGAAATCCAGGCGCAACGGGAGGTTTAAATGCCGCATCAAATCGGCCAAAAACATGACCGTGCCGTTGAGCAGTGAAACCACGACCATTTCCCGTCCCCGAAAATCCCGCTCAATTGCATGCGCGAGCGTTTTAATTCGCTGCTCGATTTGTTCCTCCGTGATGAGGACGCGCTCGACTTCATCCTGCCAATTGCCTCCCGCCCGTTTGGACGCACGGCGGCCCTTTGATGCTTTCACCTTTGAGGTTTCCTGCTTCGCCCTTTTTCCGACCCGCCGCAGTTTGAGTTTGGCTTTCACACGTTTGCGTTCGTCACCGGATTATTTCGGATGGCTGCGGTCATCTGCCGCGCCAGCCAGTCAGCCTCGGGTTTATGGCCCAGGTTTTTTGCCAGGACCCATTCCTTGCCATTCCGCGCGCGCAATTTCAAGTCATAATATGTCAAATGTCCGACGGGGGCCCCGATTTCAGCAAAAAAGGCCGCCACGTCGGATGATTTGACGGGAATTTCATTTTTGAAACCCGGCC
>JASHPN010000042.1 GCA_030038175.1 Verrucomicrobiia bacterium
CATCAGCAACGGCGTCACCGGCCTTCCCAGCTCGGCGTTTGCGGGGTGTTTGAGCCTGACGACGGTCACGCTGCCCGACAGCCTTACCAACATTGGCATCCAGGCGTTTTACGAATGTCCCAAGCTAACCACCGTCTTCCTGGGGCCCAACGTCACGAGCATTGGCGAGGACGCGTTTGACTATTGCGCCAGGCTCCGGGGCATCTACTTTGCCGGCAACGCCCCGGGCGACGACACCAATGGCTTCTCCATATTCTCGGCGGACACGAACGGCGCCACCGCCTACTATTTCCCGGGCACCACCGGATGGGAACCCACATTTGAAGGCATCCCGACCGCCCCCTGGCTTCCGCAATTGACGGACACCGGCGCTCATGAGAACCAGTTCGGATTCAACATCAACTGGGCGGGCAACGAATCCGTTGAGGTGGAAGCGTGCACAAACCTGGCAGCACCCGTCTGGCAGTCCGTGGGCTCAGCCATGCTGGTCAATGGCGTCGCGTCCTTCAGCGATTCGCAGTGGACTCAATACCCCAGGCGCACTTACCGCGTCAGCTACCCGTGAGGCGGATTCCGTTGATCGAGAGCAAAATCTTAACTTGACGCATTTGGCAATGATTTGAGCAGCCTGCGGAAGACATTATCTGAGCGCGACCTTCCGCTTCACTGCGCGGCGTTTCCGAAACAATTCATCTCCGAAACCACCCCAAATCGGCTTTTCGCATCCAAAAGAGGAGGCCGAGAATGCGCACTTCGACGGCCAGGAAGTACAGCCCCAAAAAGCCGGAGAGAAGGCTCGGCAAAATCGGCACGGGCAAAATGTGCGGCACGACCACCTGGCCGGCCCAGCGGACCAGGAGAATGATTGCGAACAGAACCGCGGCGGCCAAATAGTCCAAGGGTATTCGGAGGATGGACGGGACGACCAGCATCGGATTCACCGCGCCAATCGAGTCAAACATGGCCACCGCCATGAACGCCATGGGAAAATAGGCACAGCCAAACAGCAGCGCCGCCAGCATCGCCCAGCCGAACCAGGGACCGACCTCAGCCGCCACCGCCGCGTAAACCGCCAGCGCAATCGCCGGCCCGAAACTGAAAACAACGGTGCCGACTAACTGAAAAAAAGGCGACGCCAGGCTGCTGAAATCCGTGAAGTCCGGCCAGTCCGGCATCCGGTTTTCTCCGGCCGCCGTGTCCAGCAGAATTTGCCGCAGATAGGTTACCAAATAACCGGCGCCAAAAATCGTCAACATGACCAGGAGCACCCACCCATAACCAATCGCGTAGCGCAGAAAAAACTTTGCGACATTCAGCACCAGAAAAAAAATCGTTCCCCCTGCCAGCAGCATAACCCCGTCGCCCCGGAACGGATAAGCAAAAGCGTTCAACGCCTGGCGGACAAATGACAACTCCGATTCCTCGGAAATCGGAACCTCGGCCAGCGCTTCACACTCGACGGCACACGTACGGCAGTAGGTCCGCCCCTGTCTCAAGCTGACGCACGCGCCGCAAAAACTCCGTTCGCATTTTGGGCAGTAAAAGCGGGCAACGGTGTGACGATGAAACTTGCAAAAGGCGGTCCTGGTCGCCGGAGCGGCCGCGGGAGGATTCGCCGCTGGCGGCGCGGGACCTAATTCCAGCCGCAGGAGGACATCGCCCAGCCGAATAGTTTGACCGGGCAACAATTGCATTTCATCCACCGGAACGTCGTCAATAAACGTCCCGTTCGCGGAGCCCAGGTCCTTGATCGTGACGCCCGGGTCCGTGACGGTGATCAGGCAATGTTCGCCTGACACCGACGCGTGCTCGATGGGAAAATCATTTTCCGGATTGCGCCCAAGGGAAATCACACCCGGCGCAAGCGGAATTTCCCACGCGCTGGCCGTTCCCGGATTGACGATTAACCGCCGCATGACAATCGGATGAGGACACGTTTCGGATTTTTACGGGACGCCCGATTATCCTCCTGCCAAACAGTTTTTCAAGCCCTTTTCTAACTCGCGTTTTTTTCATTGACCACACCCGTTTAATCACCTTAATGGACAATTGAGGGAAAGACCACATGCTGTAGCCAATTCCTCCAAATGGCTTCCGTTCGACGCCTTTTGAAGTTCGGAAAATTAAACAACCAAATAACTCACCATGAAAACTACAAACAAAATCACTGAAATCGTCCTGGCGCTGGCCTCCTGTCTGGCGTCCAATCGTCTGCAGATCCTGTCCGCCGGAATGGCCGTCGCCGCTTTTGCCGCCGCGTCGTCAGTTCAAGCCCAATACATGGAAGTCGCCATCGGTTCCCAGGCCAATGCCGATCTGGATACCTACACGAGTCCAAACAATTACCCCTCGGGTGGGACACAACTCACTGTCGCCGGTGTCCCCTTTGGATTGGCGGAGTTGAACAATACCCCGAACACGTTCGGCATCGTTCAATCGCCAGAGGCCGGGGTGCTCAACAACGAAGCCAGTGGGCCGTTTAACTTTGCATTTTCGGTTCCCGCCGGCACACAGGCGCAGGCTTTGTATTGCCTGATGGATTCAGTATGGGGGACGTCCGGCACGACTGTGGGCCAGATCGTAGTCACGGGCACCCTTGGGGAAACTGCGACCCTGACGCTGACCGAAGGTGTCAACGTTCGTGATTGTAACAATGACGGCTGGGACAACACCGTTTCCGACCCGACCGTCGTCTCCACTTATTTCGCAAACGGAGCGCCAACCCCATCGGCGAACGCGCAGGTGCGGCTCGATCGCCAGGAGCTTCTGTTGCCTTCTACCTTCGCCGGAGACACGATTGCGTCTATTGATTTCGAAGGCACCGCGCAAGGGTTTGGTTACGGGGATGCGTTTCTTGCGGGGATGACGCTTGGCCCTGTGCCGGAACCCTCGACCTGGGCGCTGCTGGCGGCAGGCGTCGCGGCGTTCGTCGTCTTTCGAGGCAGCCGGACTAAGCCGCTCCCGCGGCGCTCGAGCTAGCGCCGTATTGCCCACACTCCGTATGATAGTTACCGCCGCAGTGCGACCGGTGACGGCGTAGCGCGTTTGGGCGCATCTCAGCAAACCTGGCCGCTCTTTTGCCACCCCGGATTTTTTGAAAGATTTGGCCGGCTGGCGCGATTATATGGGTGATATTGAAATGATGAAACGTGCACCAGTGTTTCTTTTAGTGACTTTGGGCCTCCTGTTGGCTGAGGCGGGCCAGGCTCAATCCGCTGGGACAGGCGGAGATGCCATCATCAACCCCCGGATAACGGGTCAACTCATCACCACCTGGGGCTACGACATCAAGGAAAACGGCAAAGCCGCCGGACTGACCCCGGCCTATGCGCTGACGCTTTTTGTGACGAACAAAATGAACTGTCTGCGCCTTCCCATCTATGGGGACGCCGGCCATCCGGCGCATCCGTCCGCCGGGGTTGTCATCGGCAGCTATTACGCGGACGTTTTGTCAGCGATGACGAACGCCCGCTCGGCCAACAGCAATGTCATCCTCTTCGCCAGCAAACTGCTGGATGGAACGAATTCATTTCCCTCCTGGACCAAAAACAGCAATGGCGTGGTTCCCGCGGAATACGCATCCATGCTCGCGGATTACCTCCAGTTTATGCAGTCGAACGGCTTTACGATAGACGTACTGGGAGTGGACAACGAAAGCCAATTCAACGAAGGCAATATCACCGCGTCCTCTTTCGCCTTGATCGTTCAGGACTTGACCGCTTTGTCCGCCAGCCGCGGCTTTCCAATGCCAAAACGGCTCATCGCCCCGGAAAATTACAGCCCGGACGATTCCTGGATGAAGAATTTGGTCAACGGAGGATGGGCAAGCCTGCTGGGCATTGTGGGGACGCATTACTATCCCCAGAGCCGGCCCATAGCGAAATTGCAGACCCTCGTGCAACTGGGCGGGGGCCTGCCCGATTGGCAGAGCGAAGTGCATTGGGCTGATTTGGATGACGTCATTGATTCCGCGCAGGAAGACATCCCAACCATCTTTGACTGTACGGATACCGGTCTCAGCGGCTTCGTCTGGTGGGCCTATGACAACACCGGCGTACAAGGCGGCATGGAACAAGCCCTGACGGCCAACCTGATCAATACCCGGCCCGTCTTCATGAACGATATTGACGGCACGAGCACCACCATTCCAGGACAATTGATGACTCGCGCGTTTGCTTCGTCTTCAAATCTCGTCGTCTGGGCCATAAACGACAATACCAATGTCTATGCCAATTACGGATTCGACCTGGAAAGCGGCTCCATCGCCGGACCGGTAACTTATACGCAGTGGACCGTCACCGGTTCAACCGGCGGATTCGCCAGCGTCACCAATGCCGGCACTTTCCGCCTCACCCTGCCGGCCCGGACAATCACCGAAATCCTGGCGCCGTTCAACCCAAACGTCGCGCTCTCAGTTTCTCCCCCCGGAAATACGATCACGATATCGTGGCCTTTTCCATCTGTGGGATTCAACTTGCAGCAGACGGCCGACTTGAATAGCCCCAATTGGACGAACTCCTCCTTCCTAATTTCCACGAATTCACTCAGCAACTCTGTAACGATTACGCCACAAGCCAATCTGTTCTTCCGGTTGCTGTCGCCGTAGATGATCTGGAAACACCTCCAGAAATCCTTTGCCAAAAAACCTTTGCGTCCTCGGCGTGAGCTCAGGAGCGCGATCCCGCAGGGGAGGGTTCGCTTCACCGCACAACATCGCCAACTGCTGGAATATCGGCTTGCTCGACCACCGTAGTCAATCCCGCTTGCTCACGCGCGCGGCTCTGTTCCGAGCCGGCCAACTGAGCCGCGACCGTGAGGGAGCGGGAACCAGCGTCCGTACGCTGATCACTGCTCATCTCGGCTTGCTCGACCTTCGCAGTCATTCCCGCTTGCTGACGCGCGCGGCTCTGATGCCAGCCGTGCAAATTGACACGGGGACATGGCAGATTACACGGTTTTCCAAACGAAAACCCCAATTCGAATGACGATTTTCGCGGAAAAATCGTCCATTTAGGCCCCGCTGACCCCCGCACGGCCCTTTGGCGGCCCGTCAATCCATTGGCATTGGCAAAGCTGGTTCACCATTATGAAAACTATCATATTGTGTTTAATGGTATTGGGATTGGCCTGTTCGGCGAGAGCCGTGGACAGAGCGCAATTGAACGATCGGCTTCAATCATTCACGGACAAGTTCACCGCGATGGAACAAAATCCAACGACGCGCGTGCCGGCGGCTGATTTGGCCAGGGCAAAGGGCATCCTTTTGTTGGACCGCACCAAAGGCGCTTTCTTCATCGGCTATGGGAGCGGCAACGGCGTGGTGCTGGTGCGCGATGCGGCAGGCCATTGGGGCGCGCCCGCGTTTGTCAGCGCGATGGGCGCGAGCCTGGGGCCTCAAATCGGCGGCACCAAGGATTTCTTTGTGGTGCTGTTGAACTCGCCTGCTGCGACTGAGGCGCTAAAGAAATCTGTCATTGATTTTGGCGCGAAAGCGTCGGTCACCGGCGGCAGCGCCTACCACGGCGCGCAAGAAACGACGACGTCGGCAAACACCACGGTCTATGGCGCGCACAGAGGGGTTTTTGCCGGAGGAGAAATCAAGGGAGGCTCGGTTTCTCCGAACAACGACGCCAATGCCATCTATTATGGCCGCACCGTTTCGATGAATGGCATTCTCTTCGCTCATGAAGTCGTGCCGACTCCGACGGAAGACCGGCTCATCGCGAAGATCTCCGAATATTCGCGATAACGCAGTATTTCAGGCCAACGGCCCGGAGCGCGGCTGTGTCGGAGACCAGCCGCAACGCGGAAAAATCACATCGTTTCAAGGTTTACGGTTGTGTAAGGTTTACCTCGCTACTGCGGCTGGTGCTTTGCACACAGCCGCGCTCCGGCGCTCCCAGTTTTTAGTTTTCATTGGCGATTCAATGGGTTAAAACTCACTTATTCAGGTGAGCAAAAGCGACAACCCTGCCAACTCTGGGGCCATTCCGAGCCAGCCAACACTGGGCCCGGCAACAGGACTGGCTCTGCTGATAACCGCAATTGTCACGGCGGTGGCGGTCGCCTGCCTGCAATTTTCCGGTGAAAGAATCTTTGACGAGATTCTTGCGGCCATTGGGAAAAAGCTTTTCCTGCAAGTGATCCTCGTTCTGTTGGCCATCCTTTCTTACTGCTTTTATTTGTTGGTGAAGAACAGCCGCAGATTGAGCTGGCGACGTTGCCTCTATTGGGCAAAGACCGACCAAACACCGTTTTGCCCGGTATGCTATGAAACCAAAGGCCTGCGCGTTCATTTAAACACCATCTCATTTAGGGCCGAATGTGATCAGGCGTATTCGTGCGGCACGTGCAAAAATGTTTATTTCGCCGAATCCCTGGCCAAAGATTTTCAAAAGGTGGATTAGGGCTGGACGGGGTTTGTGGATTTGGCCGCATATCAAATTCGCGCTATGCCGCCTACGCCAAAAGCGCATAGGCGTCAACCTAAGGGTTAGGGGCATAAATCGCGGATTATTGTTTCGAAAAAGCCGCCAATCAGATGCGCGCTATCGCGCGGCTTCGCAATTAGCGACTGGACGTTGGTTGTCGGACGAGGGGTGGTCGCACTCGCGCTCCTCGTGCTCGACCCCTGGCTAATTTCCAGTGCCCCTTCAGGGCGGTCAGTTAGCGGATGTGCCGGATGATGTATTGCGTCGCCTTTCAAATCGACGTTCATTTGCGCCTTAATTTTTAATTTTTCCTTTTGAATTTTTACTTTAGTTGTCCCCTTTTGCTTTTCGGTGTGCATGAATAGGTAAATGGCAACCGATGACATGCGGCTGGTGCGCGATTATGCGCAACGTCAATCCGACCAGGCCTTCGAAGCCCTGGTCGAGCGTTACACCAATCTGGTCTATTCAGCGGCGCTGCGGCAGGTCCGTGATCCCGCGCTGGCCGAGGACGTTACCCAGGCGGTCTTCATTATTCTGGCGCGGAAAGCGGATCGCCTGGGGCCAAAGACCATTCTTTCGGGCTGGCTTTATCGCACCGCCGGTTACGTCTCCGGGAGCGTGCTAAAGCAGGAACGCCGGCGCCAAATGCGCGAACACACGGCTTATATGGAAAACATCTTGAACGAGCCGGATAATGCCTGGAAACAAATCGCCCCGCTGCTGGACGAGGCCATGTTGCGGCTGGGACAAACCGATCGCGACGCCCTGGCGCTTCGTTATTTTGAAGACCGCAGTTTGTACGAAATCGGCGTTGCCCTGGGCCTGAGTGAAGAAGCCGCGAAAAAGCGGGTGAATCGCGCGCTCGAAAAATTACGCGCCTCCTTCGCCAAACGCGGCATCAGCTCAACGCCGGCGGCTTTGGCCGGGGCGATTTCGGCCAATTCCATCCAGGCAGCCCCGGCGGCGCTGGCCAAAACGATTTCCACCGCGGCGCTGGCCAAAGGCGCGGCGGCTTCCACTTCAACCTTAACCCTCGTGAAAGGAGCATTGAAA
>JASHPN010000396.1 GCA_030038175.1 Verrucomicrobiia bacterium
TTGGGACAGCGGCAAAGTGGATTCAGACCAATCCGCCTCGGTTGAATATACCGGCCCCGCCCTGCCCGCCGCGACGCGCTTTTGGTGGAAAGTCCGAATTTGGGACCGGACCGGACAACCCAGTCCTTACTGCGCGCCGGCATTCTTCGACACGGGATTGAATCAGGACGAGTGGATTGCTCAGAACGTTTGGGATGGAACCACCAATCAAAACAACATCGCTTATTTCAGAAAGACTTTTGTCCTGACCAACGCACCCGCCCTGGCCAAGGTCTATGTGACTGCGCATAACGATTACCTTCTTTACTGCAATGGACAACCTCTGGGCCGCGGCCCGGCCCGTTGCGACCCCTATCATTACGGCCAATACAACGCCTATGACGTGACCAAACTGCTCAAACCCGGAACCAACGTGTTCGCGGCGATGGCTCACTGGATCGGTACCTGGCACGACTCCGGATGCAACGCCAAACCCGCCTTCCTCCTGGAAGCGCGATTGGATTATCGGGACGGCTCATCTTCCACGATTGGAACTGATGATTCCTGGAAGGTCCTCGCCCACACGGCATTTATTGAAACACCCGTCACGTATTTCAGCAGTGGGGGCGGCGCGGACAATCGCGCCGCCATTCAGTTTGATTCGCGCCAGGAACCGGCTGGATGGAAATCAGCCGATTTCGACGATTCCGGCTGGGCCCCGGCGACCGTGGTGGATCGCTCCGATTATCGTTTGTTCGCCCAAATGGCCCCGCTGGAACGGGAACAGGCTGAACTTAGACCGGAGAGCATCACAAAAACAAATGGCGCATGGCTGGTGAATTTGGGACGCTGCATTGACGGCTGGCCCAAAATTACGATGCGCGCCAATCATCCGGGCGATACCGTACGCGTCGAATATTTTCAAATGACCGGCGAACGGAAAGAGGCCGGCTGGGACCAATATACCTGCCGCGGCGGCGCCGAAACGTGGGATGCGGACTTCGGACGGCATACATCGTTTCAGGAGATGAAGATCACCGGCTACGCGGGAAAATTGAGAGCTTCCGACGTGCGCGGCATTTGGGCCTACAGCGACGCCGATGTCGCCGGCCGCTTCCATTGCTCCGGCGAACTGCTGAATAACATCTATACCATGTGTGAACGGTCGGCCCGGCAGAACATTCAGCAGGGCATGATCAGTGTGGATGCCCAACGGGAACAATCGCAGTGGACGGCCGACAGTTGGAACATCGGAAACGTTCTGCTCTACAACGACCGCAACACAATGATGATTGACAAGGTGTTGCGCGATTATACCGGCGAGCAAATGACTGACGGTGATTTTTATGCGTGCAGTCCATCGCCGATGTTCGAGATCCCGGAATGGTCCATGTATTGGCCAATGTTGTTGTGGCAGCAATATTTGTTTTCGGGCGATCAGACCCTCCTGCGCGAAATGTCCCCGCATCTGACGCATTTTATGGACTGGATGAAGGCGTATCAGGACCCGCAGACCAAATTACCCAATCCGCCCAAGTGGCGGATTTCCGATTGGGCACCCCAAACCACTCCCTACGGGGGCTACAACGCAGCCACCGCCTGCCAATATTATGAGAACCTGCTGATCGCCTCGCGCATTTTTTCGGTTCTGGGAGACTCCAACCAAAGCGACGACTATTTACGTCAGGCGGACGAAGTCAAAGAAGGCATCAATTCCCAACTTTTTAACGGCAAGTTTTACCTGATCCGCACTGACCGGAAGGAGTTCTATCCGTTGGCATCGGCCTGGGCTTTGCGTTTTGACATTGAGCCGGCGGCGGATAGAGCTGAAATTGCAAATATTATCGAGAATGCCGGAAAACCGAACCTCGGCGGTTATGGCGGTGACGCGTTGTACAGCGGTCTCTTGAATGCGGGCGGCGGGGCATTCGTCGTCCACGACCTCGTCCGCTACCGTCCCATGCTTGAAGGCAACAAGGCCAATTGGGAATCCTGGACGTCCCAGGATGAAGTGAACCATGCCTGGACTTCCTACCCGGCATATATCTTTCTGAAATATATTTGCGGCATTCAGCCCACCAGCGGCGGCTTTGCCACATTCGATGTCCGCCCGGAAACCGGCGGCCTCACGTTTGCCGCAGGCGCCGTTCCCACGGTCAAAGGCCTTATCACGACGCGTTGGGACAAATCGGCTAATGGCCGATTCACCCTGTCGGTTCATGTCCCGGCCAATACCCGCGCCGCTATTTATCTGCCGGAATTGACCAAAGGAAACTTTACAATTACGGAATCCGGCAAACGATTGTGGCCGGCCCAATCGGCCATCGGAGACCCCGGTGTGCTCGCCGTTTCGGAAGCGGATACTTCCATTAAATGCCTGGTCGGCGCAGGCGATTACCAATTTGATGAAAAGCCCTAGACCCTTGTCACGTATGTCATTGCAGATTTCCGCGCAAAGTTCCCGCGTTGAATGCGGGATCATTATCAGCCGAGTCCGCGAGGCTCTGACTGAAAAGCCTGTAAGGCTGAAATATTACAGCCCAGGGCAGAGCGTGAGTCCGCGAGCGCGTCGCCCTGGGTCACAAGCCCCCAACACCCTGCCGCTAATTGCGAAGCCGCGCGACAGCGCGAATCCAGTATGCGGCCAATTTGGCATACTTCGCTATTGTTTGATGAAAGGAAGCTTCGCGGGAATAAAGACCGTTATTTGCAATCCTGCCCTTAGGTTAGCGTCCAAGCGGGACGAAGGCGGGCGGGAGAGGGCCGGGGCCTGTCCCGCCATAGCCAGGCGACGGCGGGTGAGGGAGAGTCGTCCGAGGGAAAACCCCGCCCCGCTCACGGTGCGGGAGAATCACGAGGTTCATAGAAAGAACATAGACCAGCTGCGCACCCTAAACCTGTCTCGGACCCGATTTTCGCAATTCGTGGTAACAATGTTCCTGATTCTCCTAACAGTGTGCTCGACTATTGCCGACACCACCCCAACGGCGAATGCGCCGCCAGACAACGCTAACGGCTATCGGAACGTCGCCTTCTGGACTGAACCCGGCGTGCAGGTTGCCGTCAGTTCTCATGGCTTCCGCGGCGGCGCGATGGTTCACGATGACGTCTGTCCACTAAACCGTCCGTTTGTTCCGGGCGAACCAACTTCCCATTGCTGGATCAGCAGTGAATATGAACATTTGCCGCAATGGGTATGGTATCACTTCTCCGGCCCGCGCCGGATTGACAAGATTGTTCTCTATGCGGGCCCGGACATGAGCCCGGCGGAATTTTCAGGCCAGTTTTTGGAGAATAGCAGCGGCGCATTCCACACGTTTTTCCATGTCGCCAATGCGCAATATGATCCGAAAACTCATTCTTGTGTCGTTACCTTCAAACCCATCGTAACCGACAACTTCCGGCTGCTGATCGAACGAAACACCGCAGCCGTCACCCCTCAGTCCTGGCTCGCCGAACTGGCCCAGGTGGAAGTTTACGGCGCCGACGCCATTTCAACCGAGCCGCGCGCGCCGGCCGAGGCGAAGCGTAGCGAAGACTGGTCAGCAAGCGGTCTCACCGGGTCGCGTGCGTCAGCAAGCGTCCCGGCCCCTGCCCTGAAATCCAACCTCAGGCCCACAAAGTTTGTTCCTGATATCAAAGATTCCGGACAAACCCTGGACATCCGCACTCCCTGGTATCGTCTCGTGTTGGATAAATCGCGCCCGTTGATCAAAGAACTGTCATGGGATTCTCTCGGCCAGAGCGAATTGGGCGTCAATTTTCTACAGGAAAGCGGCGCTTGTCCCGTTTTGGAACCACTTTTTCAAACCCCCACCCCGCTTCAGACCAGTACCCTGACACGCAACGGCAACGTGTTCCGTTACTCGCCCGTGGAAGTGGCCGCGGGCGCGTATGAACAAGTTTCCCTTCGCGCCAACGAACACGGTTTCGAACTGGAACTGGCGGCTGCCGCAGATCAGCCGACCCTCATGCGCGGCGGCCTGTTTCGTTTCCATTTTGCCGCAAACGAAACGCCAACTACCTTCGTCTGCCATCCCTCCGACATTATGAATTATGTGGATACCCCCGCGTACCTCGACGCGCCTGATTTCGGCACCGCGTTCATCACCCGCGCCGGAGATCCCGCCGCATTTTATCGGATACCCTCAGCTCTCTTTCCAGCGACAACTTATTGGGTGGACATTACGCCCAATCAGCCGAAATCCGAAGACGGACTTAACGAAATCGGTCCCAAACCCTGGCACACTACCATGGACTTCTCGGTCCAGGCGCCGGAACCGTTGCCGGACCTGGTCAAAGGCGATTTACGATTGGCTCGTCTTCCAAAATACTCATTGAACATGGTCCAGTGGCGGCCCGATACCGGCATCATCGGCAACAGCGTCATGAGTGTGCCCTGTGGACTGTCCATTTTATTTTACGCTCAGGAAGCAGTATTCGCACCGCGGCTTGCCAACGGCATTTCGCCCATGGAGATGGTCGGCGCGTCCGTGGACCGGTATTTTCAGGGAGCGCCCGGCTATCAAATGCCCAACCGCAACGTCTGCGCGCCGGATTGGTGGTCATCGCGCGAAACCGCCGCCTACCTGGTCATTTCGGCCTGGTACGACATCCGAACGATTGGGGGACTCAAACAACTGCGGAAATGGCTCGAACCCATGGAGTGCCTGGCCAATCATATCGAAGCCCAGTTTGGCCCCGACGGATTGATCTATCATAATGGCCGCGGCACGATGTGGTTTGACACTTACAAGATGCAGGGAGCCGACGCTTATTGCAACGCGGCGGACTATCGCGCCTTTTTGTGCATGGCCGACATCGAATCTCAGGCCGAACGACCGGACTTGGCCAGGCGCTACCAGAACGACGCCAATCGCATCCAGTTAGCGTATTTCAAATCGTTTTACAACCCTGAAACCGGCGTGCTGGCGGGATGGCGGACGGAAAATGGGACCCTGCACGATTATCTGTTTCCCTGGGTGAACGGTTTTGCCATTTGCCAGGGCCTTGTGCCGCGCGAAAAAGCCACGGCCATTTTGCAGGTTTTATTGGCGCGATTGGACAAAATTGGTTTTCATTCCTATTCTCTCGGGTTGCCAACAAATTTGAAGCCGTTTAGTCCCGCCGATTATATTCCTCACACCAGCGGCGCACCCAAACGGGTAGATGGCATGGACACCTGGCAGGATTATATGAATGGCGGCGCCACGCCGGCCCTGGAATATTACGTTATCCAGGCGCTCTATCAAACCGGCCAATACGACGCCGCTGAACGCCTCCTCTGGCCATTGATGGGCTCCTATGAGCGCGGGACGTTCAATGCCGGCATACAGTTACCCCACCAGAAACAACGCAACCCGGTCGGAAGCGCGTTTTACGAATGGAATGGCTCGCGCGGCCGCGGTGAAGGCTATTTGCCTGAAGATTGGGATGGCGTGGAAGCGCTTTTTACCGGCCATTTTGGCATCGGTTTCGATGCGCGTGGTTATTATCTTGAGCCATGGTCTCCGCTCAAAGGGCAAAAGATACAATTGGACCTTCCGTACATGGGCACGAATGTTCCGTACCTATCCGAAACCGGCAAACCATGAAAAATATGTTTCAACGGTTCTGCCGCGGCATTCTGCTCCTATTTTTCCAGGCAAGCCTGATGGCCGCGGTCTCGGCCGTTGCATCCGGCCCCGGAACAATTCAAATAGACGGCGAGCGAAAGCTGGTTACGTTGGCTGACGGACAAGGGGACCTGCTTCTGCGGCTGAATTACAATGGCCGATGTATCCTGGATCAAGTCACCGTCCGCGGACGCCAGGTATCCGCCGATTCAGGCGCCTGCACCGGCATCCGTGAAAACGGCCAATGGTTCACGACTCGCGAGACGGCCACGCCCGCCATTTCTTTGCGCAAGGATACGCTGACCGTCACCGGAATAACCTTTGGCCCGCCCGAGAATGAAATCCACGAAACCTGGCAATTCACGGTCCAACCGGACGCGATCCTCTGGCGGATCAATCGGAAATATCCAACCGATTCAACTTTGGAAGACACCGCGTTTCCAGAATGGGATTTTGCCGGCCTATCCACCTGGACCGGTGGATTATTGGATAATGGCGGCGTTGTGCTGGACAAGTATCTGGAAAAGACGAATACCACCTATGGCGCCCACTTCGGAACGGTCACGTTCTGGAACTTCCAATTGGGAGATTGCCTTCGAATTGCCGCGCACCTGCCCGACGATCAATACGGAGCCGGCCGGTTCTCGCATCAGAAAGATGGCGCCCTGTCATTCGACTATGGGGTCAGCGGCGAAAGTGCGAAACCCAAACATTCCCTGATGCGGTTCCTGGCAAACCGCCAGGACCTCTGGGATCCGTTCCAGGTCAAACCGTCAGAGGTCACTGTCGAATTAACTTTGCAGACACTGGTTTACGGCAGCATTGATGACCGGGGCAAGTTGGCCGGCCTGGATGGCGCCAAAATTGGCGAATTGCTGAACACCGTGGCGCGTTATGGAGTCATAGACCAGAAGCTCGTTGGCGGCAATGGCTGGCGCTCAGGTTACATCTGCCTGCACGAACCGTTCTTCGCCGAAATGGGTCTGGCCCTGGATGAGAATGATTACATCACCAACTTTGCCCAATGCCTGGATTACGAACGCGACCACGCCATCGAACCGGATGGGCGCGTCAAATCGCGTTGGTGCCATACTTCCGGCGATGCCATGCGCGGACTGTATGACGATTCATCCGGATTCTACGAAACGAGATGGGGATTCTTGCTGGATTCCCAACCGGACTACGTCATCAATGTGGCTGAAGAATTCGACCTGACCGGAAATCGAAAGTGGCTCGAAGGAGAGAAGACCGCCTGCGAAAGTGCCCTGAACTTTTTGACGCGCCGGGAAGTCGGAAACACAGGCCTGGTGGCAATGATGAACGATTCAGTAAAACAAAAAGAGAGCAGTGACTGGATTGATGTCGTTTGGGCCTCTTACGAAAATGCCTTCGTCAACGCCGCGCTGTACGAGGCCTTGGGTCTTTGGGCTAATGACGAGGATGCGCTTGGCGACCCGGGCCACGCCGCAACGTATCGCGATTTTGCCGAACGATTGAAAACCACTTTCAACCGGCCCATTGCCAATGGCGGTTTCTGGGATCCGACGAATCAATGGTACATTTATTGGCGGGACAAAGACGGTTCCATTCATGGCAATAACCTGGTGACGCCCGTCAACTTCGCGGCGATCGCTTACGGCATTTGCGACGATGCCTCACGGAAGGCTGCCATTCTCGATCGTATGGAACACGAAATGCAAAAGGAGGATCTTTTTTCATGGCCTCTTTGTTTTTTCCCCTTTCAGCCCGATGAAGGGGGCGGTTCTCCATTTCCCAGTTATGAAAATGGAGATATTTTCCTCTCATGGAATGAACTTGGAGTTCGCGCTTACGCCGGATTCGACACCGCCATCGCCCTCAAATATGTCAAAAACACTTTGACCCGCTATGACGAGGATGGCCTGTCTTATCAGCGCTATCTCAGACAATCTCAACGCGGCGCGGGAAGTGATATTTTGGCCGGGAACTGCATGGCGGTCGTGGGCTTGTATCGCGATATTTATGGCATCCGGCCTCAGCCCAACCGGCTTTATCTCGACCCCCAACTGCCTGCCGGACTGAATGGGACGGAATTTCGCTATCAGTTGCGAGGACTGTCCTTTTTGATTGATCTGAGCGCCAACGATTATGCCGTAGCGGTGGGTGATGTCACCCTGCGCGACTCAAATTCCTTTGGCATAAACGCAACCGGCCACAAAGTGGAATACTTCCCACGCGGGACCGCGACCTGGGCCATGGCGATTTCGCCAGCCCGTGGCCATGAGCTGTCGGTTCAAATTGAAAATTGGCCTGACAATCCGGACTCGCCGCGCGAATGGACCGAGACATCGCGCCAAACCAAAGGGAAAACAGTGCATCAAATTGCTCAATTGCGGCCCGGCGCTGCTTATCAATTGACAATCGGAGGTCAAAACAGCGAACTCCTGCGCGCAGACAAAACCGGTCGCGTCAAATTCACCTACCATTCCGGCCAGGCAACGCCCATAAAATTTACCCTCGCCCCGGCAGTGGCACGGGCGTCCCGCCTGTCGGAGCGCGGCTGCGTGGCCGCCATAGCTTCAGCGACGGCGGCTGTGCGGAGCACCAGCCGCAGCATGTTGCCAACCGGAAGCCTTGCGCATACGGCACGGTTCAATGCATGCGAATGTGCTGCGACTGGTCCCGCAGACGGGACACAGTCGCGCTCCCTCGGAGCGCGGCTGCGTGCGCAGCACCAGCCGCAGCATGTTGCCAACTGGAAGCCTTGCGCATACGGCACGGTTCAATGCCTGCGAATGTGCTGCGACTGGTCCCGCAGACGGGACACAGTCGCGCTCCCTCGGAGCGCGGCTGCGTGCGCAGCACCAGCCGC
>JASHPN010000397.1 GCA_030038175.1 Verrucomicrobiia bacterium
GCCGTTTGTCCCGCAACCAATTGCGGCATTCATGGAATAAGACCGGACGCGAGCCACTTCGTTTGAGCCCGGAGTGCCGCTCGTACTCCATGTGCTTTGGTCTGTCGGACAACGGTAAAGCGTGGGATTTAGTACGTAGGCCGCCAATTGAGAATAGGTGGAATTCACCAAAAGCGCAGAATTTGTTTCATCAATGCCGGTATAAAGCCCAGTTGTACCACTGTTGCCAACCATACTTCCCGCCACCCATTTAGGAAAAGCATTATAATCGGGATTTGCCGGAAAAAGTCCGCGATTGGGAGCCATTGTGCCTTCGTTGTCGTTAGCGTACATCCACCAGCCGAGCGTGAGTTGCCGGAGATTGTAAAGGCATTGACCGCCCTGGGTATTCATGTGAACGACCGCCAGCGCCGGGAACAGCGCCATGGCCAGGACCACCAGCGTGAGGGTCACCACCAGCAAATCGATCCGGCTAAAGGCCGAAATGCCAGGAGCGCGGCTATCAGCGCCCGAAGGTATCTTTGCCCGGCGGATCATGGTTGATAAATAGCTGGCGACGCACCC
Organism: Verrucomicrobiia bacterium; assembly: GCA_030038175.1. Classification (GTDB taxonomy): domain Bacteria; phylum Verrucomicrobiota; class Verrucomicrobiia; order Limisphaerales; family UBA11358; genus UBA11358. Next base: position 565 of record JASHPN010000397.1, read on the forward strand.
GGCGCCAATGCTGAGGTCCGGTGGACCAGCCATAGTATATCCGGGGTTTTGGGCCCACCGTAAGCTCCGTTGCCAATATTTCTAACTGTATCAGCAGCCCAGACATCGGACGGAAGGTATTGCGGATATTGCCATTGATGAAACTCCACATGACCGTCGGCAAACGAAAGATTAACGCCGTTCTGATGGTACCTGGCAGGAACATCGATCCATTCGGTTTGTGACGGACTCGTGGGAATCTGAACCGCAAATGCGCCATCATTGATGCTATCGGGATGTTCCTCGATCAGCACCCAAAGTTGCGAGGGGGACGGCGCCACCAAATCCGAGGCTTTAATATAGACACGCCATGGAGTACCGCCGGGTGCGCTTTCATTTCCGGTTGAAAGCCAGTGACCCGCGATATGTGTGGAATCTATCAAACTTCCATTGGGTCAGGTCCCACAGCCTGGCTCATGGAATAACTGCGGACGCGAGCCACTTCGTTTGAGCCCGGAGTGCCGCTCGTACTCCATGTGCTTTGATCCGCCGGACAATGATACAAGGCCGGATTTTTTACGCAGGCCGCCAATTGAGAATAGTTGGGATCAATCAAAAGCGCTGTGTTCGTCGCGTCAATGCCCGTATAAGGGCCTCCCACACTGCCACCATTCATGTTTCCCGCCACCCACTTTGGATACGCATTATAATCGGGATTTGCCGGAAAAAGTCCGCGATTGGGACCCAGTTTGCCTTCATTATCATTGGCATACATCCACCAGCCGGCGGTAAGCTGTCGGAGATTGTCGAGGCATTGACCAGCCTGAGTATTGACGTGAACACTCGCGAGCGCGGGCAAAAATGTTATCGCAAGAATGAAAACGCCGAGGATTACAATCACAAAGTCAACCCGGCTGAAAGCGGCAGCGCTTTTCTGTGACACGAAGCATCTTCCCGCAGGATTCATATAATGGCCTTGAAAGGCAAGTGTAACCAAAGAAATTCCAAGTGTAAACACAATTTTCTTGCCTGATGCAAAAAGTCTAATAGGATGATTTACATAGAGAGGGTTTGAAATGAACGCCCGATTTTCGACCTCGTTTTGCGCCGCCGTGATTCTCCTGGCTGGTTGTATCTCCTATTCCGCGTCCGCCGCCCTCCAGTTGGTCACCACGTCGGCCTTTTCGATTGCCGCGCCGCCCGACGGCAACGGCGATTCTTTCTCGCCCATTGTCAGCCCGGACGGACGGTATGTTTTGTTTGCCAGCACGGCCAATAATCTCTCGGAAGGCGACAGCAGTAACGGGATTCCGGAATTGAATCCGCCGGTGGCAAATGTTTATCTCCGCGACCGGCTTGCTCAGACGACGACGCTGGTCAGCGTCAATCTTTGGGGTAACGGCGGGAACGGCAATTCGTTTCCGACCGCGCTTTCAACCAACGGCCAATTTGCCTTATTCGAAAGCGTGGCCTCGGATCTTGTCACCAACGCCACCAATGGTCTTAATGAAGTTTTCCTCCGCGACGTCGTCAACGGAATCACCTCGCTGGTCAGCGTCGGAACCAATGGGACCTGCCCGGACGACGTGTCGCGCAGTTCGACAATGTCGCCGGATGGCCGCTACATCGCCTTCGTCAGTGCCGCGACTAATCTGGTTCCCAACGATACCAACGGCATTCCGGATGTCTTCGTGCGTGACATGCAGGCAGGCGCGACCACGCTGGCGAGCGTCGGCGCGGTCCCCAACGGCACTGGTTGCTCCTCTGAGGGACCGGAGATCACTCCCGACGGCCGTTACGTGGTTTTCTCCAGTTCGGCAACGAATTTGCTGCCGGGAATGACATTGCCCGCCCCAACACTCGGATGGACGCCCGACAGCGAGATTTATGTTCGTGATTTGCAGGCCGGAGCCACAACGTGGGCGAGCACCAACGCACTCATTATGTCCCGCTTGCAATCCGGTTTTTGTTACAATCAGGCCATTAGCGACAACGGCCAGTATGTCGCATTTGAGATCAGTTCAAATTCCCCCGGGGACCCGCGCGGGACCGTGTATTACTACAATCTGCAAAACGGTGTCACGGAAACCATTGTTACCAATGCGGTAATGCCCTCAGGCACGGTTCAAACGATGCGCAGCTTGAACATGACGCCGGACGGACAATCTATCGTCTTTGTCGGTTACGGCACTAATTCGGCTACCGGATTATCCTTTTGGACCGCTGTGTATCTCTGGAATGCGCAAAACGGCACGAATGTGCTGGTCAGCGCCAATCCCACCAACGGCATCAATGCTTATTCGCCGGACATTGATCCGACCGGCCGTTACGTCGTTTTCGTCAGCACCGACGCCGGCACCAATTACACCGCAACCACCAATACTGCCGCCGTAGTGGCGCTTTGTGACACGCAAGCCGGCACGACCACGGCCGTGAGCGTGAATACCAACGGTGCGGCTATGTGGGTGAATGCAACCGCCGTGCCCGCGCTGAGCTGCAACGCCGGCACCGTGGCCTTCGAAAGTCCCTGGGCCAATCTCGATGGCCGCAATTATTACAATGACGTCTTCGCTCTCGACTTGACGAATACGGTTTCCCAATTGATCTCAGTCCATGCCCCAAACCTGTCGTCGGTCACCCCGAACGGGCCGAGCAGCTTGTGGGCGGGATCGGTCAGCACCAACGGCCGGTTCATGGCCTTATCCTCGTGGGCAAACAACGTCACGCCCAATGGCACAAACGGCGATATTGAAGTTTTTGTTCGCGATCTGGTTACAGGCACAAATATTCTTGTGAGCGTCGCGTCGAACGGCGCGGCGGGCAATAATCTTTCCACCGAGCCCTCCGTGAGCGGTGATGGGCGCTATGTGGCTTTTACCAGCAATGCGACGAACCTGATGGCGGCCGACTCGAATTTCTATTCGGATGTTTTTGTCCGTGACATGCGGGAGGGCTTGACCACGCTGGTGAGCGTGGATACCAACGGCGGGTTTGGCAACGGAAGCTCGTACCTGCCGCAAATCAGCAGCGATGGCCGGTATGTGCTCTTTTGCAGCGCGGCAACAACTCTGACGCCAAATGTGAGTGGAGGCAACAATCTCTTCCTGCGCGATATGGATCTGAGCCAGACTTATGCGTTGACTACGAATGGCTACGGATCGGCGGGAGGATTTTCGTCCTGGTCCATGACGCCGGATGGGAATTATATCGCCTTTGTCGGAATCAGCGGCACGGTCACCAACCTGTTCGTTTGGTCTTCGCCCGCTGCCTCACTCATTTACACGAATACCTCGGGACCCTTTGCAAATGTCTCGCTCAGTCCGGACGGACATTGGCTGGCCTACGTCGCCAATGGACAGTTGTTCGCGCAGGATTTGATCGCCGATACCAATTGCCAGATTGCCAGCGGCGCCTTTGGCTCGCGCGCCGGGTTGAAATTCAGCACCAACTGCCTTTTAACTTACAGCGCCAATAGCAATATCTATCTCTACAGCTTCCTGTCCGGGAGCAATTTGCTGGTCAGTACGGCATACGAGTCCACCAATCCTGCCAATGGCATCGCCGATTCGCCGGTCATCAGCGCGGACGGTTCGTTGGTGGCGTATCGGAGTTTCTCGAGCAACGCCATTCCGTCGGATACTAATGGTATCGCCGCCATTCTCCTCTATAATTGCCTGTCCAACTCAACCAGCCTGGCGAGCGCCAATTTGTCGGGGGTTTCCCCGGTTGCCCAGTCCCTCACCCCGATTTTCAGCGCGGACGGCCAAATGCTCGTTTTTGAAAGCTGGGCGCCCGACCTGGTTTCCGACGATTTCAATGTCGGCAGCGATGTGTTCGCGATGGACTTGTACGGCCAGCCCGGAGCTGGTTCCACCAACCCGCCGCCGGTGTTCTCCGCCAATCTTGCCTTCCAAGGATATGGCGGTTATTCGCTCGCCCAGGTGCCGGTTGTCTCCTGGCCGTTTATTCCATCAGCGTCCTATAGTGTGCAATACACGGACAATTTGAACGATCCAGTTTGGCAAACCTTGCCCGGCGCAATTACATTTATCGGAACGGAGGCCTATTTGAGCGACTCCGCAGCGACAGCGCCTTATCGTTTTTATCGGATTGTGCAAAATCCGTAGGGCAGGGTGTTTTCGATGAGTTGACCGGAGCGCGGCATTCATGCGGCTTCATCGTGCGAGAACCAATACGCCTATTGTGTCCCCAAATCTCACCACGTCGTGCGTTGAAGCGACCCCGCCTCTGCGGGGTCGCGCTCCGATAGCTTCGTCCGAAGGCTTGGAATCGCGGATGACATAACGCAAGCGCGATGGCGAGAGTTCATGGCCCTGATGTGCGTCCAATTCTGGAGGTCGAAACCCCATGAACATTTTAATCAGAGCCTCCTGACGTCGGCTCCTACGCAGTTAGGAACGCTACCACCACACTCGTCTTCAGGCAGCGCAAATGTTACGTTGCTTCATTCGCGTTATGCCAAACCGTCAAACGCATCACGGGCCGGCTTTGGAGGATCAGCGGCTGTTTGGCCCAGAATTGCCCATCCTGCGCGCTGTGGCGGCCGACCTGGACTTAATCAGCCGGTGCGGAGCCATGCCCGGTCGGGCTGGCCAACCGGGCTATTTTTGTCCAGCGGCCCCTTATTTGCGAGCCACAGGTTTTCGATTTCCTCCAGGCTAAGGCCTTTCGTTTCCGGAACACACTTCCAATAGTAGGAAGCGGCGATAAAGCAAATGACGGCGGTGGTGAAAAAGAACACCGGCATACCGCATTTGGCGACGTACCAGGGAAATACCCACGCGCTGAAAGCGTTGGTGCTCCAATTGGCAAAGGTGGCCAGCGACATCGCCCGGCCGCGGACGCGGTTGGGAAATATTTCGGGCGTCAGCACCCAGATGACGGCGCAGATGGACAGGGCGATACAGGCGATATAAACGCAAATCAAGCCCCCGATCCAGAGGCCGACGGCTACGGGCACGGCCGACGTGTTTTTGACGCCGAACAGGAAACCCAGGCCAATGGCCACCAGCGCCAGCGTGACGACGGCCATGCCCCCGATCAAAAGCGGGCGGCGCCCGACGCGATCAATGAAGATCAATGCAAGAACGGTAAAGACCAAATTGATGAATCCGAAGCCCACCTGCGCCAGCAACGCGCCGGCGCTTTGAAACCCGGCGGCAGCCAGAATTTTCGGGCCGTAATAAACGACAATATTGACGCCGGAAAGCTGCCCGAAGACGGACAGCAAAATGCCCAGCAGCAGGGCGCGGCGCAGGCCGGGTTTAAATAATTCCCCAACGGCCACGCGTTTGGTTTCGAGCGTATTCCTGATTTGAAGGAACTGGGCGTTTGCGGTTTCCGATCCGCCAATGCGTTTGAGAATTTCCAGGCCTTGCGCTTCCCGTCCAGCTTGAATCAGCCAGCGCGGCGTTTCCGGAACGCAGAATAACAACAACAGGAACAAAACGGCGGGCAACAGTTCCGCGCCGAACATGCCGCGCCAGACTTCGCTGACGACAATCCAATGGGCAAAACTCCAGTGGCCGAAGGCCTGGGGATGAGTTTGCGCGAACCGCAGGAGCAGCCAGTTCGACAGGTAGGCGAATAAAATCCCAATGACAATGGACAACTGGTAGAACGCCACGAGGCGGCCGCGCCATTGGGCCGGCGCAAATTCCGAGATATACATGGGCGCAATAACCGAAGCCATCCCGATGCCGATGCCACAGGCCAGGCGGGCGATGACCAGCACGTCGAACGCCTGAGGGATCGTCGAGTAAAGCGCCGAGACGAGAAAAAAAACCGCGGACGCGAGCAGGACCGGTTTTCTGCCAAAGCGATCGCCCAGGATGCCGGCCAGGGCGGCGCCGATGATGCAGCCGACGAGGGCGGAACTGGTGAACCAGCCTTCCATCAGCGCCGTCAACGCAAACTGTTCGCGAACGCGTTCCACCGTCCCGGAAATGACCGCCGTATCAAAACCAAACAGCAGGCCGCCCAGCGAGGCCACGAAACAGACCAGCGTCAAATAACGAATCCGGTGATCCTCCGGAACGGCGTCCGGCGTGGAAAGGCCGGCCGGTTTCAAATTCATGTTTTCGCTCATAGTCGTCAGCCCCTGGAAAGAGATTTTTGCCAAATCGCGGTATCATCGGCTTCCGCCTTCATCCCCGCCAGTCTTTGCCAGCAATACCATTGCATCCGGGGCAGATGGAACGGCCCTTTCCACATGTTTCCTTTCAGGCGGGTGGAGACGCTGCCGTCCCGGTGCAGGTAACCGAACCATTCACCGTGCTCAGAGTCGGGAAAATGAGCGTAGGCCCAGTCGTGCACCTGCCGGTGCCAGTCTGCATACTTCGGGTTGCCCGTCAGCAAATACGCCAGCAAGGTGGCGATAATGGCCTCGTTGTGCGGCCACCAGAATTTCATGTCGTGCCAATACTCGGTGCACGGCAATCCCCGCGCGTCGCGGAAATAGAAAATCCCGCCATGTTTCGGGTCCCAACCTAACGTGAAAGAATAGTCAATAATCCGGCAGCCCAACTCGATGAGGCGGGGATCATTCTGGCGATGGCGGGCTTCTTCGAGAATAAACCAGCCCATTTCAAGGCTGTGGCCCGGATTAATCATCCGCCCCTCGAACGTGTCATAAAATTCGCCGTTGGGGCCGACGGTTTCCAAGAGCGCGCCGAACTCCGATTTTAAAAAGTCGCGCTCCACTTCTTCGATGCATTGGTCAATGATCTCAGTGCAAAGGGGATCGTTGATGGCCTTGCGCAATTCCTGGGCGGTAACGAGCAGAATCATCGGCATGGCCAGGCCCTTCGCGGGACGAACCTGCGGATTGACTTTGGGATCCAGCAGGCCCGGAGTGGTGTGGTATCTGAGAATTAACCGGAACAAATCAAGCGCCTCCTGTTTATAACGCAATTCGCCGGCGGCAATACCGTAAGCCGCCAGGGCAGTCACCGCAAAGCTTTCGGAAAAAAGGTAGCGGCGCTTGCGGAGCGGTTGCCCTTCGCGGGTTACCCAAAAAAACATCCGGCCGTCCGCATCGAAACAATGTTGTTTGAGAAATTCGATTCCGTGTCTGGCCGCTTCCAGCCATTCCGGGCGTTTTTCAACCGTGTTATAGAGGGTGGCCAGAAGCCAGGCGAAACGGCCCTGGAACCAGACCGATTTGTCCGTCTGAAGGACTGTGCCGTCACGGTCAAGGCACGTGAGATACCCGCCGTATTCGCGATCAACGGCCCGAGGGAGCCAGAAGGGCAGGGTGTCGTTCAGGAGACCATCCCGATACGTGGCGAGAAGAGAGTCGGAAGAGCCGGGAGCGGCGAAAGCAATTGGCGCCGTGGAATTTAAATTCATTTGTCGATCAGCCCATTTGACGTCCGCAAAACCACGGCGAAAACACCGAGCCGCCGGAATTGCAATGCGTGTTCATCCAGCGAATTGTTTCAATTATTCGCCGGGAACCACAATGACGCATTTGCGTCATTGCACGCAATTTTTAAAAGTGCTGTTATGGGAAAAATGCAGAAGACATTTTGCGCTTCAGGACGCGGTGCATTTACGCTAATTGAACTTTTGGTGGTGATCGCCATCATTGCGATTCTGGCGGCCGTCCTGTTGCCGGTCCTGAATCAGGCGCAACAAAAGGCCCAGAGCACGCAGTGTCTCAACAGCATGCGGCAACTGGTGATGGCGTGGAACACCTACCTGACCGACTCCAACGACCGCATCGTTAACAACCACAGTGATGGGAATTCGGCGTGCGGGGCGAATGCGTGGGTCACCGGCGGCAATAAGCTCGGAGTCGGGACATGGAACGGAAGCGCCCGCGAGGAAGACAGCGCCGCCGCGCAAAACAACGGCTGGGCTTTGCAATACGGGCTGCTTTTCAGCTACAACTCAAACGTCAAACTTTATCACTGTCCGACGGACATGTCCCAGGACACGAAATGGAAAGTTCCACGCGACCGCAGCTATTCGATCAGTTGCGGCATGAATTGGACCAATGACGACGCGGACAGCACACCCGGCAACGGCAGTTTCGTCAAAGCAACGGCAATCCGGAGTCCGGGTCCGTCGCAAGCGTCGGTTTTTATTGACGTATCGGCCAACAGCATAGATAACAACGAATTTCCCTGTTACAATGCGGGCGAGAACAACTACGCTTACTATAAACTCCCCACCAGCCGCCATGACAACGGCGGGAATTTTAGTTTTGCCGATGGCCACGTCGAGCACTGGAAGTGGTATGGTACTTTGATCATTCAGGATAACCAAATAGCCGACGGCACCCTCGGCCAGGGACAAGGCACCGGCTTTGACGCGCCCTCTTCGTCAACGGACCCGGACCTGCCGCGGCTGCAGGCGACGTTTCCCATCATTGCCGGTTTCTGATTATGACATTGAACCCCAAAAACAAACCGAATCCATCCGCCAAATTTAAACCAAGCCAACCCTAAACCCCACCCACTATGAAAACAGAGCTAAAAATGTCACGATCCCCCGGCGTCGGCCGGATGCTGCGTCTGCGCCTCCTTATTTTGGCAACCCTGGCCGTTTTGATCGGCGGATGGCCGGTCGGGCGCGCCGAGGCGCAAGCTACTTACGGACTAACCAATCTTTTCACGGTGTCAACCGGTGTCGGCGTTCTGGCAAACAGCACCACTCTTCGCGGCATGGCCTATGACTCATTTTCAAATCTGGTTTATATCGCGGTGACCTCGCCGAACATCGGCGCTTACAGTGGCGTCAACGGCGCTTACCTCGGCGCGTTCAATATGACCGGCGTGTCCGGGGGCACCACATTCGGCCTGGACCAAATTGGCGTGGGCGCCGATGGCGCGATCTACGGCATCAATCTTTGCACGAGTTCGAGTTCGCCCAACAAACTGTATCGCTGGACCAATTGGATGTCGCAGGCCACCGTTGCTTTCACCGGCAACGCGCTGGTCAACGGCGGCCCGCTCTCCGACACCAGTGGCCGCATCGGCGATACCCTGGCCGTTACCGGTTCGGGCGCAAATACGCTCATCCTCGCCGCCGTGGGCGCCAAGCCTTATTTTTGCCTCTTCTACCCCAATGACGGAGTCGGGCTTGCCTACACCAACACCATTATTGACATTCCCAGCGGCCTTTCGATTGCGGGAAATGTTTTTGGAATTTGCTTTTATACCAATAACACCTTCCTGGTTAAGGCGGCCAGCAGCGGCAACAGCACGGCCTATCTCATTCAATATCCCGCAAACTATGCCTCGCAAACGATTGTCACCGGCGCGGTCGTGGCCACGACTTCCCTCGGCGGTTCTTATAATAATACGACGATGCTATCCTATGTGCCGTCCGCCGGTTTCCTGGGCGTGCTGACGACCGGGGGCAATCCCTCGCCGCTCGGCCTGCTCAGCGGCGCGAACATCGCGGGAGGAGTGACTACGCTCGCATCCACCAACCTGACCACGCCCAACAGCAACGGCAACGCCACCGGCGGCGTGGCTTTGGGCGGCAACGGGTCAACCAATGTCCTTTACGCATACGATACGGCCAACTCATTGTACGCGTATCAAATCATTACGATTCCGCCCGTTGCCCCGGGCATCTCAGGACCGGTCGGAGGGACGGTCTATCCCCCATACACCATGAGCGTATCGGTCACCGGAACGACACCTTATTCCTATCAATGGCTGGCCACCAACGCGGCGGCGGCGGGAAGTTTTACCAATATTCCCGGCGCGACCACCAACACCTACACCGTCGCGACGACAACTACGAACTTCTATGAAGTCATTGTCACCAATATCGCCGGGGCCGCCACCAGCGCCGTGGTGTTTGTCGAGGCGGAGCAACCCGTCACCAATGCGGCGGTGAGTTCGCTGTGGACGGTGACGCCGGGACAATCCGGCTATAGCTGGCTCTCTTCGAGTGACAACAACGAGCGCGGCATCGCCTATGACACCAACTCGCAGAACGTGGTGGTCTCGGCGACTTCCGGGCTTTACATCATCAACGGCAACAATGGCACCAACATCGGGCAATTGAGCCTGAGCGGGGTGAGTTTCGGCGGCCTGCTGGGCGGCTGCGACCAGGTGGGCATAGGCGATGATGGCGCGGTTTATGGGGGTAACGTCGTGAATAGCGGCAACGTTTTTACACTGTATCGGTGGTCCGCGCCGACCAATTCCGTAACCGCAACCCAGGCATTTAATTCGGATCCGGGGAACGGCAACGCCAGCAGCGAACGCTGGGGAGATAACATGGCGGTGCGCGGCGCCGGCACAAACACGCAAATTCTTCTCGGTTCGCGCGCTTCGGCGCCCGGTGGAACCAACGTGGCATTCCTCACTCCCAACGATGGGGTGGGGCTGACCTATGCTTCCCAAATCATCGCGGTCAGCGGTGTTCCGGCGGGATTTGCCGGCGGGAGCGTGTCCTTTGGGGCGGGCAATACGTTTTGGGCCAAGAGCTCCGGGGGCGACTTGTATGAAATCGCCTTCAACACCAATAATTTGACGGGCACGGTGGTATTTGACTATCAACAGCCGGCCCAAATCTCCGGAGGGCTCATCGGCGTGGGGGTGGATCCGGTGAATAATATTCTGGCGAGCATTCAGCCCAACGATACTCCCAACGATTTGCAGTTGTTTGAACTCACCGGCAGTTCGGAACCGCCAGTCCTTTTTGACCAGGCATTTTTTACGTCCGCCAACGCCAATGGCAACGAGAACGCGGCCATCACCGTAAAGTATCCGCGGGTGTATGCCCTGGACGTCAACAATGGGATTGTCGCGTTGACTTACGGCGTGCCGGCAACGACGAAGCCGATGATCAACATGCCTCCGCTGAGCACCTCAGCCTATGCCAACGTGGCGAGCGTAACCTTGTCGGTCAGCGCCTCGGGCTCGCTGCCGCTTTATTACCAATGGCAATTTAACTCGACCAACATCTCGGGGGCGACCTCAAGCACCTACACCATTACGAATCCGCCTTTGAGCGCGGCGGGATCCTATGACGTGATCGTTCAAAACATCGCCGGCGCCGCCACCAGCACGCCGCCGGCCCTGCTGACGATCGTTGTGCCCGTGACCACGACCAATGTGAGTCAGGTTTGGAGCATTGGACCGGGAACCAACTCATCGGTGAACGGTCCCTATCTTACCACCTCCGGTTATGAAACGCGCGGGCTGGCTTATGACTTTGCCACGTCGAATCTGCTCGTGGCCGATCACTACTACATCCATGACTATAACGCCACCAACGGCACTTATCAGTTCGATTTGAACACGGCGGGACTTCCGACGGGCGGCAACGGCGGCTGGACCGTGGATCAAATCGGAGTGGCCGACGACGGCACTCTTTATTCAGCCAATCTGAGCCTGGATGGAACGGCCTTCTCGATTATTTCCTACGGCACGTACAATTATTCGAGCCTGAACTACGCCTACGGCGGCGCGACCGGGGCCAACGATCTGAACACGCTTGATCCGTTGCCTGACCGCTGGGGCGACACCATGGCGATTCGCGGTTCAGGAGCCAACACAGAAATCCTGTTCGGATCTTATAATGGAACCAACGTGGCGCTGTTTACGACTCCGGATGGCGTGAATTTTATGCCCACGCTCATTGCCGTGCCGAATGTGCCGGCGGGTTTTGCCGGTTTGGGAATCGCCTTCGGGCCGGGCAATACGTTCTACGCGAAGGGCGGCCATAATTACAATCTCAGGGAGGTGTCCTTCAACACCAACACCGTACCGGGAACTGGAACCGTAACTGAAACTTATACGGCGGGTACCCAGGTGCCGAATGACCTGACCGGTTTAGGAGTGGACGTGACCAACAATATCCTGGGCGGGGTGTGTTACAACGACAGCCCCAATGACCTGCAATTGTATTTGTTGAGCGGCAACACCAATGCTCCCTACTTGTTTGACCAGGACTTTTTCCCCGCCAACAATGCCAATGGCCAGGAGAATTCCGTGGTGGACCTGAGAGGCGGCTGGGGATTTGCCCTGAACCTCAACAACGGCATTGTGGCATTCCGATACAGTGAGCCGTTCGCGCCGGCGGTGAGCCTGACCAGCGTGGGTTACGCCCCCGGCAGCACCGTCCTCAACTGGAACAACACCTTTGACGGGCACAATTACGAGGTGCAATACACGACAAATCTATTGAATTCCGCGTGGGTCCCCCTTGGAATATTGCCGGTGACGGCCACCAATGCCACCGCGTCCTTCACGGACACGACGGCCAACGGCAAAATACGGTTTTATCGGGTGATTTCCGAATAGGCGTAACCGCGCAGGATACTGTTTAATTCCGCCGGCTTTTGCTGACGATGAACAACAAGGTTTCGCGGGGCGTTTTGGGCGGCAGCCGGATGCATGCCCTGGACGCTCTGCGCGGGCTCGCGATTCTGGCGATGCTGCTTTCCGGGCAGCTTCCCTTTGGCAGCCATGACCTGCCCTCATGGATGTATCACGCGCAGGAACCGCCGCCGACCCATGAATGGATCGGCACGCTCCCGGGAATTACCTGGGTGGATTTGGTCTTTCCATTTTTTCTTTTTTCGATGGGCGCCGCGTTTCCCCTGGCTCTTGCGCGACGCATGAATGAAGGCGCGCCGGCGTGGCGGCTGGGATTATTTATTTTGGAACGGGGTTTTTTGCTCGCCTTCTTTGCGCTCTTCGTCCAGGCCATCCGGCCATCCACGCTCAGCCATCATCCGTCCGGGGAGACATGGTTGCTCGGGTTACTGGGGTTTGTCATTTTGTTTCCCATCCTGACGCGCCTGCCCCAAACCTGGCCGCCGGCCGCTCATTGGGGCATCCGCCTGGCCGGGTGGCTGGGGGCGACCCTCTTCTTCATCCTGGTTCATTATCCCGACGGCAGCGGATTCAGCCTCGAGCGCAGCGACATCATTATCGTCGTGCTTGCCAACATGGCGGTCTTCGGTTCGATCCTCTGGATGCTGACGCGACAGCACCTGTTGCCGCGCCTGGGCGTGTTGGGAATTTTATTCGCCATCCGCCTCTCGAACATGCCGCAACCCGTGGATGGTTGGGTGCACAATCTTTGGGAATTTTCGCCGGCACCGTGGATTTACCGGCTCTACTACCTGCAGTATCTCTGCATCGTGATTCCCGGCACCATCGCGGGTGATTTGATTTTGAACTATATGAATGAGGCAGAGCCGGGGCCGTCGGGCGCGACGGCGCGATGGCGCACCGGGCGCCTGGTCCTTATTCTTGCGTTGATGTTTCTTTTTGTCCTCGTCCTGCTTGTGGGATTGAAAGCGCGCTGGCTGGCGCCCTGCACCTTAACGGCCTTCGCGCTGTGCGGCATTGGCTATGGGCTGATGGCCCGCCCAAACAACGCGATGGAACAGCTTTACCGAAAGCTGTTTTGCTGGGCCATTTACTGGCTGGTCCTGGGACTTTTCTTTGAGCCGTACGAAGGCGGAATCAAAAAGGACAGGGCAACGATGAGCTATTATTTCGTCACGGCCGGCCTGGCGATTTGTGTATTGGTGGGCCTTTCGATCATCATTGACGTCTTCGGCCGGCGTCGCTGGCTGCGACTCTTGATTGACAATGGACAAAACCCCATGATTGCCTACGCAGGCATCAATAATTTCATCACGCCGGCGCTGGCGCTGACCGGGGGCGATTATCTGCTCACGAGCTTCGCTTCCACGCCCTGGCGCGGTTTCGGCAAGGGCCTGGTGATCACTCTGTTGATGGCCGTGACCGTTAGCTTTTTGACGCGACGAAAAATTTTCTGGCGCACGTGACATGAATCAGCGGAAAAATGAAATGGGGCGACGCGCCTTTCTCAAGAGCGTGGGCCTGGCCGCGCCCCTGTTGTTCGCGCGCCCGGCCGGATTCGCCGCGGATGAAAAGACTGAAGTGGTTCGCCCCCGGCCGGCGGCCGCGGCCGAACTGGCCGCCGATTTGGTGATTATCGGGGGCGGTTTGGGAGGTTGCGCCGCGGCCCTGGCCGCCGCGCGGAACCAATTGCGCGTGGTCATGACCGAAGAAACGGATTGGATCGGCGGCCAACTGACCCAGCAGGCAGTGTCGTTGCCCGATGAAAACCCGTGGATTGAGACGGTCGGCGGAACGCGGAGTTATCAGGATTTGCGCGCGGGCGCGCGGGATTTTTATTTTCGCAATTATCCGCTGACGGAAAAGGCGCGGGAAAATCCGCGCCTGAATCCGGGAAACTGCTGGGTTTCATACCTGGGATGCGAACCGCGCGTGTGGCTGGCGGTATTATACGACAAGCTGGCGCCGTATCTGGGAAATGGCCAGGTGCAAATCCTTCTGCGCCATAAGGCCGTGGAGGCTGAAACCGGCGGCGACCGGGTTTTGTCGGTCCGCGTGATGAATCTGGAATCCGGAAACAACCTGGTTTTGCGCGCGCCGTTTTTTGCCGACGCGACCGAAATGGGCGATTTGCTGCCAATGACGGGAACGGAATTTGCAGTGGGCGCGGAATCGCAGAAGCAAACCGGCGAACCGCACGCCAAACCGATCGCGGAACCCGGAGACATTCAGAGTTTCACCCAGTGCTTTGCCATGGATTATTTGCCCGGCGAAGACCACACCATTGATCGTCCGGCGGATTATTCCTTCTGGCGCGACGCGATGGCCAAAACCTATTGGGGAGCGTTTCACCAATTGTCTTTTGAAGATCCGGACTCGAAAAGAATTGGTTTCCAGCCCGGCGGCCCAAAAGGGTTTTGGACGTATCGGCGGATTGCCGACCGCACCAATTTCGCGCCGGGCTTTTACCGGAGCGATATTACGGTCGTCAACTGGCCGCAAAATGATTATTCGGCGGGCCCGATTTGCAACGTGGACGCAGCGACCGCGGCGCTCAACCTGGCCCGGTCAAAGCAGTTAAGCCTGTCGTTGCTTTATTGGCTGCAAACGGAGGCGCCGCAGCCCGATGGCGGCGCCGGTTGGCGCGGTTTGCGGCTTCGGCCTGATCTCGTTGGGACCGAAGATGGACTGGCGAAATATCCTTACATCCGCGAAGGCCGTCGCATTCTCGCCGAATGCACGGTCGTGGAACAGGACGTCAGCGCGAAGTGGCGCATCAACACCATGGGCCTGAAAGGCGACCAGGCCCGGGCAAAACCATTCGACGATTCCGTCGGCATCGGGAGCTATGCCCTTGACATTCACAGCACGGCCTCCGGTGAGAATCTTCGCCTGGGCAAAACCCTGCCGTTCCAGATTCCGCTGGGCGCTCTCATTCCCCGGCGCGTGGAGAACCTATTGCCCGCCTGCAAAAACATCGGCGTGACTCACCTGACGAACGGCTGTTTTCGCGTGCACCCGGTGGAATGGAACGTCGGCGAAGCGGCGGGCGCTCTGGCCGCATTCTGTGTGGCGCAAAAAAAATTGCCGCGCGACGTGCGCCATCAACCGGACACGCTGGGTGAATTTCAGGTTCTGTTGCGAAACGACGGCGTGCGGCTGGAATGGCCCGAAAAGATCCATCCGCGACTCAAGCCGGACAACTGATTTTAAACCAGAGACTCACTTGACCAGAAAACCATCATTCAATGCTATGCAAAACCCGAACGATCAGACGGTCCCGGCCGCGGGCATGAACCGGCGGAATTTTCTCTATACCCTGGGCGCCGGCGGCGCGGCCCTGGCGGCCTTTCCGCAATCTTTGGGCGCCGCGCCGGCCCCCGGCCCCATCCAACCCATCGCCGGGAGCTGGTTCGAGTTTCAACACCATTCCACGGTTGAAGGGGTGGACTGGAACCCGGAATGCGCCCGTTTCACCTGCGACCAATGGGACGCAAAAATCAAGGAGATCGCGGAGGCGGGCCTGGAGTATCTCGTGCTCATGGCGACGGCGGTTTATTACCGGTCGTTTTATCCTTCCAAAGTCTATCCTCAATGGAAACTGGCCTGCGCTGATCCGCT
>JASHPN010000398.1 GCA_030038175.1 Verrucomicrobiia bacterium
GTCTGGCCCTGGCTGAAACTCAGTTGCGACTCATGGGCCAGCATATCGGTGGCAAGCTGGCCGACCAGCAACAGGATCACGCCCGCATGGACAATTTGGATGCCCAGTTTCTTAAGGGACAATTGAAACCGATAAATGTGCGCCGCGAGCAAATTAATCAGCAGCCCCGTGCCAATCAGATAGCCGCCCGGAAGGATGAGAGGAACCCGGCGACCGAACAAATCCAGCCCCAATACCACCCATTGTCGGAAATAGCGGGCCTGGGCCTGGTAAAGCCCTTCGTCCACCTGGGCGAGTGTGCCGATAAAAACCAGGACAATTGCAAATGCCAGCAGGACAACGGTCAGCCGCAGCGACGTGAAAAATCGAATCAACCTGCTAAAGAGCATTATGGTATTCTGCCGGGAGAATTCGTTTCAGGAAAGGACGATTTAATATCAGCCAACTCCCATGTTGAGCAGAAATTCGATGTTGCTCTTGTTTTTCTTGAGTTTGTTCAACATCAATTCCATCGCTTCGACCGGCGGCACGCCCGTGAGCGCCCGGCGCAAAATGACGACGCGATTGTATTCATCCGGATGATAGAGCAATTCTTCTTTGCGGGTGCCGGAGCGCTCGATGTTGACCGAGGGGAAGATCCGGCGGTCCACCAGCGAGCGATCCAGATGCACTTCCATGTTGCCGGTGCCTTTGAACTCTTCAAAGATGACTTCATCCATGCGGGAGCCGGTGTCCACCAGGGCGGTGGCCATGATGGTGAGCGAGCCGCCCTCCTCGACGTTGCGGGCGGCGCCGAAGAACCGTTTGGGCTTGTGCAGCGCGTTGGCGTCCACGCCGCCGGATAGAATTTTCCCCGAATGCGGCTGGATGGTGTTATAGGCGCGTGCCAGGCGGGTGATTGAATCAAGCAGAATGACTACGTCGCGCTTGTGCTCCACCATGCGCCTGGCCTTTTCAATCACCATTTCAGCCACCTGGACGTGGCGCTCGGGAGGCTCGTCGAAAGTGGACGAAATCACTTCCGCGCCCCGGCAGGTGCGCTCCATGTCCGTCACTTCCTCGGGCCGTTCATCAATCAGGAGGATGAACAAATAGGACTCCGGATTGTTTTTCAAAATCGCGTTGGCGATTTTTTGCATCAAAACGGTTTTGCCAGTGCGCGGCGGGGCCACGATGAGGCCGCGGGTGCCCTTGCCAATGGGACAGACCAGGTCCAGGACACGGGTGTTCAGCTCGTCGGCCGCCGTTTCCAGAAGAAAGCGCTTGTTCGGAAACAGCGGGGTCAGGTTGTCGAAATGAGTCTTTTCCTTGGCTTTGTCCGGGTCCTCGCCATCCACCGCTTCAACTTTGAGCAGGGCGAAGAATTTTTCCTTTTCCTTGGGCGGGCGAATCTGGCCCGCGATCAGATTGCCCGTCTGCAGGTCAAACCGCCGGATTTGCGAGGGTGAAATATAGATGTCCTCGGGACAGGGCAGGTAATTGAAACTTTGCGAACGCAGGAATCCGAAGCCTTCGGGCAACACTTCCAGGACCCCTTCGGAGAACAGCACGCCCGCGCGCTCGGCGTTCTTTTGGAGGATGTGAAAAATCACTTCGTGTTTGCGCATCGTGCCGAAGTTTTCGACGTTCAACTCCTTGGCCATCGCGTTCAATTCGGTCATGCTCATCGCCTGGAGTTTGGCAATGTTGAGCGAAGAGGCGATTTTGTCGCGCTGGGCGTGGCGGTCGGGTTCGACTTTGGCGATTTCCTCCGGCGCCGTTGGCTCAATGGGCCGGGAGGGCGGCTGAAGTTCTCCATCCGGGGCGGGCGCCGGCGCGGGTGGAGTTGCCGGGGCGGACGCATCCGCCGGCGCCGATTCAGGGAGGGTTTCCCTGGGCGCTTTTACTTTCGGTTTTTTGGCGACTCTTGGCATACAAAATTATGATCAAATGGTTGGAATTTATTGTTCCTCACAGTGCGGCCAGTCGTTCTTTCGACGGCCCATGACTGGAAAAGTTCAAAAATGGATTTGTTAAACCGAGCGTTCGAGGACTGGTTCCTCAATACGGCAGGGGAAATTTCGCAGTCAGTTTCGGGTTCACCCTGACTCATTTGTTTCTGAATGTCAAACAGAAATCGGTTAAAATGAAATTGAACGGGAAGGGTCGCTTTTTGTCTCAAAATGATACACTGTCCTGAGTTTGGAGACAGGCGTCTTAAGCATTAGTGCGAAAAACGGTCTTTTTTGTACAACTAAACGGAGAATCCGGTTATTTATTCTGTGGCATAGCCGTTGCTCTGCTGCTGAGCGAATGCGGTTGCTACAGGCAATTAAGTGAACAAAAGTGCAATCATTATAACCCGCCTGTGGTGAAGTTCCGCCGCAACTCAGAGAAACAGAAAGTGAAAGTATGAAAAACATGAAACAGTCCCGCAAAGCGGGTTTCACGCTGGTGGAAATCATGATTGTTGTGGCTATCATTGGGTTGCTGGCCGCGATCGCAATTCCCAACTTCGTGAAGGCTCGCGCGACCTCGCAGCAAAATGCCTGCATCAACAACATGCGGCAGATTACAGCCGCGGTGAACGAATGGGCCCTGGAAACCGGCCAGCAGACCGGCGCCAACGTTACGATGTCTGAGCTGACTCCCTACATTCAGCTCAACTCGAACAGCTCCATTCCTCCCTGCCCGGCCGGTGGCAGCTATACTGTGAACCCGGTTGGCAATATTCCTCAAGTGACCTGTTCCTTGAGCACATTGACCAGCCAGCCGCACAAGATGCCCTAATTTTGACCGTGTTTTCACAAGGCTCGAAGCGGTCTTCGCTTCGAGCCTTTTTTTCTTATGAAAGCAAAATACGGCAATACGCGGGGTTTTACGTTAGTAGAGATTATGATTGTCGTCGGTATTATCGGTCTGCTCGCGGCCATCGCAATCCCCAACTTCATGAAATCCCGGGCGACTTCGCAACAGAACGCCTGTATCAACAACCTGCGGCAGATCAATTCCGCAGTGCAGCAGTGGGCCATGGAAACAGGCCAGGCCCAGGGCTCGGCGCCTCCCGTTTTGACGACGGACCTGACGCCTTATATCCAGCTCAATTCCAACAGCTCCGTTCCGGACTGTCCGGCGGGAGGCACTTATACCATCTACAACGTCGGTGCGGTGCCCCAGGTGACCTGCTCATTGAGCTCTCTGGCCAGCAATCCTCATATTCTGCCATAATGATTTTGGCGGACGATCGCACGGCATGCCTCCCGGCGGAGGCATGCCTCTTTCTTTTCACAGCAGGCGGCGGAACGATTCATTGACTTCCCGTTGCAACTTGATTAAAACCAAGATACGGGCATGAGTGTCATTTTAAAAACGGACAAACTGCGTGTGGAATACCGGAGCCGGGAGCTGGGCCAGGCGGTCAAAGTGGCGCTCAACGGCTTGGACCTGGAGGTCTCCACCGGCGAAGTTTTTGGTTTTTTGGGGCCCAATGGCGCCGGTAAAACCACCACCATCAATTGCCTCCTTGGCTTTGTCCAGCCCACCAGTGGCGCCGCCTCCCTCTTTGGCATTGACGTGCGGCAGCCCATCGCCCGCCAACGCATCGGCTATCTTCCCGAAATGACCTACTATTACAAATTCCTCACCGGCGAGGAATTGCTCCGTTTTTATGCCAGCATTTTTGCGCTCACCGGCGCCGAGGCGGACAAACGAATAGATCAGACGCTCAAGCTCGTTGAGTTGGATGCCGCCCGCAAACGGCTGATCAAAACCTATTCCAAGGGCATGCAACAGCGCGTCGGCCTGGCCCAGGCGCTCATCAACAACCCTGACCTCCTCATTCTGGATGAACCGACGAGCGGCCTGGACCCGCTGGGCCGGATGAAGGTTCGCGACATCATTCAACGCCTCAAGAATGAGGGCAAAACGGTCTTTTTTTCCTCCCACGAATTGGGTGAAGTCGAAACGGTTTGTGATCGCGTGGCCATCATCGCAGAGGGCAGTTTGAAAGCCGCCGGACGCGTCCAGGAAATCATGCGGGGGCATCCGACGCTCGAAAAAGCCTTTTTGAATATCATCGGCTATCAGGCCGATAAAAATTAAAATGAGAAATGTCCTCGCCATTGCCAAAGTCGTCCTGCTGGAGATGTACCGGCGGAAAGAGTTTTATGTCCTGTTTATCCTGACGATTGTGATCTGCCTGATCATGGGCTCGATCAATATTTTTAACGATAATCAAATCATCCGCTATTTGAAGGACCTGTGCCTGTTGCTGATTTGGGTATCCTCGCTCATCATTGCCATTACCATGACGGCGCGCCAAATTCCGGCGGAGCGCGAGCAGCGGACCCTCTTGCCGTTGTTGGCCAAACCGTTGTCCCGGAACCAGTTGATCTTTGGCAAATTCCTCGGCTGCTGGATTGTATGCGGGCTGGCGCTGATCTGTTTTTACGCCTTCTTTGGCGCGCTGGCCGCCAGCCGGGAACATCAATGGCCGTTGCTGCACTATTTGCAGGCGGCCTTCCTGCATTGGATGGTGCTGGGGGTGGTCGTCGCAATGTCATTGCTGGGCTCCCTGGTATTTGCGGCGCCCTCGTCCAACTCCACGATTATCTTTGCCATTTGCGCGGCGATCATGTGCGTGGGCCGGTACCTGGACCAAATTGCAGCACCCATGCATGAGCCGGCCCGGTCCATCGTCTATTTCATTTACTATGCCATTCCGCATCTGGAAATTCCCTTCGGAATGCGGAATCTGATCGTCCATGACTGGCCGATCATCGGGTGGAACTTTGTCTTTCTGGACGCCCTTTACCTCCTGGCGTATCTGGTCTTTTTTTTGATCGCCGCCGGTTTGATCTTCCGCCGCCGGGCCATCAATTAGGCGCCCCATGACTTCTGGAAAAACATTGTGGTTGTGGTTGCTGGCATTTTTCCTTTTGTGCTTTAACCTGGCGACCGTCTTGCAGCCGCGTTTTCAAGCCATCGAAAAAACGAACCGGCAGTCGAATAACTTTTTCGTCCTGTTGCTCGGCGACAGCAGCCGGATTTTTGCCAACGATTTTTTTATCAAAGCCGACGTCTATTATCACAGCGGTTATTATCCCACGATTTTCGACAACAAAAGCGCATTTGAGACCCCGCATATCGCCGAAGACACCGGCGCGGTGGCCAGCCATAACCACGGCGAAGAAACTGATTTTATGGGACCGCCGCGGGACTGGCTCGATGCGTTTGGCCGCCATTTTATCCCGAACCGGCATACCCACCTGGATGAAGGCGGTCCGACCGATGATTTGAGCAAAAGTTCTCAGGTCCGCGAAATCCTGCCGTGGCTGGATCTGTCGTCCAAGCTGGACCCGGAAAACGTCAAGACCTACCTCGTTATGGCTTACTGGCTGCGAAACAAACTGAATCAGGTATCGGCCGCCGAACAGGTTTTGCACGAAGGATTGCGTTATAATCAAGGCAATCCGCAATTGTTGTTCGAGTTGGGCCGCATTTATGAGGAAGACTATCATGAACCCGACCGGGCGCGTTCCATCTGGGAGGCCGCGCTGCGGATGTGGGGACAGGAACAGCCGGGCGTCCCGTTGTCCGAACGCCTCAAGCCGAGCAACGAAAACTTTGACGACTGGTTTATTTTTGACCAACTCCAGCAGCATCTGGCGCATCTTGAAAAAGAGGCGGGAAACTACGACGCGGCCATCGCCCATCTGCGGCAGGCGCAACGCGTGTCTTCCAAGCCCGAAGACCTGCAAAAGCAAATTGACGAACTGGAAAAAGAAGCGTCAAGGCACTAAACCGGTTGGAGCGCGACTGCTCGCCGCGCCATAGCGAAGCGACGGCGGGCGTCCCGTCTGCGGGACCAGTCGCAGCACGCACGCCTGGGATGCTTGCACGAAGCACGGTGGTTTAGGCTTGTCGGACTGCTGCGGTTGGTGCTGTCGCACACAGCCGCGCTCCGTTGCCATCTTCAATCTTCTTTCATCTATCTTCTTTTGCCGGCTCTGATCCCGCCATGTCTCTGTGCTTCGTGGCTTCCGCGGCCCTGCCATCGTTCACAGGCGAGACGCCTATGCTGCTATCCCCGCAATTGCCTTTGTTTTCCCTGTCTGCTTTAATGCCGCCCATGAAAGCGCGACGGGCAGCCATTTCACGAAAGACGGCGGAAACGAAAATCGCCGTCCGCCTGAATCTGGACGGGACCGGCCGGTCACACATCAACACCGGCATTCCCTTCTTCGATCATATGCTCACGTTGTTCGCCAAACACGCCGTCGTGGACCTGCAATTGCAGTGCGACGGCGACCTGGACGTGGACGCGCATCACACGGTTGAAGATTGTGGCATTGCTTTGGGCGCGGCTTTTGCGGCCGCGTTGGGCGACAAACGGGGCATTCGCCGATACGGTTTCGGGTTTCATCCCAAAAACCCATTTACCGGCGAGGCTTACGTGCCCATGGACGAATGCCTGGCGCGGTGCGTCGTGGATTTCAGCGGCCGTCCGCATTTGGTCTGGCGGGGCATGAACGAATTTTCGCAGAAAAAAATTTCCGAATTGGACCGGAACCAGGACGCCTCCAGCGCCTTCCGGTTCGGCCTGGCGCGTGAATTTTTTCAGGCCTTTGCCAACGAAGCCCGTTGCAACCTGCATCTGGAACTTCTTTACGGCGACGAACCCCATCACATCGTCGAAGCGCTGTTCAAAGCGTTTGCCCGCGCCGCCGATGCCGCGCGCCGGCACGACCCGCGCATTGCCGGCCAGGTGCCGAGCACCAAGGGAAAATTGTAACCGGCTCAAGACGTTTTACGATCCGTTCCGGCCTTCGACAACTTCCGTCAAGGCGCCGTCCAGGGCTTCAATCCTCACCGGCTTCGTCAAATGCATGCTAAACCCGCTCTCTTTGCTGGACACCAAATCTTTATCCATGCCATAACCCGTTAAAGCGATTCCTTTTGCTTTTGGTGAATGTTTCAGGATGGCCCTAAACACTTCATAACCCGTGCCGTCCGGCAAACCGATGTCTGAGATCTTCGCCAAGGCTACGCCAAGCATGCGGGGACTCGATGACGAGGAGGATTCCCCGGGATCGGGCCTTGGTTAACCAAAATCTGTCTCTTAGTGAACATAAAAAGTTAACGAAGTGAAATGAAACGGTGAACGAATTGTGTTTGCGGGCGAGAATGGCCCGATTTGTTGGCAAATCTGAGGAAAACGGTTAACGAAGGGCGAGGCGATTTTGGGCGAAAAAGGGGTGTTTTTTGAGGGTGTTTCGTTAACCAAAATTGGGGTGTTGCGAACACGGATTTTGAACCGCGAAATACGCGAGCATTGGGAACAGGAGAACATGGAGGGAATCGTAAATTCCGCCGCCCATGACCCCGCGGCTGCGCGCCTCCCGGATTGCCGTTTCATAATCCGTCAAGGTTAATGCCTCCACGGCCACTGAATTCCGCAAACTCGATGTCAGCTCGGTTGCCGCATCCGTTGGCACTTTGTAGAAGCCCGTGAGCGCGGAGAAAGTCTCAGCCAGTGCGTGGGCGTTCGTGAACGGCCGCGTCGAATCTTCAATCGCGGCCAGGCAGGCCTCGTGTTCCGCGTGCGACTTCAACACCGCGCCGACCAGGATCCTGGTGTCAAGGAAGGTCATCGGGTATAGTGGCGCGATTGTTCGACTGCCTCACTGATCGGCGTGGGGGGGACGGCGCCCGTCCAGACCTTGAGCTTGCCGCGTTTAATAACGCGCCCGGAAGCGTGGGCTTCCATTTCCAAAACGATTCGTCCTGGCGTCGCGGAGGCCAGCAGTTTTTGTTTCCGGGGAATGCCTGCCGCCCGCCGCAAATCTCTCGGAAGCAGGATGCGATTTGAGGCATCGAGTGCAACTGTCGTCTTCATGCCATAACTACGGCGTGGTTGTGGCGTGTTTTCAAGCCCCAAAATTGCACTTCATGGCGGGCAAGTGTTGTCAACTGGGACGCCGGAACCGCTAATTCATTTCCCAATCGAACCAAACATTTCATCAGAGTTCATGGCCGTGGCGTCCGCAATAATGTTGGCATAAACCGCAAAGGCGGACATCGCGATGACCTCGACGATTTCAGGGTGCCCCAGGCCATGCCGGCGAAGTTGTTCAAAATCTGTTTCGGTAAGACCTTGCGGGTCGCGGGAGCATTTGACCGCAAATTTAACGATGGCGCGAAGTCTTTCCTCGGGAAGGCTATCCAGGTCCCGAACCATGTCCTCAAGGAGTTGCGGGGACACGCCCAACACCCGGCAACAAGCGATGTGAGCCGCCGTGCAATATCGGCATCCCCGGTCTTTGGAGATGGCCACAAAAATAATTTCCTTGGTCCAGCGCGGGATTTCGCCCAGGACCAGAACATTACGAACCGCTTCCCAGGTGCCTCGTACCACGGTGGGCGAATGTCCCTGCGTCTTGATGAAATTGGGCGGCGCGGGAAAGGCCATTCGGGTGTGAAATTCTTCGTAAACCGTTTGTGACTCCGGCGACGCATGTTGTGGTTCAAGAAGGGGTACGTAAGGCATAAAATTCTCTTTTAAATAGAACCTAAACGTATATTAACCACTTCATAAATCAAACCATAATTAGTCCGTAGTCCGTAGTCAGCGGTCAATAGGCGGAGCAAACGCAGGCGCGGGGAGGCGGGCGTAATGCCAGTATGCCTTTGGACGCGGAGTGATTCCATCCCGCCCACTGCGGGATCGCGCCCCGGTTCATGGCCTCGATGGATGTGCAATTTTGTGCTTTTTCGTGTCAATTCGTGCAATTGGTGTCTATGAATCGTTTTCGTGTCCCAATTATTACTGACATTTGGGGGCGGGGATGCTAATTTTCAGTGCTTCTGAGCACAGTTTGTCCGGTGGTGTAACGGTAGCACAATGCCCTTTGGAGGCATTTGTCCTGGTTCGAATCCAGGCCGGACAGCCAATCGTGCGGCTGGCGCCGCACACAACGAGGATGGAGGATGGAGGATTGAAGATGGAAACCCCCGGGAGAAAAAACACCACTAACGTGTAACTGGCAAAAGGCGAGGGGTGTTGATAAACTTCGATTTCCAGTCGCATGATGGCAGAAAGCGATGGGTCCTTTAACTCTGTGCCTTTCGCGACGCGCCATAGCGCGCCAGCGCGACGGGTTGTGACTAAAAAATGAAAATGTATTCACGTCTTATATGGATGGTTCCGGTCTTGTTGTGTGTGCTCAACGGCGGTTTATGGGCCAGGGCAGCGGAAACTCCCTTTCGTCCGCCGGCGGTCCCGCTGGTCACGTTTGATCCGTATCTGAGCATCTGGTCGGAAGCCGACCATCTGACGGATGCCAACACGCGGCATTGGACACGCCGTGAACAGGCTCTGGCAAGTCTTGTTCGGATTGACGGCAAAACCTTTCGGCTCATGGGCGCCGAGCCCAGGAATGCCCCCCCGCTGCCGCAATTGTCCGTCCAGGTCTTTCCTACGCGCACCCTTTATGAATTCGCCGGCGCGGGTGTCCATATCCGGCTGACTTTTATGACGGCGGCGCTTCCGCATGACCTGGATGTGTTTTCCCGTCCGTTAAGCTATGTGACCTGGGACGTGACGTCTGAGGATGGCGCGACGCACGACGTTTCGATTTATGCGAGTGTCAGCTCTGAACTGGCGGTGAATCAACCGAATCAGCCGGTGGTTTGGTCGCGGGAACAAGCCGGGCCGTTGACGGCCCTGCGCGCCGGCACGAAGGCGCAACCGATTTTGGGTTCGTCCGGCGATAATCATCGAATTGATTGGGGATATGCCTATGCCGCCGCTTTAACGCAGGATTCGCAATCGGTCGTTGGCGCCAATGACGACCTTTTGGCCGGTTTTGTTCAAGCCGGATTTTTGCCGGGCATTGACGACTCTCAAATGCCGCGTGCGGCGGACGATCGGACTCCCGTTCTGGCGTTTGTTTTTCGCTTGCATGCCGTGGGTTCAAAGCCTCAGGAACGGCAACTCATCATCGCTTATGACGAAATAGATGCGATCAAATATTACGGCACGAATCTGGTTCCCTATTGGCGGCGCAACGGAATGTCGCCGGAAGAATTATTGCAAACGGCGGCGAGCGATTATCCGTCCCTGGAAAAGCGTTGCGCGAAATTCGATCACGACCTGATGGAAGATTTGACCCGGGTTGGCGGGGCCGAATATGCGCAGATTTGCGCGCTGGCCTATCGTGAGTGCGCCGCCGCGTGCGGCCTGGCCGCGGACGCCAACGGTCAACCTTTGTATTTCACCAAGGAAAATACCAGCAACGGCGATATTGCGACGGTGGACGTCATTTATCCCATGGACCCGATCTGGATCCTGCTCAGCCCCACGCTGGCCAAGGCCACGTTGGAACCCATCTTCGCTTACGCGGCGTCGCCCCATTGGAAATTTCCAAATGCGCCGCATGACCTGGGAACTTATCCGCTCGTTTTTGGGCGCGATGATGGCGGTGAAGGCATGCCGGTGGAAGAAAGCGGCAATATGCTCATCCTGTCTGATGCCATTGCCCATGATGATGGCAACGCGGATTTTGTGGCCCCTTGGTGGCCGCAGTTGACGCAATGGGCTGATTATTTGACGAAATACGGCCTGGACCCGGAGAACCAGTTGTGCACGGACGATTTCATGGGGCATCTTGCTCACAACGCGAATCTTTCCATCAAAGCCATCCTTGGCCTGGCGGCATATGGCGATCTTTGCCGGATGCGCGGCGATACCACAGACGCAAAGAAATTCTCGGACATGGCCAGGTTTGATGCGAAGCACTGGATGCAGGTCGCCGCCGATGACAATCATTACCGCCTCGCTTTCGACAAACCCGGCACCTGGAGCCAAAAATATAACCTTGTCTGGGACCGCATTTTGGGTTTGGACGTATTTCCCCGATCGGTCGCGCGCAAGGAAATCAAATTTTACAAATCGGTCATGCAGCCTTACGGCCTGCCGCTGGACTCGCGTACGCGCCTGACGAAGACCGATTGGTCTATTTGGACCGCCACGCTGGCGAGTCATCGGGCGGGTTTTGAAAGTTTTATTTCACCGATTTATGATTATCTGGACCATACGACGGTGCGTGATCCGGTTTCCGATTCTTACGTGACCGACACGTTGCGCAAGGGCGGATTTCACGCGCGCCCGGTGGTGGGCGGATTTTACATCAAGATGCTGACGAACCATCGGATCTGGAAGAAATGGGCGTCAGGCGATGAGACCAAACCGGCAAATTGGGCGCCGCTTCCGGCGCGGTAAGGGTGCGGGGGAGGGCACGCGCCCCGCGTGCATCCGACCGCGCCTCGCGGTCGAAAGAACGCGCGCCAACGCGCGTAGAAACGGGCGCGATGGCGCGCCCGAGCGGCTGACGAGGGCGTCAACCGCCGCACGCGAGGGCGCGTGCGCTACCCGGAAAGACTGGGTTGATTTCATGGCCGTTTGCTGCGATGATAGTTGTGAATTGGGTTAAATGAGATTATGTCTCCAAATGAAGCAAAAACTTTGACGCGCGACGTACAAGCCTCGGTGGTGCCGGTGGGCACAAAGGTGACGTTGCAAAAGGGAGCACAGGCGTATATCACGCAGTCCCTGGGCGGCACTTATACGGTGATCGTCAACGGCAATATGTTCCGCATTGACGGCAAGGACGCCGACGCGCTCGGCCTGGAAATCAAGTCCGCGCCCGCGACCACAGTGTCCGGGCCGGTGACCCAGGAACAGCTTGAAAAACAAATCTGGGACGCGCTTAAGACCTGTTATGATCCGGAAATTCCGGTCAACATCGTTGATCTCGGTCTCATTTATGATTGTCATCTCACCCCGGCGGGAGAAAACAACTTCAAAGCGGACGTCAAAATGACCCTGACCGCGCCGGGCTGCGGGATGGGACCGGTGCTGGCGCAGGACGTGCAAAACAAGCTTCTCTCGATTGACCCGATTGATGAAGCCAACGTCGAACTTGTCTGGGATCCACCCTGGAACCAGAGCATGATGTCCGAAGCGGCGAAGCTGCAGCTTGGTCTTATGTGAGGGGTCTTTACTTTCCATGAACGGGGCGGCGTATTCGTCCGACGGACTCTCCCTCACCCCTGCCCTCTCCCGTCCGCCTTCGTTCCGCTCAGAGCGGGACTGCGGCGCGACAGGCTGGGAGAGTGAGAATTGGGCGCCGATTCCTGAAACGGCGGACGACGATTTCGGTTCATGGTTTCGTTTTGCAATTTATCCGTGTCCATCCGTATCCATCCGTGGTTAAATATAACCAATGATATCTGCCAAAACACCGGATTGGTCCGCGTTGCGCAGGGATTTTCCCATCCTTGACCAGCAGGTCCACGGCAAGCCGCTGATTTATTTCGACAACGCGGCCACGTCGCAAAAGCCGCGGGCGGTGATTGACGCCCTCGTCCATTATTACGAGCGCGACAACGCAAACGTCCATCGCGGCATTCATGAATTGAGCAATCGTTCCACGACCGCATTTGAAGAGGCCCGCGCGCGCGCGGCAAAATTTATCAACGCCAGAAGCCCGGAAGAAATCGTTTTCACGCGCGGCACAACCGAAGGCATCAATCTGGTGGCCGGCGCGTGGGGCCTGAAGAACCTGAAATCCGGCGACGTGATTCTGCTCACGGAAATGGAGCACCACAGCAATCTGGTGCCCTGGCAATTGCTGGCGCAACGCACTGGCGCCGCGATCGCCTACGTGCCGATCACCGGCGACGATGGGTTGCTGGATTTGTCCCAACTGGACGAACTGCTTTCACCGCGCGTCAAAATTTTCTCAATGGTTCACATTTCCAATTCCCTCGGCACCCTCAACCCGGTGGCGGAACTGTGCGCCCGCGCCCGCAAACGCGGGATCGTCACATTGGTGGACGGCGCGCAGAGCGCCGGTCATTGTCCGGTGGATGTGCAGGCCATCGGATGCGATTTTTTTGCCTTTTCCGGCCACAAGATTTGCGGTCCGACGGGCATCGGCGTTTTGTACGGCCGGCAGGAATTGCTGGAAGCGATGCCGCCCTACCAGGGCGGCGGGGAGATGATCTTGAGCGTGGGCTACGACAAAACGGAGTTTAAGCACTCGCCGCACCGGTTCGAGGCCGGCACGCCGGACATCTCCGGCCCGATCGGCTTGAGTGCGGCGATGGATTATTTAGACGCGATTGGCCGGCAAAATATCTGGAAGCACGACCAGGACCTGGCCCACTATGCGTATGAAAAACTGGCTGCGCTCGGCGATCTCCGCCTGTTTGGACCCAGGGCAAAATCGGATCTTCGCGCCGGGCTCGTGAGCTTTCTGCTCAAGGATGTTCATGCCCACGACGTGGTAACGCTGGCTGACCAGGCAGGCGTTGCTTTGCGCGGGGGCCATCACTGCACGCAACCGCTCATGCACAAACTCGGGGTGGAATCCACGGCCCGCGCCAGTTTTTATTTTTATAACACGCGCGACGAAGTGGACCGGTTCGTGGAGGTCATCCGGGAGATCCAGAAGTTTTTCAGGCAATGAGGCGGATGTCTGTCAATTTCGGAATGAATGTTGCGCCTGTTCGGTCGTGAATTTGGCCGCATTTTTCATTTTGCGGCTGCGCGGGATGAATCAGTGCTCGTTCGGCGTGAAGGCGATTCCGCGGTAGGCCTCGTTGTCGCTGCCGGCCTGGGCAATCGTCATCACTTTGGCCGAAGCCCCGGTGTCCACGATTTGCACCACGCGGTTTGAGTTGACGCAGCCGTTGTAACCTTCGGTGGTCGTGGCATAAATGACCGGGTTAGCGCCGGTGAAATCGGCCGTCACGGCGAAACAGCCGGTTTCATGGTTTTCCGCCGCCGGAATATTTTGCGGGATGGAAAAGTTGCAGGCGAATTTCCATTGGCCGTCCGCTTTCACATATTTCTGAATCCCCGCCACGGTGTCGGCGGTATAGGCGATCGTCCCTTCCGGATTGATATCGAAACCGGCAATCCTGGTGCGGGGATTTTGGGCCGGCACGACCAGATTCAAGTGCGTGCGGGACGACTCCGGCAACGGGACGGCATCGCCGCTGGAATCCACGAACGAAAAAATTCCGGACGGAACGCCAAGGAATACTCCATCCGGCCCATTCAATGAAGCATAGAGAACGCCGTTGATGATCCTGACCTCGCGCGAATCGGGCACCGCGTTGAAGATGACCGGCGGCTTTGACGCGGTTGCGTCGTAGTAGGCCGTGCCGTCGGAATTGCCACAACTCCAGAAGTGGCCGGCGCCATCGGTGACGGCGCCGCGCGGGTTCATTTTGGCCGAACCGCCATACTGCTCATAAATAATCGTGTGGATTTTGCCGGCGGCATCCACCGTACAAAAGGCACGCCCAATGTTCAGCGTGGACGGCGTTCCATTTGATTGCAGCAGGTTGACTCCACCATAGCCGGCAAAAGTCAACAGCCGTCCATCTTCCGACCGGGTCAATATCCCTTCGGTCGCGGCATGGCCGTTAAAAAAAATGGCGTCCGGCCCATTGGTGGGAATGGCGACCGTCAACAATGGCTTATCGTTGAACGTTCCGGGCTCAAATTCATCAAGAAAAACCGGGGACTGTTTCAAATGGAGCCGCACCGTTCCGTCGCCGGCGCGTAAAACCGCCAGGTGCTTTGGCAAAAAGGATGACTGTGCCGAAGCGGCAAATGCCGCCAGGCCCGCGGCCATGGCCGCAACAATGATTTTTTTCATTTGATTTGGCAGGCCGCCATTTTATTGAAAATGGCGGCGAGCCATCCATTGAGATTTAATTGCGTTACAATTCAATGACAAAATGGCGACGATGCGGTGACGTTTGAGGCCGGCCTGCCCATAAACCGAGGCTGATTTTTATTTGGAAGACTCTCCCTCACGGCCCTCTCCCGCCCGCCTCCGTCCCGCTCGGAGCGGGACTTCGGCGCGGCAGGCTGGGAGAGGGAGAATTATACGCCGAGGGCTTGAAACAGCGAGCAACGCAGACAGCTCGGGGGTCCAATGCGCGAGTTTTTCGGGGAAGGCCCCGTTTTTGCCTTCACAATTTATTCTTGTCACCGAAAGGCACAGGATTACATTACCAAACGTAAGGTAATCCAATGAAAGGCTAATGTATGAAAAATCTCTTATTAAACACGGTCATTTTGCTGGCGGGTTCGGGCCTGGTCGCGCTGGCCGGGCCGGCTGACGATGTCAACGGCGCCATCCAAAAGTTGAGCGGCGAAGCCAGCTATAGCTGGCACACGACGGTGGCGGTCCCCGCGGATTCGCGGTTTAAGCCCGGTCCCACGGACGGAAAGACGTTGGACGGGCTGACTTACCTTCAATTGTCCATGCGCAACAATACTATTAAATTGTTTATGAAAGGGACCAATATCGTCGTGGCCGATCCGGACCCGGACGGCGGATGGGAAACGCTCGCTGATTTTGAATCCAATGACGATCAAGGCCCGGGCCGGTTCCTCGGTTATATGGCGAGGGGTTTCAAGCTGCCTGCGGCGCAAGCCGGTGATCTGGTTGCGGATTGCCAAAATATTCAAGAAACCAACGGTGTCGTGACTGCCGATCTGACTCCTGACGGCGCGAAAAAACTCCTGAGTTTTCGCCGCAACTCAGACGTCAGCAATCCTACCGGTTCGGCTCAGTTTTGGATCAATAATGGCGAATTGACCAAGTACGAATTTCACGTCAAAGGCGGCGTCACCTTCAATGACAACGACATAACGATTGACCGCGACACCACGGTAGAAATCAATGACGCCGGCACAACGAAGATTGACGTGCCGAATGACGCAAAAAAGCTGCTGCCGTAGCCGCAACCATGCAGTTTGGCCGGGTCGTTTTTGCTTGATCTTTCCTCGAACGCGAGGCGCCTTCGGGCACACGCGGGGCGCGTATGCTCCCCGTGCACAAAAAGCTGCTTCCATAGCAAAAGTTTTCACCTGAACGTAACCGGATTGCCCCACGGCAATTTCAATTGGGCATTAAGATAAGCGCACGGGAATGTTTTGCGCGGCCAGGTATTGTTTTACCTGGCCAACGGTATAATTGCCAAAATGAAAAATGCTCGCGGCCAGGACGGCGTCCGCTCTTCCTTCAAGCAGGACCTCGGCCATATGTTCGAGGCTGCCCGCGCCGCCGCTGGCAACCACCGGCACGCCCACGGATTCGCTGATGCGCCGGGTAATGGCCAGATCAAAGCCCGCTTTGGTGCCATCGGCATCAATGGAGTTCAAAACAATCTCTCCGGCGCCCAGCGCCACGGCCTGCCGCGCCCACTCCGCCGCGTCCAGTCCCGTTGGCTTGCGTCCTCCATGCGAAAACACCTCCCATTTGTCCGGGGCAACGCGTTTTGCGTCAATCGAGACAACCATACATTGGCTCCCGAATTTTTCGGCGCCTGCGCGGATCAGATCCGGATTGGCCAAAGCGGAGGAGTTGATGCTGACTTTGTCCGCGCCGGCCCGGAGCATGGCGAACATATCGTCCACGGATTTGATGCCGCCTCCGACGGTCAGGGGCATAAAGCATTCGTTGGCGGTGCGTTCGATGACGTCCACCATGGTCGCTCGCCCGTGGGCGGTGGCGGTGATATCAAAGAAAACCATTTCATCGGCGCCCTGTTCGTTGTAGCGCAGGGCGAGTTGCACCGGATCGCCCACGTTACGCAATTGGCCGGCCTCGGCTCTTCCAAATTGGAAGCCGCGAGTGACCTGGCCATCGTGAACGTCCAGGCAAGGGATGACGCGCTTTGCAATCATGTTGTTATTCAAAACGTTGCAGAAGACAAAGCAAAGGAAAATGATTCAGCCAACGGGAGATTTCATAAGCCGGAGGGCGTTTTCGTTTGCACGACTCTTCCTCACCCGCTGGGCGAGGGAGAATCATGCGCCGATGGTTTGAAATATCGAGCGACGGGAACGGTTTGGATGTCCAATCCTCAATGGATGCAAGCTGCAAATAGAAAGGGAGGTTCGGTTGCAGTTTGCAAGCGCGCCGGGGCGCAAAGACATTTTTTGACCAAAATCCCTATTAAAAGGAATGATTTTTCATGCCTTGCTGGCATGTGGAATGCTAATAGCAAACAGTTGATAGAATCCCGAATATACGAGTTTGAAAAATGAAGAATTATCGCCAGCCATCGCGCACGTTCCCATCCGGGTTAAAACGTGCCAGGCCGGCATTTTCCTTCCGATTAAACCGCGCCAAACCATGAAACCATCCCATGCCAAGCCCACGGTTCCGTCTGTTGTGCAAAGCGTGACGCGTACGCCTGAAATTGAATCAGTGCCCGCGCTTCAAAGCGCGCTGGCGACCGGACGCATACCGCTGGCGGAAATGATGCTCGACGCACAAAAGCTTGAAGCGGTGTTGAAAGCGATCGTGCGAAGAAAGAAATTAGCGGCCCGGCGGCTCGCCGCCGGGCGCCTGGTGAAGAGTATTTCGGCCGCTTGAGAAGGCGGATTAATCCGAGGTATAGGCGGTGCGGTAGAACCGGCGGCTAAATTGGCTGGCGTTGGAATCCACAAAATTGAACGGTGAGACGTTGGTTTGGATGTTGACCCAATTGACCAGATCGGTGGACGCCTGGACCACATACGTGGCGTTGCTCAGGCCGGAAACCGAAAAGCTGATTTGGCCGGCCGCACTGGCCACCGTGGAGGTTAACATGGGGGCGGCCGAAGCGGGTGACGCCCCGGCAACGCCGGAGATTTCCGGGGAATAGGCGCTTTCATTGCCGGAATTATCAACGGACGTCGCGGCGAAATAATAAGTCGTGCCCGCGAACAATCCATTAATTGTGACACTGGTCGCACTGGCGGACACCGGAACGGCGGATTCATAATTACCGCTGGAGGTGCCGTAGTAAACCTTATAATAGGCGACGTCGGGACTGGAACTGGGCGTCCAGGAGAGTGTAACGTTTGCATATTGAGCGTGGGCGGCCGCTGCCAATAAGAGAGCCCCCGCGACGGTGAATAGTTTTAATAATCCGCGCATACCTGTAATTCTTCTGTACTTGTTTTTGTTTAACCGGGACGCCTGAATCCCGTTCGTTTGAAGAAAACGGCACACGCCGTTTCCGCCTGTTTCAAACGAAATCAACTTTTTGCCGCATTTGTCCGGCATCAACAATGCAGAACGCGGCGAGCCATAGAGAACCGCGAAGGAAAACAACTTTGGGAAGAAAATACTTCCGCGTGCCTGTCCACTTCACTGCTAACTAACTTTGCCTGTGAGTCTATATTATTACAAAGTCCCTGCCGTGCAAGCCTTTTTTTCAAAAAAACACAAAAAATTTCAGCCAGGAGCACAGGGAATATATTGAGCGTTTCGGTTGCACAAACTGTCGCGGACGGGGACTGGCGGAAATTTTTTGACGAATCACCTTTTGAGGTTAAAGTAACAGTTGAAAAAAAGGAGTTATGAAAATGTTCATTTGCCAATCATCATTGTCCATCTATTCACTTGTTGCGGTTGCCGTTCTGGCCGGCGCCGGCTGCCGCACCCAGCAGGACTACGACTCTGCCAACGCGCCGGCCTACGCGTCGCCGCGGCAAAATGGGGAGGCTGGCCAAACGGCGGACGACTTCGCCATGGGCACGCAAACGGATTCGTCCCAGCCGCCCCCGACCATTTTGCGACAGGGGGATACCGTGAAAGTTTCCTTTCCGGGCGCGGCCAACCTGAACGAAACCGAGCAAATCCGCCTGGACGGGAAAATTGCGCTGCCGCTGGTGGGCGACGTACAGGCCGCGGGCCTGACGCCCGATCAATTGCAGGCCAATCTTGTTAAATTGTATGCCCCGCAAATCTCATCGTCAGACGTGACCGTAGCCATCGAATCGTCGTCTTTTCCGGTCTATGTAACGGGTTGCGTCATGAGCCCCGGGCGCGTGCTCTCGAACCAGCCCATCACCGCGCTGGAGGCCATCATGGACGCCGGCGGATTTGATTTTTCGCGGGCCAATCTCAGGCATGTCCATGTCATTCGCCGTGAAAATGATTCCTCCCAAAGCTACGTGATAAACCTGAAAGCGGTTTTGAATGGCGACGATAAAAACGATTTTTTTCTGCAGCCTGACGATATCGTCTATGTGCCGGAAAAGTTTTCATGGTTTTGAACGACGAGGAAAGCTTTACATGAATCGCGCGGAGCGCGGCATTCATGCCGCTTCATCGTGCGAGAACCAATGCGCCATCTGCATTCCTATATCCCGCAAGGTTGTGCATTGAAGCGACCTGAAGGTCGCGCTCCTGGCTTCGTTCGATGGCTTGAAATAGCGGACGACGGCATTGGTTCATGGTTTCACTGCAATAAGAATCGGAAGGCGGCTTTCAATGAACGGCACGTGGTGTCAGGCGACGGGCGGCCGGCCGCGGGGAAAACGCCATCTCACGAAGCTTAAACTGCAACCACCACCCTCATTGCCCGTACGGATTGAACCGGCCGGCAGAGCCGATAGCGCAAGCGTATCTGAAACATCCCGCTGCTACCGTAAGCATTCGTGCCCCCCGGCGGCAGATAAGCTTTTTTGTTTCAACTCCTTTTGCAAGTTGCACACAAAAGTTGCAAATCGCCTTTGAACTGGGGTGTTTTTATGCGCATTTTCAGATAAAGAGCCTTTGGCATATTTCCTGTTAACTGGAGCGCGACATGAAACTGGAGGTTCAAAAGCTATCATGGTACTGCGCGCGGACGAAGCCGAAGCACGAGCACATCGCCGCCGCGACCCTGCGCAGGAACGTCGGCGTGGAAGCATTCCTCCCGCGGTTGCGGCTGGAGCGCGCCACCCGGCGCGGCGTGGTGTGCGCGATCGAACCTCTCTTTCCCTGTTATCTTTTCGTCCGATGCAGCATGGAGGAACAAATGGACCAAATCCGGCACACGAACGGCATCAGCAGCCTGGTGCGGTTTGGCGGAAAAATTCCCGTCGTGGAAGATGCTATCATTGAAGAACTTCAGGACTGTTTTGAAGCGGACGAGTTGATGACCGTCGAACATCCGTTAGTTCCCGGCTGCGAGGTGTCCGTTGTGGGCGGGGCCTTCGACGGGATGAGCGCCCACGTGTTGCGCAATATGCCGGCCAAACAACGGGTCCAGATTTTATTGGATATTTTAGGACAGCCGACGCCCGTAGAGGTGGATCGGAATACAGTCGCATTGATCGAAGACACGCTGGCGCAATTGGTGCCGGCTCTGGCGCGCGCGCAAGCGGGCGTTTAAAGAACGCGGGGCGACTGGTTCGCCCCGAAAAAAAGGTGGTTCGGGAAAGTTGGGTAAAATCAACAAGTGCGGAGCTTTTTTCTGATGAAAATTTTCAACGATACGGTATCAAATGGGGCGGCATTGCCCGGGTGGAAACGGGCGCTGGATATCACTTTGATTTTGCTGGCTTCCCCACTGTTAATTCCGCTGGCGATCCTGATCGGGGCGTTCGTTTCGGTTGTTTCAAAAGGTCCAATCCTGTTCAGACAGGACCGCGTCGGCCGGGGGGGCGAGAAATTCTCCTGTTTCAAATTCCGGACGATGCACGTGGGGGCCAAATCACAGACGCACCAGGAGCATCTGCGGCGGTTGATCGAGTCGGGCGCTCCGATGACCAAGCTGGACGCGCGGGGTGACCGGCGGATTATTGCGGGGGGCGTCTTCCTGCGAGCGACGGGCCTGGATGAATTGCCGCAACTCCTGAATGTCGTGCGTGGAGAGATGAGCCTGGTGGGTCCACGGCCCTGCCTGCCTTATGAATTCGAACATTATCTTCCCTGGCAACGGGAACGTTGCGATGCGACGCCCGGCCTCACTGGCCTTTGGCAGGTGAGCGGCAAAAATAAGACGACTTTCACGGAAATGATCCGGCTGGACATCGAATACGCGCGGAGGCGAAGCCTGCGGCTCGACCTGGAGATCATTTTCAAGACTGTGCCTGCCCTCCTGGCACAGGTATCAGAAACGCCAAATAAAACATTTCCCGCAACCAAAACGATTGCCGCCAAAGCGGAAGCAATTCTTCCCGCCCAGGCTGCGCAACACTAACTGGTTGAACCCATTCCGCACCCGGCGGGGCAAATCCGGGACTTTCCGGCCGAATCAACGGCCATCCGAATACTTCCATTATGTCAAAACCAATAAAAGTCGGCGTGGTTGGATGCGGTTATTGGGGCCCCAATTTGGTTCGCAACTTTAATTTGCTGCCTGATTGCCAGCTCAAAATGATGTGCGATACCAGTGAAGAGCGATTGCAGCATCTTAAGAGCCTTTATCCTGAAGTTCAGCGCGCCACAAATTACGAATTCATGCTGAATGGCGTGGGCCTGGACGCCGTGGTGATCGCTACCTCGGTGAAATGGCATTTTCCGATGGCCAGGGCCAGTCTGCTGGCCGGCAAACACACGTTCATCGAAAAGCCGATGGCCACTTCCTCCGAAGAGTGCGAAGAGTTAATTGCGCTGGCGGAACAGAAAGGGCTTATCCTGATGACTGGCCATACCTTCCTTTATTCCCCGGTCGTCCGAAAAATCAAGGAAATCGTCGAGCAAGGAGACATTGGCGACATTCGCTATATCTGCGCCCGGCGATTGAACCTGGGATTGTTTCAAAAGGACATCAACGTGGCCTGGGACCTTGCCCCCCACGATATTTCGATCATTCAACACATCATGGGCGAGCCGCCGGTGGAGGTA
>JASHPN010000399.1 GCA_030038175.1 Verrucomicrobiia bacterium
GCTTTCCAAATGCGGTCCGGTCAAAAAATCGCGCCTTACAAAATCATATTCCACGTCTTCGGCGCGCCATTTTTCAAGCAGTTTGCCCGCGTCTATCTTCAGTGTATTGGGGCGGGCAAAGGTCTTTGGCGGCGTATTGTTCCATTCCAGCAGTTCGCGCGTGCGCTCGGGGCCAAACCGCTTTCGCCATCGATCCACCAGCCATTCCGGATGCGAATGCCCGATCGCCGGATTGGACGTTTTCAAATCCGCCAGGGCGCGCCGGGTCGCCTCAAATTCCCGCAGGCAGCCGCGGAGCACGGCGTTTACAAAACCCGCCTTTGGGCCGTACCCTTCCCGTTTGGCCAGTTCCACTGTCTCGTGAACGGCGGCGTGCGGCGGAATGCGGTCGAGCCAGAAAATCTGGTAAAGGCCCAGGCGTATCAGGTTTTGCAAGGCCGGCTTTTGCTGGCGTCCGGCGGTTTTTTTCGCAATCAGCCAATCCAGCGCTGCACGTTGGCGGACCACCCCATAGACAAGCTCCTGGCAAAGGCCCCGGTCGGACGGGGACATTTTTCGGTCGCCGGCTTGCTCTTTAGAGGCTGGATTAAGGGCCTTTTCCAGCAGATTTTCAGTAAATTCGCCATTTTCCCGCCGGGCCTGCAAAACCTGTAACGCGATTTGTCTTGGATTTTTCCCGTTCACCACCTTTAATAATGTCACTCATTTTCGGAGACGCGAGTTAAAACGTTATGAAACAGGAATTTGAAAAATTAGCGGCCGCGGGTAAAATCGAACCCCGTCATATCCAGCAACTCGTATTGTTGACGGAAAGCGGCTGCTGCGTTCACCGGAGTTGGGGTTTTGGCAAAATCAAGGCGGTGGACACTGTGTTCGCCCGGTTCACGATCGATTTTCCCGGCAAACCCGGCCACACGATGGACCTCGCGTTCGCCGCCGAGAATCTCAAAGCCATCCCCAAAAATCATATTTTGGCCCGCAAAGTCAATGACCTGGAAGCCGTGCGCCAAATGGCCGCCCACCATCTTGATTTGGTCCAATTGGTCCTCAACAGCTTCGGCGGAAAGGCGACGGTGGACCAGATCCATCAGGTCCTGGTGCCCGACGTCATTAGCGATGACTGGAGAAAATGGTGGGAAGTGGCCCGCCGCGAGATGAAGAAGGACGGCCACTACGTCGTACCGGTCAAAAAGACCGATCCGATCGTTTACCAGGCCCAGGAAACCACGCCGGCAAA
Source organism: Verrucomicrobiia bacterium (assembly GCA_030038175.1). Taxonomy (GTDB): domain Bacteria; phylum Verrucomicrobiota; class Verrucomicrobiia; order Limisphaerales; family UBA11358; genus UBA11358. The sequence continues at coordinate 1,238 of JASHPN010000399.1, forward strand.
TCGCGCCCGCGCCGATTTTCGGGCCGCTAAAGGCTTGAAAGCCCGGGTCGCGATTGTGACCGAGATCCTTAAAATTGTTTCCGAATTGCCGGACAAGGCCGCCGTGGCCGGCGACATTATTTCCGCGTTAAACGCGGACATCGCCTCTTACCAGCGCACGCAACCTGCGGTCGCCCTGGAAGCGATATTTGCCCGTGACGATTTGCGCGAGGCCGCCGGCTTGCCGCCGGCCGATGGTGAAGTGACCGCTTCGCAGATCTGGCGCCAGGATGGCATCAAGTTCGGCGCGCTGCTGGACACCGTGCCGGCCGCCAAACATCATCGCGCCCTCGAGTCGTTCAAGCAGGCAAACTCCGACCAGTGGCAGGAGATTTTGCGCAACTCGCTCAACCTGGTTTCCGCCAAACTGGCGAAGGAATTTGCCGCCATGCTCGTTCGCGAAGGCAAACTCGGTTTGCTCAAGGAAACGCTCGCCCGCCTGATTAGCCAGCATTCCGCCGGAAGCGAATTGCTGCTCTGGTTTGGGCGCGAGCGCAACGAGGATTTCGTGGATATCCTCGGTCCGGAGGTCTTCCGCGCCATGCTGACCGCCATGGAACGCGACCAGTTCGCCGAGAAACGCTCCAATCGGCTCCGCGACTTTATCCTCGAAGACCAGGAGCTGATCGGCGAATTGACCGCCAGCGCCGATATTGAAGTCATCAAAGATCTGATGCGCGCGCTGCAGCTTTCGCCCGTGTTTGACGACATGGACAAGCGGTCGCTCCTGGCCCGCCTCGTCAAAGCGCATCCCGCCGTCCAATCGCTCGTCAGCGGCGAACAGACCCGGCAGGATACATCGCTTTTGGTGTCCTGGGAAAGCCTGGAACGGCGCCGCGTGGAATACGAAGATCTCGTCCAGAAAAAAATCCCCGCCAATTCCAAGGAAATTGCCGTCGCCCGCAGTTACGGCGATTTGCGCGAAAACCACGAATACAAAGCCGCCAAGGAAATGCAAAAAGTCCTCATGCGCCGCAAAGACGAATTGGAGAACCAACTCGCCCGCGCGCGCGGGTCGGATTTTTCAAATGCGAAAACCGACGTCGCCGGCATTGGCACGATCGTGGAAACCACGGATTTGGCAACCAGCCACCGCGAGTCCTTTACCATCCTCGGCGCCTGGGATTCCGACCCGGACAAAGGCATCATCAGTTATCTTTCGCCGGTGGGCGCCTCGCTGCTCAATCACAAGGCGGGTGACGAAGTGGAATTTGAACTGCACGGCGCAAAACACCGCCATCGCGTCGAAAAAATCGAAGCGTGGAAATCGGCGGCCCCGGCGGAGGCGCCCGCCGCCGAATCGCCGGCTCCGTCGCCCGAGCCGCCTGCGTCAACATCTGCGTGACCGATTTCCGGCACACAGGGAAAATGATTGCGGATTGCGGATCTCGGATTGCGGATTAAATCTTCCGATGCGGGATATTCCGCAATCGGCAATGGCTTCAGGGTTTTCCCCCAAAGCTGACGTAATCGTCCACATCCAGCAGGTCGAAAAACGTGAAAATGTCCTCGCGTTTGGGCGCGGATTTCGATTGCAGTTCGTTGAAATAACCGCGCGTCTCGGTGTCCCCCGGCGCGCGTTGTTCAGCCGCGTGGGCAAAGGCCGCAATTTCAATTGGCGAGCGCCGGAATCTGGCATTCTTGTCAATCCATTCCATCATTTCACTGTCGCTCTTGTTCGCTGCCAATTCTTTTTTCAACGCTTCGGGGTCAATTCCCACAAAGTCCAGAAAGCGCATGTCCATAGGACAGGCGTAATGATATTCGCCATTTTTTCCAGCGAGGGTAGCGCGGCCTTTGTCGAGGCAGCGGGGAAGAATGGGGTAGCCGCCAAGCTTCACCCGCGCGCTACGCGGCGGATGTTGGGTCAAATCGGGAGCATTGTATGTCATCGTTATTCCTTTCGTTTTTAACAGTCACAAGTTGCACCGAAAATGCCGAATTGCAAGCGCGTCGAAAAATTTTTATCGTGAGGGCGTGAAACATTCCGGGAAAGCCATGCTCGCCGCGCTCAAGCTCATCATTCTGGGGCTTGTCACGGTCATTGTGCTGCTTATTGTCGCCTGGCTCGCGACGCATATCGCCGCCTTCATCCTCGAATTTTACGGTGCGCTTTTCGGTCTGTGGCTGCTCTTTGCGCTTTTTACCCTCTATTTTTTCCGCGATCCCGAGGCTTTGACGCCCACCGGCCCAAATCTCGTCGTCTCACCGGCGCACGGCAAGGTGGACGTCATTGACACGGTCACCGAACCCGATGTCATGGGTGGTGAATGCAAGCGCATTTCCATCTTTCTTTCTGTCATTGATATCCACGTCCAGAACGCGCCCGTTACCGGCCGGATCGCCTTATTCAAGCATACGCCCGGCCAATATCTCAGCGCCACCCGCAGCAATTGCGCCCAGTTCAACGAAAACGTGCTGGTGGGAATAGATTCCGTGGAACCGCGCGGCGAAAAGATCGGCCTGCGATTGATCGCCGGCCTGATTGCCCGGCGCATTGTGCCGTGGATTTCGCAAAATGATCCGGTGCAGCGGGGCGAACGCATCAGCCTTATCCAATTTGGCTCCCGCGTGGAAGTGTATCTGCCCATTCGCGCCAAAATCAAAGTGGCCCTGGGCCAGAGAGTGGTCGGCGGCGAAACCGTCCTGGCTTCATTTGATTAACCGTTATGGATGACCCGGCCAAAAACCCGCCCGAAAATTCGGAAGAAAAGCTGAAGATTTATTTCCTGCCCAACCTTCTGACGGCGGGCAATTTGTTCTGCGGCTTTGTCGCGCTCACCAAAATCGTGGACGCCGATCCGTATTCGGAAGATTATTTCAACCAAATCAAAATGGCGCTGGCGTTCATTTTGCTGGCCTGTATTTTTGATTTGCTCGATGGCCGCGTGGCGCGGATGGGCGGCGTGGAAAGCCCCTTCGGGCGCGAATTTGATTCGCTGGCGGATTTGATTTCCTTTGGCGTGGCCCCGGCGTTTCTGGTCCAGCGGGTGGTGCTGGCCGATGTGTTTGGCCAATACCGTTCCATCAGTTGGTTCATCGCGTCCATTTATTTGCTCTGTGGCGCGTTTCGGCTGGCGCGATTCAATTGCCTGGCCATTATGGGCGGCAGCGGGAGCAAGGATTTTCTCGGGTTTCCAATTCCCTCCGCGGCGGGCCTGGTGGCGTCCCTGACGCTGCTGATCATCCATCTCAACACCAAAGGAAGAAGCCTGGGCCCCGGAAACTACGTCATTGCGGCCGTCCTGGTTTTTCTCTCGGCCATGATGGTCAGCACCGTCCGCTATCCGAGTTTCAAAACGCTCGGCCTGCGCTCCACCAGCACGTTTGCCAAGGCCATTGGCGCGGCGATCTTTATCGGCGCACTTTTCATTCTGCGCGAGAAGATCCTTTATTATGTTCTTCCCGCGTTTTTCACGCTGTATCTCATTTATGGATTTGTGCGTCCCAGCCTGTCACGCGCCTGGCGCAGGGAAATCGAGGAGGAAGACGACGAGCACGAGACCAGTTGAGCGCCGATGCCTGAACTTTCCCCCATTTTCCTTGCCGTGCTTACGGGCTTTGTTGCCGGCATGTTGCTCTCCATGCCCGTAGGGCCTGTCAACCTGACGATTATCAACGAAGGCGCGCGAAAAGGGTTTTTCTGGGCCGCCCTAATCGGTCTGGGCGCCGCGTCAATGGAAACCATCTATTGTTTCATTGCTTTCACGGGGTTTTCCTCTTTATTTGGCAGCCCAATTGTCAAAGCCTCTATGGAAGTGTTCAGCTTCGCATTTTTTTTGTTCCTCGGCATAAGATTTTTGACGGTCAAAACAATCAAGCCACAAACCACGATTGGGGTTGCCGCTGAAAAAATAGGGTCACGCCTGGACCAAAAATTTCATCCCCACTCAGCCTTCATGATCGGCTTCATCCGCGTCTTTGGCAATTTCGGCGTCCTTTTATTTTGGATTGGCCTGGCGGCTTACCTGATGTCCCACCAGGCTTTTTTTACAAACCAGGAATTTGTGGCCGACAACCTCCGGGCAAAAGTTGCATGCGTCGTGGGTGTTTGGTTCGGCGCCAATCTCATTTTCTGTCTGCTCAGTTTTGGGGTATCACGAGGCAAAGGCCAGTTCAACGAATCCACGCTTTGGCGGATGCAGGTCATTTCCGGAATTTGCCTGCTGGCAATTGGCATCTTCGACGGCATCCACATCGGGTGGCAACTGGCCCGGCACAGGATGTGACTGGATTATGGCTCAACTGGATCGAATTAATGAGGCTGCCGTTCCGCAAAGCAAAATTGAAAATTATTTACTTAACCCGGAACATCCAATCGGGGCGGGAAAGGCGAAGTTCTTTGTTCATTTCGGATTTTGCCGTGAAAACCGGGGTGTCCTGGCAGATGCTTTGCGCCGACATCTGCAGGAAAACGCCGTAGCGAGTTCGTTGTCTGATACTGATGGAATGTAATACGTTGTGGAGGGGCCGTTGGAGACTCCGTCGGGACGACGTCCACGTGTGAGATCCGTCTGGTTGGTCGAGGCGGATGGACTTGCGCCACGCTTCATCAGCGCGTATCCTTTAGCTGATGATCGCTGAACTCGATTGCGTTGCGTTGAACGTTAATCTCCCCGAACACGGCCTTGCGGTGGATGACGTGGGGGCGGTCGTGCATGTTTTTAATAGCGGTCGCGCTTACATGGTTGAATTTACGACGTATGATGGCGATACGGTTGCGCTCGTCAAACTTCCGGCGGAACAAGTTCGGCGCCTTGCACCGAATGAAATCCATCATGCCCGACCCGACGAAATGGCCAGCCACTAAGTTCCCGGGACATGTGGGCTTGTCCGTGCACTTAAATTTCCGACTGCGTATGTTTTTCATAACGTCGTCACTTTAATATATATATGCTCAAAGCCGGAATCGTCGGTCTTCCCAACGTGGGAAAATCCACCCTGTTCAACGCCGTCACGCGCACCCGCAAAGCAGAGGCGGCCAATTATCCCTTTTGCACCATTGACCCCAACGTCGGCGTTGTCACCGTGCCTGATGCGCGGCTCGAACCCCTCGCCAAAATCGCCAAAACTCAAACGATCATCCCCGCCGCCGTCGAATTTGTGGACATCGCCGGCCTCGTCAAGGGCGCTTCCCAGGGCGAAGGCCTCGGCAATAAATTCCTTTCCCACATCCGCGAAGTGGATGCCATCGTCCAGGTCGTGCGCTGCTTCGAGGACCCGGATATCCATCACGTGACCGGCAGCGTGGACCCCGTGCGCGACATCGAAATCATCAATACTGAACTGGCCGTCGCCGATCTCGACAACGTCAAAAAGCGGCGCGAAAAAGTCGCCAAGGACGTCAAACGCGGCGATAAAATCGCCGTCGCCGAAGACGCCGTTCTTTCCAAACTGGAAGCGGCCCTGGATGCCGGCAAACTCGCCCTGACCGTTGAATTGACGCCCGAGGAACGGCACGTCGCCAAAAGCTTCTTTCTCCTTACCGACAAGCCGACCATTTTCGCCTGCAACGTCAAAGAAAATGAATTAGCGGGGGCCGATAAAAATCCGTTCGTTCAAAAAGTGTCCGACTACGTCAAGCAGCATCTGGCCTGCGAAGCCGTCGTCATCAGCGCGCAAATCGAGAGCGACCTCAGCGATTTATCTCCGGATGAAGCCGCGCAATTTCTCAAGGAGTTGGGGGTAAACGAATCCGGCGTGGGCGCGCTCATCCGCGCCACGTATCATCTTCTGGGCTTGCGCACCTATTTCACCGCCGGCGAAAAGGAAGTCCGCGCGTGGACCATCCATGTGGGCGATACCGCGCCCAAAGCCGCGGGAGTCATTCATTCGGATTTCGAGCGCGGCTTCATCAAAGCCGAGACCGTGGCCTATGATGATCTTATCAATTGTGGGTCCATTGCGGCCGCTCGCGACCGCGGCCTCTACCGCATGGAAGGCAAGGAATACGTGGTGAAAGACGGAGATGTCATGTTGTTCAAGTTTAATGTGTAATTCGTTTAATGTCCGAATTGCATTGATAGACTATGCCTCACCGGCGGTTCCTGGATTTCTGCTTTTTGCTTTTCTTGTTTCGCTTTTTCGGCGCGCTTTCGTTCCGCATGGACGGAGTAATAGTGAGCCCCACCAAAATGCCTTCCGGACTGAGAAGGCGTGTCACGGTTTGCCCCCATGGCTCGATCCGTCCTTCAACCAAAAGCTTGCAGCCTTTGGCTTTCAGTTCTTTCGACGCAGCGGCAACATCTTCGACGTCAAATTCCAGCCAGGACGTCGGAGCGGGCACATCATCGGGCCATTTATCCACGCCAAAGCACGACTGAGCCGCCTGTGAAAGCGGCCACAAGGCAAAATGTTTAACGCCATTGAGCTTGCCGGTGTGGACGTATCCATTCGGTTCTACCTCAAAAGACACGCCCAGCCGGTCTCGATAGAAAGCAATGCTTTCCTTCGAGTCAACCGTAATCGGCCCAAAGCCTACAGCAAACAGAACTTTCATACGTGTCCTTTTTAATTTTCCGCGTCACCCGACGCGGTACCGCCTCACCTTCGGATCCACCTCTTGCGCCCACGCGTCAATGCCGCCGCGCAAACATCGCACATTTTGCAATCCGTGCCCGATAAAATATGCCGCCGCGTCCAGCCCGTTTTTTCCCTGATGATCCACCACCACGATCGGCTCCGTGTTCGACCCGCTTGCCATTAAACCGCGCATCACGTCCTGTGACAGAAGCGCCGAGCCGGCGATGTGCACCGCCTCAAACTCCTCGCGCGAGCGCACGTCCACCAGCTTTACCGATTTATCCCGCTCCAACAGCCCCGCCAGATCCTTTGGTTCGATCAGAATCTTTGCGTCCTGCTCGTGGCTTTCCCTGATATGCGCCATGACTTCGGTTGTGTTCAGGTTGCCATTGCGCGCGCACACTTGCGCCAGGGTTTCGTCCGGGCTGAATCCGCAACTGCTGCATCCGCCGATATGATAACGCCGGAACAACGCCCTTTGCGCGCCCGGATAGACCTCCAGCACTTCGCGCATCGCCGATTCAGGAGTGATGCTCATCACCCCATTTTCGCCGCAAACGCGCAACGACGCCACCGATTTTTTAGCGCCAAATTCCTTATGCTTTTAGGTTATAGTGACCCAAGAAAGATGGTATTTTCCGAGTCGCGTTTAGCAAGGTACGGTGATTGCATGACGGAAACTTTAAAGATGAATGAGCCGGTCACGGAAAAACGTGAAGAACCCAAAATGCGGCGCCAGGCGCTCCAACTCGGGGCGGACAGTTTCGCCGCCAAGACCAATGACGTCAGCGCGTCGGACAGCATCCGCAATCTGGTTCGGCGCATTGAACTGGCCGACCAGGCGGGCCTGGACGTTTTTGGCGTCGGCGAACATCATCGCAAGGAATATCTCGATTCCGCGCCCTCTTTGATCCTGGCCGCAGCCGCCACTCGAACGCGACGCATTCGCCTGAGCAGTGCAGTCACTGTTTTAAGCGCAGCGGACCCCGTCCGCGTGTTTCAACAATTTGCCACGCTTGATTTGCTTTCGGAAGGACGCGCAGAAATGGTCGTTGGCCGCGGCTCGTTCGTTGAGTCATTTCCTTTGTTTGGTTTGAAGCTCGAAGATTACGACGACGTCTTTGCGGAAAAATTGGATTTACTCCTGAAGTTGCGGGAAAACGAATTTGTCCATTGGTCGGGGAAATTTCGCCCCGCGCTGACCGGACAGGGCGTCTATCCGCGCCCGATCCAGAATCCACTGCCGATTTGGGTGGGCGTGGGCGGTACGCCGGAATCGTTCGCCCGCGCCGGAATGCTGGGATTGCCGCTCATGGTTGCGATCATTGGCGGCGAGACGCGGCGGTTTCGTCCGCTGGTGGACCTTTACCGGGAATACGGCCGGCGCGCCGGGCATTCGCCGGAGAAATTGAAAGTGGGCGTCCATGCCGTCGGCTACGTCGCTGACACCACCCAAAAGGCGATTGACGATTTCTTCCCGGGTTACGCGAAGACGTTTACGAAGATCGGCAAGGAGCGCGGCTGGCCGCCGGTTACGCGCGCTCAATTTGACGCGCTGCGGGGCGAGCACGGCTCCTTTCTGGTCGGCAATCCGGAGGAAGTCGCCGAAAAGCTCTTGCGCCACAGCGACGCGCTGGGCGGAATCTCGCGGCTGACGTTCCAAATGGACGTCGCGGAATTGTCGCAACTGAACTTTCTGCGCGGCATCGAACTGCTGGGGACAAAAGTCGCGCCCATTGTGCGCAAGGAAACGGCGTGAAGCCGATTCAGCCGCGCATGATTAGTGACCGCTGACCATTGGATGCGCACCGGCGCCCACGCCATACCACTCATTAATCAGCGCCGCCAGGTCATTCATTACCCGGCGTTTCCGGCCCATCGTCCAGAGACCCTCCACGTGCAATCGCATTTGACGGACAGTTCCATCTTCCGTGCGCACATGCAAAATCACATGAGCGATGCCCGCCAGGGCGGTTGTGCTGCGGCCATGCGCCCGCCGCTCGATTTGGACGATGTGATCGCGCGCCAGGTCAAATTGTTCCACGTCCCCGCGAAACGCCAGCCGTTCCGGCGTCACCCACAGCGCGCCCATGTCCTCTTCGATCGCCCCAAATTGTTTTTTCGCCCCCGGGTCCGCATTTGAAACGCCGATCAAGGTCGCGCCTTTCAATTGCTCTGCCGCAATGCCCATCGTTTTCAGCCGCCGGGCAATTACCAGCCTTTCCACCGGCGACCAGATCAGCACCCACAATTGCAGCATCTGAACGCCAATCAAAACCCCGATCACCGGCAAAATATCCGCCTGGACGCCGATCAGGCCCAACGCCCGCAGGAATGGCGACAACAATCCTGCCACCATAAACCCGATGCCCAACCCGAGGGTCAGCAGGACCAGGATATTGGCGAAAAAAACTTTTACTTTCACTGAAGACCAGACCGGCCGCTGATAATTAAACGTGAGACAACAAGTGAGGATGGCAATTAAATATCCCACCACCCCCGGCGCCAGGAACAATGCGCCCACAAAGAAAAGAATGAACATGCGAACGATGGCCGGCGCCGACTCGGCCGCAGAGTTTTCGGGCCGCTGAGTTTGATATCCCGGGTGGATGGCGCACCAGTATCCGATGCCGCTGAAGAAAATGATGACCCCCAACATCATCGCCCATTTCAGGACGATGCGCGGCGTCGAAACCGGTTTGGCTGGTTCCATAGGCTTGTGCAATCCATCGACGGAGTGCGTTCATGATTCCCCTTGCGCGCCAAAATGCAATCGTAAACTATACGTTTTCTTTGGTCAAATATTTCTGTTTTCTTCATTCTTTTTCTGTATCCTTTAGAAGATGATGACGAACCATCCCAACGAGTCGCGGGTAATTGAATCGTTTCGGAAGGCCCCTGCGCCCTCTGGACAGCCTAAATGGCTGGCGCCTCTGCGCACCGCCGGCCTTGCGAATTTTACCGAACTGGGCTTTCCCACGCTCCGCGACGAGGACTGGCGGTTCACCAACGTCGCGCCCATCGCCGGATTGCCGTTTACCCCCGCCCGTCCGGTGATCGTCAATGGCGCGGAAAGCAAAATCCTAGGCGCCGCCCCGTTTTCCCAATTGCCCGGCTGCCGGCTCGTCTTCGTCAATGGCTTCTTTTCGCCGGAATTGTCGCGGCTGACCGCTCTTCCCGGCGGCGTCAGGGTCGAGAGCATTTCCCGGGCGCTGGGCGCCGACGCGGCTCTCATTGAAAAGCACCTCGGCAAATATGCCCGCACGGCCGACAATGCCTTTGCAGCTCTTAACCAGGCCTTTTTCGCGGACGGCGCGTTCATTTCCATTCCCGATGGCGTCGCATTGGCCGAACCCGTTCAACTCGTTTATATCTCGTCAGCCAAAGAGAACGGCGAAACCTTCCAGCCGCGCAATCTCGTCATCGCCGGCGCGAACAGCAAGGCCACCATCGTGGAAAGCTATTTGTGCACGCGCAACGCCGCCTATTTTACCAATGCTGTCACCGAAATTATCGCCGGCGACAACGCGGTGCTCGAGCACTTGAAATTCCAGGACGAAGCCGCCACCGCATTTCATATGGCGACGCTTGCCGGCGAATTTGGCCGCGCGTGCAATGTGACTCTTCATTCCTTTGCGCTGGGCGCAAAGCTTTCGCGCAATAACATCCGCACCCGCCTGGCCGGCGAAGGGCTCGAGTGCATCCTGAATGGGCTCTACCTCACCCGGGATGAACAATTGGCGGACCATCACATGGTGGTCGAGCACGCGCAGCCGCATTGCGCCAGCCACGAATATTTCAACGGCATCCTGGACGACAAATCCAAAGGCGTGTTTCATGGCCGCATTTACGTCCATCCCATCGCGCAAAAGACCGACGCCAAACAGACTAACAAAAACCTTTTGCTCTCCGACGACGCCACCGCGGACACCAAGCCGCAGTTGGAAATTTACGCCGATGACGTCAAATGCACGCACGGCGCGACCGTGGGGCAATTGAATGAGGAAAGCATTTTCTACCTGCGCGCCCGGGGCATTCCCCAGGCCACCGCCCGGAGGATGCTGATTCACGCGTTTGCCGGGGAAATCGTCGAACGCATCCGGTGCGAACCCGTTCGCGAAGAACTGGACAAACTCGTCTGGGACCGGCTGGAAAACAGGCTTTGAACGGTTTTGAGGGAGAAAGCCGGGTCCGCGACGCTCTGGCTTAAATTCCCAGCCTGGAGTAGAATGCCAGCATGTTCGACGACATCAATGACCTCTATCAGCAGGTCATCCTTGATCATTGCAAAAAGCCGCGCAATTTCCATGAAATGGCGCAAGCAACGTGCTCCGCTCAAGGCCATAACCCCCTCTGCGGGGACCAGCTCAAACTCTTTCTTTCGCTCGAGGGCGATAAGATTTCCGATGTCAGCTTTGTCGGCTCAGGGTGCTGCATTTCCAAGGCCTCGGCCTCCCTGCTCACGGAATTTGCCAAAGGCAAAACCAGGGCGGACGTGGAAACGATGTTTGAGCGCGTTCACGAAATGGTGACGACCGGCAAAGTGCTGGGCGACGTCGGCAAACTTGCGGTCTTTGCCGGCGTCCACAAATATCCCGCCCGGGTCAAATGCGCCATTCTTTCGTGGCACGCCCTGATGGCCGCCCTCAAAGGCGATCAAAAACCGGTCACCACCGAGAACGAACAGGCCTGAGCCGTGAAATCCGTCGCGATCATCGGCGCGGGCATTACCGGTTTGACCACGGCCTTTTGCCTCAAGCGCAAAGGCATTCCGGTGACGCTCTATGAAGCCGGCGCGCGGGCGGGTGGCGTCATTGAATCCGTGCGCCGGGAAGGGTTCCTGGCCGAGTCCGGCCCCAACACCATTCTTGAAACGTCGCCGGAAGTTTCCCAACTCATCGCCGATTTGAATTTGCAATCGCGCCGTCTTTACACGGACCCGGGCGCGGAAGCCCGATACGTTGTGCGGGCCGGGCGGCCGGTCGCGATGCCCTCGTCCCAACTCGGCCTCTTCACGTCCCCGTTGTTGAGCGTCCGGGCGAAACTGGCGCTGTTGCGGGAGCCCTTTGTGCCGCGGCGGCGCGATGGCAGGGAGGAGAGCGTGGCGGACTTTGTGGCACGCCGTTTGAATGCGGAATTTCTCGAACGCCTTGTGGACGCGCTGGTGGCCGGGATTTACGCGGGCGATCCGCGCCGGCTCTCCGTGCAACAGGCGTTGCCCCGGCTGGCGCAGCTCGAAACCCAATATGGTTCGCTCATCAAGGGACAAATTCGCGGCGCGCGCGAACGGCGGAAATCCGGGCAGACGGCCCGGGACCGCGCCCCAAAATTCTCTTTTGACGAAGGATTGCAAGTGCTGCCGGACACGCTGGCCACGCAACTGGGCAGTGCGCTGAAACTCAATGCCCCGGTCGGGCGTCTCGCCAAAAATGGAAACGTCTGGCGTGTCAGCGCCGCCGGTGGCGAAGGAGATTACGCCGCGGTGATTTATTGCGGCACGGCCTTTCGGCTGGCGGAATTGCAGGTGGCAGCGCCCGCGCCGGTGGATTTGTCGCTCTTCGCGCAAATCCGCTACGCGCCCGTGGCGAGCGTCGTCCTGGGTTTTCGGCAGGCGGACGTGGCGCACCGCTGCCAGGGATTTGGAATGCTCATCCCGGGAATGGAAGGGTTCAAAATTCTCGGAACGATTTTTTCCTCGGCGCTTTTTCCGAATCGCGCGCCGGCCGGCCATGTCTTGCTGTCCAGCTACCTGGGGGGCGAACGTCATCCGGAACTGGCCGCGCTTCCGGCGGAGGAACTGACACGGCTGACGCGGGAAGATTTGCGCGCGCTGCTTGGCGCGAATGGCAGCCCGGTCTTTCAACATACCGCGCTTTATCCCAGGGCCATTCCCCAATACAATCTTGGTTACGGGCAATTCAAAGATTTGATGAACCAAATCGAGTCCACGGCGCCCGGCCTGTTTTTCGCCGGCCATTTTCGCGACGGCGTTTCGCTGGGCGACTCCATTACCGCCGGCTGCAAGATGGCCGGCCGCGTTGAGAAATTTTTATTCCAATGAACAAAGGCATCCTGTTGGTCAACCTCGGTTCGCCGGATTCCACCACCGTCGGCGATGTCCGGCGTTATTTGCGCGAATTTCTGATGGACGGGCGGGTTTTGGATGCGCCGTGGCCGGTCCGTTTTTGCGTCGTTCATTTTGGAATCCTGCCCTCGCGTCCCAAAGCAACGGCGCACGCCTACGAAAAGATATGGACGCCGGAAGGCTCGCCCCTGATCGTGACCAGCCGGCGGGTGCAACAGAAATTGCAGGCGGTGGTGAACGTTCCGGTGGAACTGGCCATGCGTTATCAAAATCCGTCCATTGAGAGCGCACTCCGGAACCTGCGCGGCCTCCAGGTGGATGATTTGCTCCTGATTCCGCTCTTTCCGCATTACGCGATGTCCAGTTATGAATCGGCGGTCGCGCGCGTGCAGGAGGTGGCGGAGCAGGTATCGCCCGGAATGAAAGTGACCGTCCAGCCGCCCTGGTACGATCTGCCCGATTACATCGCGGCCCTCGTGGCGAGCGCGGAAAAGGATTTAAAGGGCGGTTACGATCATTTGCTGTTTAGTTTTCACGGAATACCGGAGCGGCATTTGCGGAAATCCGACCCCTCCCATAGCCACTGCCTGGCCAGCCCCAATTGTTGCGAGGGGTCCGGCCCGGCGCACGCGACCTGTTACCGCGCGCAATGTTTCAAAACCGTCGCGGCCTTCGTCGCGAGGGCAAATGTGCCGCCCGACCGCTATTCGGTTTCATTTCAGTCGCGCCTGGGAAAAGACCCATGGTTGAAGCCCTACACGGATTATGTGCTGGCCGAATTGCCGAAGCGCGGCGTGAAAAAACTCCTGGTCATCTGCCCGGCATTTGTCTCGGATTGCCTTGAAACCATTGAAGAAATCGGCCTGCGCGGCCGGGACACGTTCATGGAAGCCGGCGGCAAAGAATTTGCGCAAATACCATGCCTGAACGAACATCCCGCCTGGATTTCCACCCTGGAAAGAATGGCGCGCGGTTTTCTTTCCTGAACTATTCGACCGCTTGCGCGTCGTGATTCGTTTCGATTTTGGAACTGCGTCCGGCGCGCTCGGCCCTCGCCTCTTTATAGCATTCGGGACAAATGCCGTGGGTGAAGACGGCGTCCGAGTGCTCGGAAATGTAGGCTTCCACCTGCTGCCAGTAGCCCTGATCGTCCCGAATGCGCTTGCAACTGGCGCAAATCGGAAGCAACCCCGCCAGAGTCTTGGCGCAGCTCAGCGCCTCCGTAAGTTCCTGGATTAATTTGAGCCGCTCGTTTTCCTGCCGCTTTCTGAAGGTGATGTCCCGCCCAATCACGGAAGCGCCGCTGATTTTATTTTCGCCGTTCTTCATGGGCGATATCGTAACCGAAACCGGAACCTGCATTCCGCCCTTGCGGACCCGTGTCGTTTCGGAACGGCCCACGTGGTCGCCACGCTTGATCCGCTCCATAGTGTCAATCAGTTCATCCAACCGCTCGTCGGGATACAAAATGGACACGTTGCGCCCGATAATCTCACCCGCGCGAAAGCCATAGACGCGTTCGGCCGACCGGTTCCAACTGACCACCGTGCCGTCCAGTTTGACGCCGTAGATCGCGTCGTCGCTGGATTCGACAATGTTGGCCAGAAAGCGCACCAGGATTTCGGCGTGCGCGCGGGCGCGGCGCGTCTGGGCCGATTCGATTTCGCGTTCGACCGCCGGGACCAGCCGCGACAGGTTCGATTTGACCAGATAATCGCTGGCGCCGGCCTTCATCATGGCAACGGCGGTTTCTTCGCCAAAAACGCCGGAAATGATAATGAAAGGGACATCGGAGTTTTTCTCGCGAACGATTTTGAGGGCATCCGGGCCGCTGAACTGGGGCATGACGTAATCCGAGAGAATCACGTCCCACGCATGCCGGGGAAGCGCAGCCCGCAATTCCTCGGCCGTCTGGACCCGCTCAGACAATGGCTCGTACCCGCCCTCTTTTAACCGTTCCAATAGAAGTGCCGCATCGTTTTCCGAATCTTCTATCACCAAAATATGTAGTAATCTTCCCATAACGTCTAAATGCCATTGCAAATTGCAGCGAAATACCCGCCGTATGTATGTTTTAGCAAATACCGTTCCCGCAAATAGTTCCAGACAAACTTTGATATTTTTTCATCAGCAGCTAAACTGGAAGTGTGGAAATTTCAGAAACCATCTCGTGCCCGTTTTGCGGGCAATTCAATGAAATCGGACTCGACACCAGTCTGGACCGGCAGACTTTTATCACCGATTGCGAGGTCTGTTGCCGGCCATTCGAAGTCACCGCCGAATGCGAGGCTGGTGAAATTCTGAACTTGGAGACCATTGCAAATTGAGGCAGGCTTTGCATCATGCAATTTGAGAATGCAGTATTCTGGATTTATATTGTGCTGCTGCTGATCGGCGGGCTCATCGGCTTTTTTAAAGCCCACAGCAAGATTTCCCTGACCACCTCGGCAGTAGCCGCCGCCCTTTTGATTTTGACCCGTATCGGAATTTTTGAACCTTCCTTCGGGCGCAAACTGGCGGACGTCATCATGGTGATTCTTCTGATTGTATTCGCCATTCGTTTGGGGAAAACCAAAAAATTCATTCCCAGCGGTTTGATGCTCATCCTCACCGTCGTGGTGCTCGCACTGTTGAATTTTAATAGAACCTGGTAATTCATGCCTAAAAGAAACGACATCCATTCCGTCCTCATCATCGGCGCCGGCCCCATTATCATCGGCCAGGCCTGCGAATTTGATTATTCAGGCACACAGGCCTGCAAAGCGCTCAAAGAGGAGGGCTATCGCGTGGTGCTGGTCAATTCAAACCCCGCCACCATCATGACCGACCCGGAATTTGCCGACCGCACCTACATTGAGCCGATCACGCCCGAGACCCTCGAAAAAATCATCGTGCGGGAAAAAGACGCCGTGCAGAAGTCTCTCGCCAAAAACGGCAAGGGAAAGGCGAATAAACTGGTTTTGCTTCCGACCCTGGGCGGCCAAACGGCCCTCAACACGGCCATGTCCCTCCATCGTTCCGGCATTCTGCAAAAACATGGCGTTGAAATGATTGGCGCCAAGCCCGAGGCCATCCACAAAGGCGAAGACCGCGAGGCTTTCAAGCAGTTGATGCTCTCCATCGGCCTGGACGTCCCCATTTCCGGCACCGCGCACGACATGAACGAAGCGCGGGCCGTCGCCGAGAAAATCGGCCGCTTTCCGCTCATCATCCGGCCCGCCTTCACCCTGGGTGGCACCGGCGGCGGCATTGCCTATAATCGCGACGAATTTGAGGAAATTGCCCGGCGCGGAATGGACCTTTCCCCGGTTTCTGAAATTCTCGTTGAGGAATCTCTGCTGGGCTGGAAGGAATATGAAATGGAAGTGATGCGGGACAAGGCCGACAATTGCGTCATTATCTGCTCCATCGAAAACTTTGACCCGATGGGCGTGCATACCGGCGACAGCATCACCGTCGCCCCCATTCAAACGCTCACGGACAAGGAATACCAAATTATGCGGGACCAAAGTTTTGCCGTGATTCGGGCGGTCGGTGTGGAAACGGGCGGTTCGAACATCCAGTTTGGCGTCAATCCCGAAAATGGCCGGATGGTCATCATCGAAATGAACCCGCGCGTGTCCCGAAGCTCGGCCCTGGCGTCGAAGGCCACCGGTTTTCCCATCGCAAAAATCGCCGCAAAACTGGCCGTCGGTTATCTGCTCGATGAAATCAAAAACGATATTACCCGCGAAACCCCGGCCAGTTTTGAGCCGACCATAGATTATGTCGTCACGAAAATTCCGCGGTTTGCCTTTGAGAAATTTCCGCAGGCCGACCCGACGCTAACCACGCAGATGAAGAGCGTGGGTGAAGCCATGGCGATTGGCCGGACATTCAAGGAAAGCCTTCAGAAATGCCTGCGTTCGCTGGAAATCGGCCGGGCCGGCCTGGGCGGGGACGGCAAACCCTGGCGCGTCGGCGCCGACGTCTATGGTGACCGGGACATTTTGCCGCGCGATCTGATCTCGCGGAAGCTGTCGGTCCCCAATGCCGAGCGGATCTTTTTCATTCGCCACGCCTTGCGGGCCGGTTTCAGCATCGAGGAGATTTTCAATCTTACGAAGATTGACCCCTGGTTTTTGGCTCAGATCAAGGAAATCGTGGATTTTGAAGAAGAACTGGCGTCGGTCGGATGAATACTTAATTCAGAACGGTTACTCCATATTCCTCAAACCGTTCGTCTGCAGTCACGACGGCCAAGTCATTTAACTTCGCCGTTGCGATGATAAGCCGGTCAAATGGATCATCATGAACCGGCGGCAATTTCGACGCCGCAATGCAAACATCCAGTTCAAGTGGAAGAATGGTCAGTCCGTGATGTTCCGTAATCTTCCCAAGCCATTCCTCAATTGGAAGCGGAAGTTCCAGTTTGCCGTTGGCCGCTTTGAGCCCGATTTCAAAACCGCTGATGGCTGAAACATAGACGATTGGAACCTCATTGATCTTTTTCAGCACAGAGCGGCTCAATTGTTTGCTGCCGGCGGCCAGCCAAAGCAAAGCGCAAGTATCAAGAATCATCGGAACTTCTTTGGCCACTCTGTCTCGGAGGCCGGTTCAATGGGATTGTACTGGATGCGGATCCGGCTCAACTCGGGATGCACTCTTAACCGGTTCGCGCACTTGTGGGGAACCAGGTCGGCAACAGGCTCGCCGTTCCGGCAGATGATAAACGATCCGCCGGCAGTCTCCACTGCGGCAAGGAGACTTGAAAAATTGGTTTTGGCTTCATGCACGTTGACCGTCTTCATAAGCAAACGTTAGTCCAGCTAGTCCACTGAGTCAACATTTTCCATCCGCAGGGGCGCCTATATCAAACTGCTTTACCCACCGTTCCACACAACGGCACAATTCGAATCGCACGGTCGTTCAGGTTCGTCGTGGCGGCATAACGGCGCCAAAGCCACGCCGCGACGACTGAATTGCGGGCCTGAATTAATGCGACTGTCTCCGGAAAAATGACATTCATTGATTCGATTTCCGACGCACTCGGCTCGTTTGAACTATTTTCCTCTGAATCAATAGGATCCTCCCGACCGGCGTCCAGTTCATCATCGGGATTTGGCGGCGGGGCCGGCAAGGAAAGAACATTGAGAAGGAAGAAAAACTTTTTGTCCGTCCAGTTCAGGCCCGAGCGGATGTCCTCCGGCACGTCCGATTGGAGTGTGCCAATGCTGAAGCTGAATTTGTCCGGGCGAACCGCCTGGTCCACGTCCACCCAATAGCCTTGCTCGAAATCGTCCATGGGCGTGGATTCCACGAGGGATCCCGCCTCGTCCAGGATCTTTGGCCAATTCAGGGGCAAATTCGCCGACTCGGTCACTAATTGGCCAACCACCGGCGCGACATGCATTTTTCGCATAACAATTTCCCTGGGGTTTTCTCCCTCCGGTTGTGCCCGCAACGCGGCGTCAAAAAGCTTTTGGGCTTCGTCCGGCGATTCAGCAAAAACAAGCGCGCTGGAAGAAGCATCCCAAATTTGAATGGAATCGCGCGGACCGGATCGTCCACTGCTCTCGCGAACCTGAGTGCAGGTGTAGATGCCCGTCACGTGATGTGCAACAATGGCCACGAGCAATTCTTGCGATTTCAGGCTCAATTACAAAGCAGAAAATGTGAATAGCGGTGAATAATGCGAATAATTTTTGGTATCCAACGTGCGGGGAGCACGCAAATATGAAGGCCATGCATCGGGAAAATGGACCAATAATATCATCCGCCGTTTCAAACCACCGGCCGATAATTCCCCCTCTCCCAGCCTGCCGCGCCGAAGCAGTGCGAAGGCGGGCGGGAGAGGGCAGGGGTGAGGGAGAGTCGTTCAAACGAGAATCCCTTGCGTCTCATGAAAATCCTTCATTCGATCATATCTCCATTCGCAAGGGCGCCCATGAAAAACTTTGAACTGATTTCGTTTGCCGGCCCGGATCTGTTGGCCAATGCCGCAGCCAGCGCGTGGCTGGATGAAATCGAAGCGGCTGCCCGCGCGGGCAAAACACATTGTGCCGCCCTGGCCGGCGGGCGCATCACGCAAAAATTTTACGTGGCCACGGCGGAAAAGGCGTCGGCCCGGAAAACCCCCTTCGGTCACGTCCATTTTTTTTGGTCGGATGAACGCTGCGTTCCGCCGTCAGACCCGGAAAGTAACTTTAAACTGGCGGCGGATCTTTTGTTTGCGCCACTCAAAATCCCCAATGAACAAATCCATCGGATTCTCGGCGAATTGGCGCCGGAAAACGCAGTTATCCAGGCAAATAAGGATGCGCGAAGTTTTTGTCAGCCCGGTGATGAAAAAACCGACGGGGCGCCGGTTTTTGACCTGGTTTTTGGGGGTCTGGGCGAGGATGGCCATGTGGCTTCTCTCTTTCAAAATGCACGGTTTGAACCGCAGGAAAGTGCGAAATGCAATGATCCATTTTTCTTCGTGCCAAATTCTCCTAAACCGCCGCCGCGGCGGATTTCCTTGAATTACAACGCGTTTGCCGTTGCAACTCAGGTCTGGATCTTGGCATCAGGCAAGGGCAAAGAAGCTGCTCTGCAACAATCGCTCAGCGGAGAAGGAAAAACGCCACTGGGTCGGGTCATTGACAGTCGGCGGAAGACAAAAATTTTTGTGGACATACCGCTTCGGATGTAGTAATTAAGTAACCAGATGGTTATTAGCCATCATCGTTGGGGAGTTTGAAGGGATTTGGGACGAAATTTCGCGGTATTCGCGGTAAAAACAATTTGAAAAAAGTTTGAACCGAATGAATGTTTGTGACGTCTTAATTAGTGAACGATTTGAATTTCGCTGTCCGTTTAGGGTTGGCAGAGAGGTTTTGCTCGCGGCGCGGCTCGGACAGCGACCCCCAAGTTGGTCGCGTCGCCCTTCTGAGCGCCGTAGTGACGGCGTATAAACCTCATCACTAAGAGAGGCCGGACGAAAGTCCGGCCTTTCGTTTTGTCCGGAGATCGGGTATAACAACAGGAACATTATGAAACATCAGCTCGATTTCGAAAAACCGATCATCGAACTGCAGAATAAACTGAATGATTTGCGGCAGCATCCCGAAAAGCATTCTTTAGGCGTCAGTTTTGAGGAGGAAATCCAGCTAATTGAGAAAAAACTGGAAGAGACGCGCCGGCACATTTTCTCCAACTTGACGCCGTGGCAGCGCGTGCAATTGGCCCGGCACCCTCACCGCCCCTACACCCTGGATTACCTCAAACTCGCCTTTTCGGATTTTCAGGAATTGCATGGCGACCGCTGTTTTGCCGAAGACCGCGCCATGGTCGGCGGGTTTGCGCGCCTCGGAGGCCATCGTGTGGCGGTGATTGGCACGCAAAAAGGCCGTGACACAAAGGAAAACATTTTGAGGAATTTCGGTTCGGCCCACCCTGAAGGATATCGCAAGGCGCTGCGTCTCATGCGCCTGGCAAACAAGTTCTCCCTCCCTATTATCACTTTGATTGACACCCCCGGGGCGTTTCCGGGAGTGGCAGCCGAAGAACGGCATGTGGCGGAGGCCATTGCGGTTAACCTGCGCGAAATGATGCTTTTGGAAGTGCCCATTATCGCCGTCGTCATCGGAGAAGGCGGAAGCGGCGGCGCCGTGGGTATCGGCGTGGCTGACCGGGTTTTGATCCTCGAAAACGCGTATTATTCGGTCATCTCGCCGGAAGGTTGCGCCGCAATTTTATGGAAAGACCGCGCCGCCGCTCCCAAAGCCGCCGCCGCCCTCAAGATTACCGCGCGCGATTTGCATGGTCTCAAGCTCGTGGACGAAATCGTTTCCGAACCTCCGGGCGGCGCACACACCAACCCGGCCGCCGCCGCCGAGAATTTAAAAGCGCATTGCCTGAAACATCTTGAGGAACTCCTCGCCCTGCCCGCTGCCAAACGTCTCAAACAACGGTACGAAAAGTTCCGCGCCTGCGGTCATTTTGCCGAAAAAACCAGCGTTCCGGCAGACGAAGTGCCCCAGGCAGCCGCCTGATCCTGTGGTTTATCCCTTCGTTTTCCATCCCCTTTTCAAGGAGCGCGTCTGGGGCGGACGCGAGTTGCAAACGCTTTTCAAAAAGAATTTGCCTCCCGGCCGGCCCATCGGCGAATCCTGGGAAATTTCCGATCGTCTCCGCGATGAAAGCGTGGTTGCCAATGGGCCGTTGGCCGGGAAAACCCTGCGATGGTTGATGGGAAATTGCTCGCGGGAAATCCTGGGTGATGCCCGCCCGGCGGCCGAAAATCGTTTCCCCTTCCTTTGCAAAATCCTGGACGCGCGGGACAAATTGTCGCTGCAGGTCCATCCGCCCCCGGCCCGGGCCGCCGAATTGAACGGTGAACCCAAAACCGAAATGTGGTTCATTGCCGACGCCGCGCCGAACGCGGAATTGTTCGTCGGACTGAAGCGCGGCGTCACGCGCGCCGAATTTGAAAAACGCATCGCGGACGGCACGGTGGCGGACTGCTTCCACCGCGTGCCGGTCCGCGCCGGAGACGCGATGTTTTTACCCAGCGGCCGCGTTCACGCCATCGGCGCAGGGCTGGTTATTTTTGAGATCCAACAAAATTCCGACACGACCTATCGGGTTTTTGACTGGAACCGCGTGGGACTGGACGGCAAGCCGCGCCAGCTTCACATAGCCCAATCGCTGGCCAGCATTGATTTCAACGATTTTGAACCGAAAACGGTTTCCGCACCGTTTTCCGGGGATGATCGCGTCAAGTCCGCGCCCATCGTGCGCGACCCGTTGTTTAATGTGGACTGCGTGACCATCGCGGAGGGTGCGCGCCATCGCCTGGCGGACGGGAAATTGCGAATTGTCGCCGCAGTGCGGGGGAAACTGGATGTGCAAAGCGGGTCGGATGTCGTGCCATTGGCCGCCGGCCAATTTTGCCTTCTTCCCGCGGGCCTGCAAGACACTGTACTGGTGGCCATCACTGACGCCGAGTTTCTCCGGGTCGAGGCCAATTAGAGCGTTTCATTATCAATCAGACGCGTCTTCCCGACCACCACGGCCAGCGCCATCCGGACACCCGTTGAAACGTCCGCAACCGGCGCGAGTGTCTCCGGCTCAAAGAATTCGACATAATCCAGCCGGGCATCCGGTTCGCTTTCAATCAATTTCCTGGTGTCCGCTTTGAGCCGGGCCGCTGAAATCTTCTTCGATCTTTTCAAAGCCGCGTGCGCTGCGTCCATCGCGCGCCGGAGGACCGTTGCCTGCCGGCGCAAGTCGCCCTCCAGATATTTGTTGCGCGAACTCATCGCCAGACCGTCTGCCTCCCGCACCGTGGGCGCGACGATCACGCGGACCGGAAAATTCAGGTCCCGCACCATGCGCCGGATAATGGTTGCCTGCTGAAAATCCTTTTGGCCAAACACCGCAACATCCGGCAGCACAAGATTGAACAGTTTGGCCACCACCGTCGTGACGCCCCGAAAATGCGCCGGCCGTGAAACCCCTTCCATTGCTTTTGACAGCTTCTCTTCAACCACATACGTGCTGAATAAAGTTGCTTCGCCGCCCGTCGATCCTGCCGGATACATTTCGCCATCGGTGGGCGCGAACACAACATCCACGCCTTCTTTCCGCAGCATGGCGCAATCGCGTTTTAAATCGCGCGGATACTTTGAAAAATCCTCCGCGGGCGCGAACTGGGTTGGGTTGACGTAGATGCTGACGGTTACCTTGCCCTTTTTGCCGACGCGCTTGCGCGCCTCGCGCACGAGGCTCAAATGTCCTTCATGCAGATAACCCATCGTCGGCACCAGGCCCACATGCGCACCGTCCCGATGCCATTTCTTTGTCAGCCGCTGCATCGCCGCAATGGATGAAACAATTTTCACGGGAACAAAATTAATGGCGAAATAACCGTGCTAAAAGGAAATTGCTTGAATTTCGCCGTGAAGTAAGATAGCGTCTTACCATGACAACGGTTTTGAGCAGCAAAGGGCAAATCGTGATACCTGCTGCGATTCGCCAAAGGCACCAGTTTCGCATCGGCGATAAACTCCTGATTGAGGAACGGGATGATGAAATCGTGCTAAAAAAGGCTCGCCGCACCCGAAAGAAAACGCTCGCTCAGTGGATGCTCGACTGCCCGGTTGATGATTTCAAAATTGAGCGTCTTCGTGACGGGCCAAAAAATATTAAACTTTGATGTTCCTGGCCGATACTGATTTGATTTCCGAGCCGCGGCTAATATCACCGCACCCCAGGGTGATGGAGTGGCTGCAAGCTCACGATGATGAGCTGTTCTTGAGCGCAATTTCGATTGGTGAAATCCGGAAGGGTATTGAACTGTATCCGGACAGCCGAAAAAAAGCCGAATTATCCGAGTGGTTCGACGGCTTGTTGGACGATTTTGAAGACTGTATTCTTGGTTATTCCCTGGAGGAAGCGATGATTTGGGGAATGCTATACGTCAAAGCGCAAAAAGCCGGCCGCAAGCCTCCCGGCTTCGATAGCCTGAACGCCGCCATCGCATTGCGAAATGACCTGACTCTGGTCACGCGCAACGAAAACGATTATGCGGGCATGAATATTAAAATCCTGAATCCCTGGAAATGATCGGGACCGACCTGCTGGCTAAAATTGAAAAGACGCGAAGACTCTCGCCTTCGCGTCTTGAAAACCTTTAATTAGCGTCAATTCGCGAAATTCGCGGATTCACCTCTGCCCAAAGTTCACCGGCGCGTTTTGCGGCATCTCATGGGCGCAGGGCTGGTTGATGGGCGCGTCGGGCGCGCGATTGTTTTGCGTTACGACATTGTTGGCCAGCATCCAGGCTTCAACTTCCTCGCCGCTCACGTCGGCGAGCATGCGGCCGTTGATTTCAACGCAGGGACTTAACATCTGGCCGCTCTTTTCGATCATTTCCTGCCGCTGCAAGGGGTCGTTGATGATGTCGCGGTCTTCGTATTCCAGCTCGTATTTGCGAAGCACGGCGCGCACGCCCTGGCTCCAGCCGCAGGTCGGTTTCAAATAAGCGATAATTTTTGGTTTGCTCATAATCTTGTAAAAATTGTCTTTTCGATAACAATAGAATGCCATAGCGGCATGCCGGGCGCAAATGTTTTAGCCACGACCAGCCAATGGGAAAAATTCTCGGTTTTTCACGTTCCGCGCGCTTCTCGCCTCGACAAACGAATCGGCGATTCATTGAATTGATAACTTCCCGCGTTCACCAGGCAACAAACAGACGAATCTTCACCCGAAACGGCCAGCACTCCCGGATCGGTGATCCCGGGTTTTGGAGGCCAAAGTTCTCTTCCGGATTCCGTGACGATAAAATCGCCGTTAGTCAGTTTGGGAACATAGACGGAAGCCCGTGTGTTGGGGGGAACCATCACCGAAAGATCAAACGCTCCGTCCGCTTTCTTTTCCCACCGTGTCTTAATGAGTCCTTTCACCGTGGGAACTGTGCCTTCGGCGAAAGTGAGGCCGCTCGTATCGGGCCGGATATCAAACGTGGCAAATCCCCCGCTGGTGGGTTGAATGCCGCTGATATATTTCAGAAAGAGATAGCCCGGGTAGGCGGTCCAGGCGTGGTTCACTTCTCCCCGGCCGGGAACGAAGCTTTCGCCATTGGCCTGGTTCCCCTCCAGCATGAAACGATAGCGTTCCAGGTCGCGAACCACCAAAGCCCCTCCACCCGCATTCAACATCCCGCTGTAAAACGCGTCACCGCCGTAGCCGCCGAGATTTGGTCGTCCCGCTCTTTCCATCGCGGCGAGAACCGCCGGTTTGGCCGCCTCCGGAACAAGGTCAAAACGCATTGCCCATGCCGAGGCCAGCGGAAACATTTCTTTGCGATCCGTGCTGGCAAGATAAAACGTGCCGTTAAAAAGACGCGAGTTGATGCCGGCTTTGACTGCCTCAGCCTGCCGCAGATAATCGTAACTTTGATTCTTCTCTCCCAACACGGCGGAAATATGGGAGGCGATGCAAAGGTTTTCATAATACTGGCAGGCCGTGGCAATGTTGTAACCGCCGCCGGGCATGTTGCCGCCGGCGTATTCGGAAATGCGCCAGCCGGGAGGATCGATTAACTTTGTCTCCGGATCCTGATAGCGCCTGAGCCATTCCATAAAGCGCGCCAGGCGCGGCGCCATCTCTCGGAGGAGTGTTTCATCTCCGGAAAACAGGTACTGTTGCCAAAGCAACATGGGCCAATACATGGACCATTCCGGTATGCAACGCGATCGCTGCGCCGGGCAGCAGGCCGGGAAATCTCCGTTTGGCAATTGTTCGGCGGCATAATCCCGGACAATTTTATCCAGCATCATGGTATCGCGATCATTGTAGAGCAGCACATTCCCGATGTTCCAGCTGTCGGCCGTCCATTGCGACTGCTCGCGGTTGGCGTCCACGCTGATTATTCCCTGTTGGACGTTTTGCCGCGCGCTTCGCTCGCACATTTTATAAATTTGATTGAGTAAATCGCTGGAACAGCGGAAGCGCCCGGCCACGTCAGCGTCGCTGTAAGCCCAAATTCCCCGCACATCCGCCGTCTGCAAAACGCCGGCATAACCTGTAATTCTGATGACTTCAAAGGACGTGTGCCGTCCGAAATCCGGCTTCCAGGTTTCCTCGCCGCCGCGGCAGTGATATTCGTCCCAGCCGGCGGGATATTGTTCTCCGGCCATTTGAAAATATTCCAGGCGCACGACATCGCCCGGATGGTTTGCATGCATCGTCAACTTGGGCCAGCCGTTGATGCATCGCCCGAAGTCCACGAGCCATGCCCCGTTTGTTGCTGTAAGATTGACCGGTTTAAGCTCGGCCTGTTCGTGTTCCATCGGCGCCACTTGGGCAAATAGATGATAATTGGACAGGCCCATCACCGTAGCGGGCGCCCAGCCGGAATCGTCAAAATCTGCTTTCTGCCAGCCCGCCGGTTCACGGCGCGCGTCGAATTGGATAGCCGGACGATTAGTCGAACCGGTGGCTCCGCCATAATTCTCAAAGGTTGTGTGAACATCGGTCCTGACGACCACGGTGGCCGATGCCAGGCGCGGATCGTCCAAATCGCTGGCGGCCACAGTTCCCGTGCTCGTTGGACGGAGTCCTGGCCGGGTCCGTCTCCGCCGTCCGGCGCTGGAGCTGAAATACATCGCGTTGGTTTCGATAAATCCCGTGCGCGCCAGAACTTTCCAGGAACTATCGCTGGCAATCGTGGCCGACGAGCCGTCCGGGTACGAAAGCCGCGCTTCGAGCAAAAACGCCGGCCGGCCAATCACGCCGCCGTTATTCCAAATGCCCTGCCAATGTCCGATGGCCGCAAACACATTCGTCCCGGTTTCGATCAGTTTGGTGATGTCATAGGCATTATATTGCCCGTGAAAATACGGATCACATCGGGCCGGTCCCTGGCCGAGAAGCCGGCCGTTGCAATACAGCTCATATTCGTCGTGCGCGGTGACATAGACCTTGGCCAACCCGGGCCTCTGGCCAACTACGAATGTTTTTCGAAAATAAGCAAAGTTGTTCAAATTCGTGGTTCCATCCCAGATATATTGCGCCGTCCAATCGTTGCGGTTGAGCCCGGTATCAAAATAAGCCGAAAAGCTATAAGGACCGGGCCGGCCATCCTGGTTCCAGATTCTCACCTTCCACCAAAATCGGGTTGCTGCGGGCAATGCTTTGCCCGTGTACGGAACGGAAGCAGATTGGTCCGAGGCCACCTTGCCGCTGTCCCACCAAATGGATGGCGAAACCGCCGAAGCGTCCGGACGGTTCGAAGAGATAACGATTTGATAAGCCGTCTGTCTCTCTTGCCGGCCACTGTCCGGAGACATCCAGGTAAACCGCGGCGTGTCTCGATCAATGGCCGCCGGATGATTCACGCCATTAACGAGAAGCCCCACCGGAGCCGGCGGCTTCGGATACGGGTTTTGTGGAAGGGTCGCGTGGCCAACCTGGCTGGAAAGGGCAATGCCGTTCAGAAAAAGCGCAGCCAGGACAAAATGGCGGCTGAGGCGTGCCGTTAAATTCATACCGGGCTTACTTGTCCGACAATTCTTTTTGAATCCGTCCGGCGATTTCAATAAAGGCCTTTCCCGCGGGATGATTCGGCGCGGAAACCACGATGGGCATCCCGGCGTCGCCGCCTTCGCGGATTTCAGTGAAAATCGGCACTTCGCCAAGAAATGTCAGGGCCTGCCGCGATGCTTCCTGTTTTCCGCCGCCGTGCCCGAAAATTTCTACGCGCTCCCCGTTCGGCGTGGTAAAATAACTCATGTTCTCAACAATCCCCAATATCGGCACATTGACCTTTTGAAACATCGCCACCCCTTTACGCACGACTCCCAGGGACGCTTCCTGCGGAGTAGTCACAATGATCCCGCCGTGCAAAGGGACCGTTTGGCAAAGTGAAAGTTGCGCATCCCCCGTTCCCGGCGGCAAATCCACCAGCAGAAAATCCAGTTCGCCCCATTCAACCGCGTGTAAAAACTGCTGGATTGTCTTGGTAATCATCGGTCCACGCCAGATGACCGGCTGGTCATCGTCCAGCAGCAGGCCGATGCTCATGACTTTTACGCCATGTCCAACGGGCGGAACGAGTTGTTCCGCCGGACTGACCGCAGGTTTCTCATGAACCCCCATCATCAAAGGAATGCTGGGACCGTAAATATCGCAATCCAACAGGCCGGTTTTTGCGCCTAAATGTTGCAAAGCGCACGCCAGATTGGCCGCGCACGTGGATTTGCCCACGCCGCCTTTGCCGCTGGCCACGGCGATGACCCGTTTAACGCCTGGAACCCGCGCCTGGTTGGCAAAGGGATTGGTCGTTCCCGGCGCCGGACCGGCTGCGGGGACTTTTATTTCAACGTGGACCCGCTGGACCCCGGGCAAATCTTTTAGCGCCAGCTCGGCATCCGTCCGGATCTGCTGCGCTGCTTCGCCATTGGCGGAAGGCAGTTGCAGCGAGACGCTCACCGCGCCGTTTGCGGCGGAAATCTCCTTCACCAGCCCAAACGAGACAATATCGCGCGAATAACCGGGATATCTGACCGTCTTGAGCGCATCCAAAATCGTTTCTTGCGAAAGCATCCGGCAACCAAAATGCCACTCATGCAGGCGGACGCCAATTCTATTTCACCATGAGAATTGCAATGTCTTTTTGCAAATCGCCCGGCATTGCCATGACCATGATTCGAGTTCCTTTGCAAAATTCAATGATTGAACGCGGCATTTCTTATGCTGGAGGTTCGCCACACATATTAAAGGCACAAATCCGGCGATACTATGACAAAACAAGAGACGCAATCAGCGGAAGACCTGGACCGCATCGAACAGGTAAATTTACAGCACAACATCAACATTTTTGAAATTAAAGCAGATGTGTGGGAAGCGCCCCCCCTGGTCGCGCCGATACTCGTTCATCACCAGATGATCCACCGTCAGCAGTATTACACCGGCGACGCCTGACTTATGCGCGGGGAGCATACGCGCCCGCGCGTGTGCCCGAACGCGCCCGCGCGTTCGAGAATCTGGTTACTTCTTAAAATAAAGCTCTTCCGCGTTCCATGTGACTTGATAATAGCTCAGCGCGGTTGGGCGCACGTTTCCGATGTCCGGCCGGATGGCCGCGTAATAAATAGGCGTAACGGTAAAGATCAGCGGTTGTTCGTCGGCCATAATCTCCTGGACTTCATTGAAATCCTTTTCGCGCGCGGCCAGGTCGAGCGTTTGCATTTGCGCGTCCATCAAATAATCCATCCGCGCTTCCCAGGAGGTTGAAGGAGTTTTCTGTTGGGGAAACCAATAATGGTCATAACCGCTGGATTTGAGGTTATTCATCAATCCGTAAGGGTCCGTTCCGGTGTCGGAATAATTGCCCATCAAAACGCACTCATAATCGAACGTGTCGTCAATTTTGGTAATGAGCGTGTCGAAATTGATTGGCTGGAAGATAACCTGGAGGCCGAGTTTTTGAAGTTCCGAAGTAATCAGAACGCAGGTCTTAATCCGCTCGTTGTTCTCGATGTCGGTATTGAAAACAAAAACGATTTTATTGCCGTTGGAATCGGTCAAAAACGCGTCGCCATTTCGCCTTTCGATCCCGATTTCTTTCAACAGTTCCAGCGCCTTCGCCGGGTCATAGGGATAGGTCTTTGTTTTGGGATCATACCAATTCTGATAGCCGGAGGTCATCAATCCGTATTGCGGAACGCCGCGATCGTCGTCAACGGCCTTGAGAATCGCGTTGCGGTCAATCGCATAGGAGACCGCCTGGCGAAATTTTTCGTTGCGAAACCATTTTAATTTGACCGGGTCCACGTAAGGTTTTCCCGTGTGAGGATTAATGCTGGTGTTTTCGTTGAACCAAAAAAACGTGGTCATCAGTCCGATACCCGGTTCGAGGAGATTGATTTTGCCTTGAGCGGAAGCGGCCTTGAACTCGTCGTAATCGTACGGATAAATGGAATCAACCGCGTCGCTTTCACCGGCCAAAAAATTGAGATCCTGCGCGTTATAATCCGGCACGGTGGAAAAGATGATTTCATCAAAATAGGGAAGCCGCGTGCCGTTTGTGTCCACTTCAATGAAGTAGGGATTGCGTTGCAGCACGGCGTATTGGCCCTGTTTATATTCCTTAAGGCAATACGGCCCCTCACCCACGATGTCAGCCGGCTTCCAATCCACTCCATAAGCCGCCGGGAAACTGGCATTCGCATATTTCGCCAGAACGTGTTTGGGGTAGATCGGTACCGTGCTGGCAAACGCCTGCAAAAAAGGCGCGAAGACTTCCGGAGTGACGACTTGAACCGTCAGGTCATCGAGCTTGCTCACCACAAACTTTTTGCCATCCACAATAAATTCGTCCCGCACCCAGTTCGGGATTTCCGGGTTATAGATGATATCGTTCCACGTAAAGACCACATCGTCGGCCGTGAGCGGCGACCCATCGCTCCAATAGAGGTTCTTTCGCAGTTTAAACGTCCAGGTTTTGCCGTCGGGCGAATTGGTCCAGGATTCCGCCAGGGCCGGTTTGACCGTCTGGGTGGGCACGTCGAAGTTCAGCAGCCCCCAAAACATGAACCGTCCGATATAGCGCGAGGCCAATTCGTCGGCCACGAGATAATTAAAAGTTTTTGGTTCGCGAAGTTCGCACACGACAAACCGGCCGCCGCGATTGCCCGGCGGACAATTAACCACCACCGGCGGATCCGGAAGCGGATAGTTTGCCTCAGGTTTTTGCGGAGAAGTCGATTGCCTGCCGCACCCCGCCACGCAAAACGCCGCCATCAATAATACTGCGTGGAAAACCCACTTTACCGGCGAAAATTTTTCGGCGCAGCCGCAAACTGAAAACCCCGGAGGGGTGACGGAAAGTAGCCCGGGGTAAGCGAGTCTTCGAGCGCCACCCCGGGTCTGTGACGTCCCATATTCCGCCGCTAATTGCGAAGCCGCGCGATAGCGCGAGTCTGATCTGCGGTAAAATTCATAAACGCCGTCCCGTTCCGCCGAAGGCACAAAGGCACAGCGGTCAAAGATCCTCTGGATTTTTAACATATTTTTCTCTGCGCCTCGATTGCCAATTATTTTTTATAGTACAATTCTTCCGCATTCCAGGTGGCAATATTGCCGCCCAACGCCGCTGGCCGCACGTTGCCGACATCCGAACGGATCGCCGCGTACAAATCGGGAATGACCAGAAAGATCATGGGTTGTTGTTCGGCGAGGATTTTCTGGACTTCATCGTAATCTTTTACGCGCTCCGCCATGTCCAGCGTTTCACTCTGGGCATCCATCAAATAATCAATCCGGGCTTCCCACGGTGTTGAAGGCGTCTTTTCGCGCGGGAACCATTCATGCGTATAACCGCTCGATTGCAGGATATTCATATTGTCGCAGGGATCGGCAACCTGCTGTGGGCCCATGGTGATCAGGGCGCAATCGTAATTGAAAGTATCGTCCAGCCTCGACATGAGCGTATTAAACTCAATCGGTTGAAAAATGACTTTCATCCCGAGTTTTTGCAGGTCAGCCGCAATGAGCACCCCGGTTTTTTCTTTCGAACTGTTGCCGGTATTGGTGTTGAGCACAAATTCAATTCGGTGCCCGCCGGCGTCAGTCAAAAAAGTATCGCCATTCCGCCTTTCGATTCCGATTTCCTTCAATAACTCAAGGGCCATTTGAGGGTCGTAGGGATAGGTTCTGGTATTCGGGTCGTACCATTGTTTGTCGCCCGGAGTTTCCGGCCCGAACTCAGGCAGCCCGCGGCCCGAATAGACCGATTGGAGGATGGCCTGGCGGTTTATTCCACAGGAAACAGCCTGCCGAAACTTCGCATTTCGAAACCATTGCAATTTAACCGGATCCACATACGGCTTGCCGTTCTGATCCATGTTGGTGTTCTGGTTGAAACACAAAAAGCGCATTTCCAGGCCGACGCCCGGATCAAGAAAATTGAATTTGCCCTGGTCCGCCCCCGACTTGAAGGTGTCATACGCGTAAGGATAAATCCATTCATCCACGTCGCCTTCCCCGCTTAAAAAGCGCAGCGACATGGCGTCAAAGTCGGGCACGACTGGAAAGATCAGATCGTCAAAGTAAGGCAGGCGGGTCCCGTTGGTGTCCACTTCGAGAAAATAAGGATTCCGTTCCAGAATCGTGTATTGCGCGGCCTTATATTCTTTCAAACAATACGGACCGCTGCCGACGATGTCTGCCGGTTTCCAATTGACGCTATACGCCGACTCAAAGGCTCCATCGGCGACCGATTTTTCCAAAATATGCTTTGGCAAAATTTTGGTGGTCCCAAATTCGGACAAAAACGGCGCATAAACTTCCGGCGTCTCCACCTGGACCGTCAAATCATCCACTTTGCTGACCTTGAATGGCTTGCCATTGATGATGAACATGTCACGCGTGACATTATTGATGGCGGGGTTGAAAATAACGTCATTCCAGGTAAACACCACGTCATCCGCCGTCAGCGGCGCCCCGTCGCTCCAACGCAGGTTTTTCCGCAAACGTAACGTCCATGTTTTGCCGTCAGGCGAATTGGTCCAGAAATCCGCCAAACCGGGTTCCACCGTCTGGTTCTGCTGATCAAAATTCAGCAGCCCCCAAAACATGAACCGGATAATCTCATAGGAGGACTGCTCGTTTTGAGTAATCGGATTGAAGGTCTTGGGATCGCCAATCTCGCTGATAATAAACTTTCCCCCGCGGATCCCTGGCTGGCAATTCGC
This sequence comes from Verrucomicrobiia bacterium, assembly GCA_030038175.1. Classification (GTDB taxonomy): domain Bacteria; phylum Verrucomicrobiota; class Verrucomicrobiia; order Limisphaerales; family UBA11358; genus UBA11358. The sequence continues at coordinate 33,110 of JASHPN010000399.1, forward strand.
CACCACCGGCGGGTCCGGAAGCGGATAATTTGCCGCCGGCTTGGGCGATGAAGCCGATTGCCTGCCGCATCCGGCCAGGCAACCCGCCGCCATCAGCAATAAAACTGCGTAAAAAGTCCCCTTTCTTTTTGAAAATACCTTGGGACCCTGAACCTTCGCCACCGCGCCTGCGTTCCTTATTGCGTAGGAGCCGACGCCCGCCGCGCCATAGCCTGGCGAAGGCGGGTGAGGAGGCTCTGACTGATCTGGTCCATGATCTCTCGATTGCGCTTGCGTTTTGGAGTGCGGCGGCAAGCAAAGCGCGACGCCGCTTTTGAACGACATGCGCTCTTTGAGAACGAATTTGTCGGCGGACGAGCAGCAGCATTCCAAAGCGGCGTCACAGCCACCGCGGTCCAGGACCTTCGGCGATCCAATCGGCTTATTGAAAAATCGAAATTTCACTGCCGATTTATTTTTCGAAATAAAGCTCCTCGGCATTCCAGGTCGCGGGCGAATCGCTCAAGACCGTCGCGCGCACATTGCCGATTTTGGGATTGATTGCCGCGTACGTGTTCGGCGTTATCGTAAAGACAAGGGGCTGCTGTTCGGCAATGATTTCCTGGACTTCGTCGTAGTCCTTTTTTCTTTGGTTTTCATCAAGCGTTTGCATTTGGTCGTTCATTAAATCATCCATCCGCGCCTCCCACGGCGTCGAAGGCGTCTTTTCCTCGGGGAACCATTCGTGCGTAAAACCGCTGGATTCGATCACGTTCATACCGCTGCTGGGGTCGGCCAAACCTCCGGAACCCAATGCGCCCAAAATACAATCAAAATCGAAGGTGTCGGATAATTTGTCCTCCAACGAATTAAATTCAACGGGTTGGAAAATGACTTTGATTCCGAGCTTCTGCAAATCTTTCGTGATCAATAGCGCCTGACTTTCCGCCGAAGAACTGCCGGTCATGGAATTCATGACAAACTCGATCCTGTTTCCGTCTGAGTCGGTCAAATTATCGTTGCCGTTCCGTTTTTCAATCCCGATTTCCTTCAACAACTCCAGCGCCTTTTGCGGGTTGTAAGGATAAGTCGCGATTTTTGGGTCAAACCACTTTTTGTTCGCCGGCGACTCCATGCCATAGGACGGAATTGCCCGGCCGAAATAGATGGACCGGACCATCTCCTGGCGGTCAATCGCATATGAAATGGCCTGGCGGAATTTGGTGTTGCGGAACCATTTCAACTTCGCCGGATCCACGTCGGGTTTGCCCGTTTTGGCGTTCACATTCGTGTTTTCATTGAAACACAGAAATTCCCTCATCACGCCCACACCCGGCTCCAGCAATGTGCACTTTCCCTGGGCTTCCGCGGCTTTGAACGAGTCGTATTGTGATGGTATAACCTCGTCATCCACGTCGCTCTCACCGCTGAGCATGCGCAAAGACATCGCGTTAAAACTTGGGACGACGGTGAAAATAACGTCGTCAAAGTAAGGCAGGCGCGTGCCGTTGGTGTCCACTTCCAGAAAATACGGATTTCGTTCAGCAATGGTGTATTGGGCGGTCTTGTATTCTTTCAGGCGATACGGGCCGCACCCAACAACTTGTGCGGGATCCGAATTAACGCTGTAGGCCGAGGTGAAAGTTCCGTCGGCCACGGACTTTTCAAGAATATGTTTCGGGATGATTGGGACATTTCCAAAGGTCACTAAAAACGGAGCATAGACCTGCGGGGTGACCACTTGAACGGTTAAATCGTCCAATTTGCTGATCGTAAACTTCTTGCCGTTGATGATAAACTGGTCGCGTGTGACATTATCAATCTTTGGGTTATAAATAACGTCATTCCACGTGAACACCACGTCATCGGCCGTGAGCGGCGCGCCGTCGCTCCAACGCAGATTTTTTCGCAATCGCAACGTCCACGTTTTGCCGTCGGGCGAGTTGGTCCAGAAATCGGCAAGCCCTGGCTCGATCGTTTGGTTTTGCTGATCAAAATTGAGCAGCCCCCAAAATAGAAACCGGTTAATGTCAATGGAAGACTGTTCATTCTCGGTGATCGGATTGAAGGTTTTGGGGTCGCCGATTTCGCTGATGATAAACCGTCCGCCGCGGATCCCCGCATGGCAATTGGCCACCACGGGCGGATCAGGCAGTGGATAGTTCGTCGCCGAGTTTTCCGATACAGCGGTTCCGGACTTTGAACCGCAACCGGAGAGACAAAACGCCGCGGCGCCGAAAACGGCCACCGCCTGGAGCAGCTTCATATTCATCCTCATCGCGAAAACAGTCGCCTTTTCGGCCCTAAATGTCGAGTCTTTGGTTTTAACTCGCGCATACTGTCTTTTCTGCCAAAATTGCGCGATAATTTTGCGATGTGGCAATATATCTTAAAGCGGCTTCTGCATATGATTCCGCTTTTGCTGGGCGTGTCGTTGCTGACGTTTCTGCTCATGGCCCTTTCGCCCGGGAATTATTTTACGGCCCTCCAGCAGAATCCCCAGATTTCGCCCCAAACCATTGCGCAACTCAAGGCGGAGTTTCATCTCGATAAGGCCTGGTACGTGCAATACATCTTCTGGCTCAAAAATGTGTTGTGCGGAAATTTCGGTTATTCCATGGCCTATAAAATCTCCGCGACCTCCCTCATTATGGCGCGACTTTGGAATACGTTCGTCCTCGCTTTTTGCGCGCTCATTATTGCGTGGGGCATCGCGATACCGCTGGGCATCTGGGCCGCCGTCAAGAAAGGTTCATGGGTGGACCATGCCTGCTCTTTGTTTGCGTTCGTGGGTTTGTCGGTGCCCGATGTCCTGCTTTCGCTCCTGGCCTTGTGGTTTGCCGCCTCAACCGGCTGGTTTCCCGTGGGCGGGGCGGAAAGCCCGCTCTACGATTTCATGACTCCATCCCAACAATTCTGGGACCACGTGCATCATCTCATCCTCCCGGCGATCGTCCTGGCCGCCTCGGACCTGGCCGGCATCATGCGCCGGATGCGGTCGTGCCTGCTCGATACGTTGCGCGCCGAATACGTCACCGCCGCGCGGGCGCGCGGCCTGGGAGAAGGCTGGGTCGTGTATAAACACGCGCTCCGCAATGCCATCAACCCGCTGCTCACGATTTTTGGTTATTCGCTGGCCTCCCTGCTCAGCGGGGCTTTCATCGTGGAAAATATCATGGCCTGGCCGGGCCTGGGACGGCTCACGATTGAGGCGTTTTTTGCGAAAGATTCCTACCTGGTGGTGGATACCGTGGTCATGGCCACCGCGCTGCTGGTGATGGGCAATTTCATTGCGGACTTGCTGCTGGCATGGACCGATCCCCGAATCCGTCTCAAATAGCCATATAACCATGGAAACCGCCCAGCCCACTCCCGTCATCGTCATGCAGCCGGCCCTGTCGCCGTGGCGATTGTTTTGGCAGCGGCTGAAACATCGGAAGATCGCCATGACCGGTGCGTGGATCCTGGCGGTGCTTTACACGGTCGCCATTTTTGCCGGATTCATCTCGCCCTATCGGTACGATACGATCCACGACAACGCCTTTTTTCATCCCCCGGTTTGGCCGGCCTTTCACGGTTTGCGCCTGGCCGTGCCGCGTTCGCAAACGCTGCCGGGAGAATTTGCCTATCGGAACGTGCGGAGCGATACCAAACCGCTTCATTTTTTTGTTCGCGGCGGCGAGTATAAATTATTCGGTGTGATTCCGTGTTCAGTCCATTTGTTTGGCACGGGGGACGATAATTATCCGGTTTACCTCTTCGGCGCGGACCAATTCGGGCGGGACATTTTTTCGCGATTGCTTTACGGCTCGCAGATTTCGCTTTCGATCGGCATTGTGGGTATTTTGCTCTCATTCAGTGTGGGCATGATCGTCGGCGGCATTGCGGGCTATTTTGCCGGGCCGACGGACACCGTCATCATGCGCCTGTGCGAACTGATTATGTCCATCCCGGCGCTGTATCTCATTATTTCGCTGCGCAACACGTTTCCGCCGGGCATGAGTTCTTCACAGGTGTATGCGATGATCGTAGTGATTTTAAGTTTCATCGGCTGGGCGAGCATGGCGCGGGTGATTCGCGGCATGGCCCTTTCGCTGCGGGAACAGCAATTCGTCCTGGCGGCGCGGGCGCTGGGGCAATCGCATTTGAAAGTCATTGTGCGGCACGTGCTGCCCAACACATTTTCCTATGTCATTGTGGCCGCGACCCTGAGCGTGCCGTATTACATCCTGGGCGAGGTAGTCCTCAGCTTTTTGGGCGTGGGAATCCAGGAACCGCAGGCGAGCTGGGGCAACATGTTGACGGCCGCGCAAAACACCGAATATTTGAAAAATTATCCATGGCTGCTCGCGCCGGGCGCGGCGATTTTTGTCACGGTCCTGGCCTTTAACTTTCTCGGGGACGGTCTAAGAGACGCGGCCGATACAAAGTCGGATTAGGTGCGGCTTGTCGGGACTTGCGCCCCAGCAACCGCCAGCCGGCAAAGAGCAGCAAGCCAATGGTGATCAAGGCCATGACGCCCGGCTCAGGCACCGCGTCCGGGTCCGTAGGATCCGGAAATCCCGTCGTATCAGCATGGGCCGATAAAGAAAGCCCGATGACGAGCGCGGCCATCCACCATTTAGCAGTTCTCATATAGAAACAGGTCTCACAATAAGCTGCCTCAAACTATGCATTTTTGGGACGCCTGAATGCATATTTGGGACAGAAACTAAGCGCTTCCAGGCAAAATGTCAATCCATCTCAAGATTGGGCGCATCCACAAACTGTTCTTGACCGCATCCTTTCGAAATTCTCATGCCTCGGGGCGATGAACCCTAGCCACTGCGCTTGCGCCCTCCAGTGCGCAGGAGCCGACGTGAGGAGGCTCTGACTTAAAGCCGGTTCATGGAGAGAGAGTCGCTCCAGCGCGTTCCCTGCCGAAATCAAGAACCGTGCGTGGATGCACCCTCTGCTTTAACTGCTCCCACTTTCGTCTTGCCATGGTCCGGATTTTATTGTTACATTTTTGTTTCAAA
>JASHPN010000400.1 GCA_030038175.1 Verrucomicrobiia bacterium
GCGGGGTGGAGCAGCCCGGTAGCTCGTCAGGCTCATAACCTGAAGGTCCCAGGTTCAAATCCTGGCCCCGCAACCAATTATTCCCCTTGCAACGTTAGGCGTTGCAAGGGATTTTGTTTTCAATGGTCTTGCAAGATCGTCAGGCTCATAATCCCGCCTCGCGGGATCCCAGGTTCAAATCCTGGCCCCGCAACCAATTTGTTTAAATTCCGCCGCCCCTGTGCCGGGGCGGCGGAATTTTTTTCGCCCAGCGAAACGGGGATGGTATCCCCGGCTAATCTCCAGCAATTCTCCGGTTGGGATCGCATCTCAGTTTTTGCAAATACCGCAACCGACGATGTCACCCCTACGGGGTTTTCGGGTTTTTGTGTCATTTTCTACAGAGATACCACCCCTACGGGGTTCAGCAACCGACATGGTATCGACGTCCGGTAGCGGATTGGAAACGCCGTAGGCGTGGCATCTTTGTAGTAAAATCAACAGGAATCTCAAGCCCCGGAGGGGCGGCATATTCTGCCGCACAAAAACTGAGATGCCCCCGGTCGCCGGGCTAAAAGATGTTTTGCCCTGACAGAGCAATCCAGTTTATGCCATGCTAAAGCGCGTATGTCACAATCGTTATGTGTCTTTGGCTTTAGTCTCATCTTCTCCGCGTGGACGGTTTGCGCCGCCTCCTTTACTCCGCTGATGCCGTTGCCGGCGCCCCGGATCGTCAGCAGTTCTCCGCAATATCCCAATGCTTCCGATAAGTACAACGTCACCAACCTGCTTGATGGAAATCTCAAAACCGAGTACGCGTCAAAAAATTTGGGAACGGGCACGGAAGTGGTCTTTGACTTCGGCCACCCGGTGCAGATCGCCGCGTTTCGGCACGTGGACAGGGACGGTCCGGCGACGGTTGCGGCGTCCAAATTGGAAATTTTTGACGGCGATGGCCGGCTGATTTCATCTCCGACGGTCCAGCACGTCAATCAGCCAGGCGGCGAAACAATTTTTATATTGCCCTCCCCGGTGACCGCGCAACGGGTGAGCTGGCGCGTGACGCGACTTGGGCATCCGACTCAATTCGCCGTGGGCGGGGCGGAGATTTCTTTTTTCAGTCTGGGGACGAGCGACTCGACGCCAAAACGCGACCAGATCGCGGTGAAATTTCTTGCGTGCCTGGAAACGAACGGATGCCAACCGGCGCAGATTGTTATCAATCATTTATACGAAGAACCGGCTGACGTCGTTTTAGAGGCGGCCGGCCTGGAACCCAAGCCGCTGCATTTGAAGACGGGCATGAATACCTTCGACCTGGATGTGCCCGCCGTTCAATCCGCGTCTTCGCTGCATGTCGGCCTGCAATTTCAAGGGGAGACGATCGTGGAGTCGGACTTTGAACAAAAACCGGTGCAGCCTTTGACGGTTTATGTGCTTCCGATGTCGCATACCGACATTGGATATGCCTTGAGTCCGGCGGCGGCGGCGGACAAGCAGGTGAACAATCTGATGGAAGGCATCGAAGCGGCGCAGCGCACGGCGAGTTATCCTCCCGGCTCGCGGTTTGTCTGGAACGTGGAAGTGCTATGGGCGGTAGACCAATATATGCACCGCATGGATGCGCGCCAGCGCGCGGCTTTTATCGCCGCGGTGAAAAGCGGGCAAGTCGAATTGAACGGCTCGTATGCGAACGAATTGACCGGCTTGTGCGGGCCGGAGGAATTGATTCAGTTGTTTCGGTATGCCACGGAAATCTCCCGGCAAACGGGAGTGCCCATTCAATCGGCCATGATCTCCGACGTGCCCGGGTACACGTGGGGAACGGTCACGGCGATGTCCCAGGCCGGGATAAAATATTTTTCGGCCGCTCCGAATTATTTTGACCGGATTGGCACGATCTTCCGCGATTGCGAAAACCGGCCGTTCTATTGGGTGGCGCCGGATGGAAAGACGAAAATATTGACGTGGATTCCGTACCGGGGATACGCGATGTCGCATATTTACCAGCGTTTGTCGTTGAAGATCATCGGGGATTTTCTCGATGAAATGGACCGAATCAATTATCCGTACGACATCACGTATGTCCGCTGGGCCGGACATTATGACAACGCTGCGCCAGACCCGGCGATTTGCGATTTTATCCGGGACTGGAACGCGAAGTATGTCTGGCCGCACTTTATTATATCCGGGACGACCGAAGCGTTTCAGGCATTTGAGCGGCGTTATGGGGGCACTTTGCCGCGGCGACAGGGTGATTGGACGCCCTATTGGGAGGACGGCGCGGGATCGTCGGCCCGGGAAACCGCAATGAACCGCGAGAATGACAACCGTCTGACCCAGGCCGACGCGCTTTGGGCGATGGTAAGTCCAAAGGATTATCCGGCCGCGGCCTTCAGCAATGCCTGGAAAAATGTTTTGCTCTACTCGGAACACACGTGGGGCGCGGATTGCAGCGTGCGGGCGGCTGAAAGCCAGAAGACCAAAGAGCAGTGGACGGTTAAGAAATCATACCCTGAAAACGCCGACGCTGAATCCCGCGCGCTTCTGGCCCGGGCGATCGCAACCCGGCGGCTCGCGCCCGGCGGCGAAAATAACGACCGAAATCTCGTTGACGTGATCAATACTCTTTCCTGGCCGCGCAATGGTTTGGTGACCGTTTCACCCGGCGTTTCCTTTGCGGGCGATCGCGTAACGGATGACTCGGGCCATCCGGTGGAGTCGCAACGATTGAGCACGGGCGAATTGGCGTTTTGGGCGGCCGATGTTCCGTCCTTTGGCGCAAAACGGTATATCATATTGCCGGGCACGGCCTGGTCAGGCGGGACCGACGCCACGGCGGGTCACACGACGCTGGACAGCGGGACCGTCCGGGTGCGCGTGGATAACCAAACCGGTGGAATCACCGAGCTGACCGACAAGGACCTGGACGGCAACTTCGTAGATACCACCGGCGGGGAAGAATTGAACGAATATCTTTATCTGCCCGGCAGCGACCTGAAGGACCTTGAAACGAATGGGCCGGTCCGGATTTCCACCGGAGAAAACGGGCCCCTGGTGGCTTCGCTGGTCGTTGAATCAGACGCGCCGGGTTGCAATGAATTATGCAGGAAATTGGAGGTGGTGGCCGGCCAGGATTACGTTGAAATCAGCGACCTGGTGGACAAGGCGAGGCTGCAAAGCCACGACTATATTGCGGACAAAGAGAGTGTTAACTTTGCGTTTCCCTTCAATGTGCCGGATGGCCGGATGCTGTTGGACATTCCGCTGGGCGGGGCGATGTGCCCGCAGACGCAACAGATCCCGGGTTCGTGCAAGAATTGGTTCACGGCGGGGCGATGGCTGGATGTGTCGAATCCACGCCAGGGCATCACGTGGGTAACGCTGGATGCGCCTTTGGTGGAAATCGGAGGCATCACGGCCCGGCTGCTGAATTCCCAGACCGATCCGGATGTCTGGCGGCAAATGGTGGGTCCCACGCAGAAATTCTATTCCTGGGTGATGAATAATCATTGGAGTTCAAATTATCGGGGCTTCCAGGAGGGGCCGGCGACATTTCGCTATATTCTGCGCCCTCACGGCGCCATGGATTCGGCGGACAACACACGCTTTGCGGCAGGATTCACCCAACCACTGCTGGCAGTCCCGGCGTCGGACAAAAAAGATTTGTCCAGCCCGCTGTTGACGCTTTCTTCGGATGACGTGGTGATTACGGATCTGAAACCGGCGGATGACGGCAAGGGATGGATCGTGCGCCTGTTCGGCGCTTCAGGAAAGGACCAGACGGTCACACTCCACTGGGAACGCCGCCGGCCCAGAGCGATTTATCTCAGCGACACGGCTGAGGATAAGCTGGCCAGGGCCGGCGAATCCATTTCGGTGCCGGGATATGGGCTGGTGACTTTGCGGGCGCAGTTTTAGAACGGTTTTACAAGCTGGCAGAATGGATGGGACGCGCGGGAGATACAGGACCCATACTTCGCGCGGCCTTGCGAAAAGCCAAATTTCAGACTGCTTTAAAACGGGCAAACGCCGTAGGCGGCCCAGTAGCCGGGAAGTTTGATGTATTCCAAATAAATGTGCCGGGCAAATTCGCCCTGCCAAATGTGATGCTGGTAACCGAAGTAGGATGGCCGTGAATAGAATTTGATGCCCGGCGCAAAATGTTCAAAGGTCTTCAGGGCGCGGCGGGAGTGATACCAGGACGTAACGATAATCGCGCTGCGAATTTTTTGCGCCTTCAAGATAGTGAAGGAAAACTGAGCATTCTGGCGCGTCGTCCGGGAATCGCCCTCCAGTTGAATGTCGCCGCGAGGCACGCCGTCCTGCATTAGAAAATAACGATTCAAGTAATCGTCCCCGTAGCCGCTTACCAGAACGCGCGGCGCGGCGTGTTGATGGAAGAGTTCAGCGGCGCGTTCCGGGCGTTCGTGGGGGCTGCCGCCGCCGCCCAGGAGAATAATGACATCGGCTTTTGCCGGGCCACTGTCCAGGCACAGAAAGATTTGCGGAAAGAAAAACAATACGGCGGCCAGAAGCAGCAAAAGCACAAAAAGCGCCGCGGCAATTTTCAGGAGGCGTTTTCCCCGACGAATCATTCGTTGAATCATTGCAGATTTGTGATCGAACGGCAAATCAACAAGCCGGGGATCGGTGGCAGAGCCTTGTTAACTCGGCTCCCTTGCGCCATAAAGAACGCAAGCGCCCCGTAGCGGAGGGTCCTCTAAACGACTTCGTGGGCCAATTGTTATTGTTTTTTTCGTAACCTGCTGGCACTCTGGCCAGTCATAAGTAGTTCATGAAATTATCGCTCTGCCACATCAGCTTAATTTACGGCGCCGGAACGCTTTGCTTCCTGGCAACAGCGCCGAATGGTTTTTCGCAATCCGACCGTCCAGATCTCACATCGTACGCCCTGCCCATGAGCGGCACCGCCGGAGGCGCCAATTTGTTTCCGGGCGCCGTTTTGCCCTTTGGCATGATTCAATGGAGTCCGGACACCGAGATGGGACTGCGCAAATGCGGCTACAATTACGCGGATAATCGCATTTCAGAATTCAGCGTGGACCACATCAGCGGCGCCGGTTGCGCCTACGGCGAAGATTTTGGGATGATGCCGATGCCTGGCGCGCAGCCGTCGTCTCCGCCCGCGCGGCGGAACGCCTTTGCAGCGCCATTTTCGCACGATAATGAAACGGCCAGGCCCGGTTATTATGCCATCACCTTTGACAACGGGATTAAAACCGAACTGACGACCACGACGCGCACCGGTTTTGGACGGTTTACCTATCCGGGCCAGGACGCGGCGACAATGATGATCAACGCCGCGAGCGACGTTAATGGTTCCGCGGCCTCCGGCATCAGCATTGACCCTTCCACTCATGAAGTCACCGGCTGGTCCGTGGGCGGTTATTTTTGCAATGCCCGCGGCCATGCGCGCGACATCCGAACCATTTATTTTTACGCGGTGTTCGACCATCCCTTTGCCAGCTACAGCACCTGGGCTGATGGCACGCTTACCCCCGGTTCCACGAATGGTTCCGGCACGAGTTCGGGAGGTTTTATTACCTTCGATACGTCCGCCGGACGGACGATTCTGGCGAAAGTCGGCATTTCGTATGTCAGCATCGCCAACGCGAAAGCCAACGTGGAATCCGAAAGCCCGGTTTCCGCTTTTTCCTCGAACGATTTTGACAACGAAGCCGCCGCCGCAGGCGACATTTGGAACCGTGAGCTAAACAATATCCAGGTCAGCGGCGGAACAAAGGATGAACGGGAGACGTTTTATTCCATGCTTTATCACGCCCTTGTCTCGCCGACGGTGGTTTCGGATGACAATGGCCAATATATGGGCTACGACGGCAACGTTCACACAGTAGGATCCGGTCACGCGCAATACGGAATGTTTTCGGGCTGGGACATTTATCGCGATGAAGCCCAATTCCTCGGAATGTTTGCGCCGCAGGAAGCTTCCGATATGGCGCAATCGCTGCTCCTGGACTACCAGCAAGGCGGAGCATTTCCGCGCTGGGGCACGACCAGTGAGGACAGCGGAGCCATGATGGGTGATCCCGCCGCGCCGATTATCGCGGATTTTTACACGTTCGGCGCAACGAATTTCGATACCGAAGACGCCTTGAAAGGATTGGTTCGCGCTGCGAAAGATCCCTCAGTCTATGCGCCGCGAACGAAAACCCGTGAACGCGATGCGCTGGCCGATTATTTGAAACTGGGTTATGTGCCCGAACACCAGATCGGCGGCTACGGCAACGTCTCAATGACCCTGGAATATGCCTCGGCCGATTTTGCGCTTTCGCAATTTGCCGCGGAACTCGGGGACAAGTCCGACAGCCGGATGCTCTTGAAGCATGCCGGCAATTGGCGCAATGCCTTTAATAAAAAAAACGGCTATGCCGAAATGCGGCGGCGCGATGGTTCCTGGGCGCCGGGATTCGTCAACGACCGGAATAAGTATGACGGCGACACGGCGTATGTGGAAGGCACGGCGGCGCAGTATCGCTGGATGGTGCCGTTTGATTACAAAGGACTTGCCAAAGTCCTGGGCGGACGGCAAGCCGCGGCGAACAAACTGGATGTTTTCTTCACAAAATTAAACGATGGCGGCCGAAGCATTTATGCGTATCTGGGCAATGAACCCTGCATTGAAACGACATGGATTTATGATTTCTGGGGCGAGCCCTACAAGACGCAGGCAGTGATGCGCCGGGCCATGACCGAACTTTATTCGTCGGCCCCAGGCGGATACCCCGGCAACGACGATTTAGGGGCGATGTCATCGTGGTACGTGTTTGGCGCTCTGGGAATGTATCCGGGATTGCCGGGCTCCGACATCCTGGTGCTGGGAAGCCCGATGTTTCCGAAGGCGGTGCTGCATCTGCAATCCGGCGACATCACCATTGCGGCCGACGGAGCAGGCGAGGACGCCCCGTATGTCCAAAGCCTGAGAGTGAATGGCAAAACGTGGAACAAACCCTGGGTGCGGCTCTCCGAGATCACGCATGGCGGGACGATGGATTACACGCTTGGAACGAAGCCGAATACCAACTGGGGCAGCAAACGCTCCGACGCGCCGCCCTCGCATTCAATGGGATGGATGGAATGGTGGCTGGGTGGATTGCTGGATTGGCTGTAGCGGCAGGCGTCCCGCCTGCCGTAGAGCCGCCGCTTCCAGCGCGGCGGAATAATCGAACGACCGCGTAACCAGAGGTCTGCAGAATTTAAATCATTCCCCTCTTGAACGTCGTTTCCGAACGGCTGGCCGCCGTCGCGCCTCTACGTCAGGCCAGAGGCCCGACGCTACTCCGAAACGGAATTTCTCCGAAAATTTCCAAACGGAACTTGTTCACCATGGCCGTAGTGGCCGGTTCCCGGCGGTGAATAAGCGGCCTGGGGCGACTAAAAATCGCCTTGGCGTTATTGAATAAAACAGGGTTTTTTTGACTTTTTTTAACTGAAATATTTCGGTGAATAAGCTGTTGATATCAATTTATTGTGAGAAATCAAAAAATTGCTATGATGTGAGCAGTTCATTGAAAGAACGAAGCGGGCAGTAGCGGTCGAAAGATTGAGATTGTTCGTTTCCAGGATAATCCCGGGCGACCGGGGAAAAGCCGGATCAGGTTGACGGGTCCGACTCCTCTTAAACCGGCCGAAAGGCTGCGCGGTGGAGGCAAAATTCACCGGTCCTTCTGGTGTGTTCGCGCACGCCAAATGCGAATGAAGGGCGGGCGGTGAGGAACGATGAGAAACCGTTCCAAATCGAATCAAGTAGTTCAGGCAGGTTTCGAGCCTGAATGAATCGCAGTTGCCAAAGAGGCTTTGGTTGCTACTGCGAGTCAACACGGTGCGAGCGGCTCTGGCCGGGTTCGAGATAGAAATCGGATTGGCCGGGAGAAACACGCCGAAAGGCGGACAAAAAAAGCGCGCGCAACGGGAAGGTCACGACGGCTCGGCAGGCTGCGTGAAAAAACTTCCGAAGGCCGGCGATGCTACAAACGGCACCGCTGACTGTGAAGAAAAAAGCAATCTATGAGT
>JASHPN010000043.1 GCA_030038175.1 Verrucomicrobiia bacterium
AATACCGGATGGGGCATTGACAATCCGATCGAAATGAGTTCGAACATGATTGCCTCCGCGGTGAGTGTCGGTTTGAACACCAATAGCGCGAGCACCGCCGCCGGCTCGCTCGGTCCCTCCATTTGGACGTGCTCTGAACGGCCAACGCTCCCCGCCGAGCAAACGGCCCCGGTATGGGCGCTGGGTTATCAGTATTACGGCGGCATCACCTCCTGGTACCCCAATGGAGGCGGCACCGCCGTCAAGGGCGCCAGCCCGGTCAAGACCACGACTTCCCGGGCGCAATGGATGCTTGCCGCCGACCTCGTGATCTATTTTCAAATCACCAGCGGAGCCATGGCCTGGGGCGACCCCCAGGCGGCCGCCGATTCCGGGTGGGTCAGTTTGCCCGTCCATCGCCACGGAAATGCACCCGCCGGCGGCAATGAACTCTTCGCCGACGGCTCGGTTTCATGGATCCGCGCGCAACAGATGTATTGTTTTTACGGCATCAGCGATCGCTACTTCTATTTTTATCAATCGGATTTAGGGCCGATGAACTATCCGCTGTCAGCCATCAATCAATTTCCGCGGGTTCCCTGATGGAAACGAAATCATGCGTGAAATTCGGTAAAGGCTATGTTTCGCGAGAGTTGGTGCGGCAGGCTTCCGATCTATCCTGATGCTTTTATGACGTCCCGCGCGGCTATCTATCCAATTCTTTTGGCCTTGCTCGCCAGTCCGATTCACGCCGCGCTGGCGCCCTATTCCGTGGATTCGGCGACGCTGCACCTGTGGCATTTTGACGAATTGGAAACCCCGTGCATGGACGCCGCCGCCGGCGGCACGGACCTGGCTTATATGATCGGCGGCGCGACCCTCGGCAATCCGTCGTATTCAACCAATTCCCCTGTACCCGTCAGTTTCACAAATTGCATCAACTTCGGCGCCCTGGCCGCGTCCAATGCCGTCATCTTTGCCTCCGGCTCGGCCAACTCCGGGACGGCCATCCCCTTCACCTACGCCGGCGCCAATGGCGCCTTTACATTCGAGGCGATCGTTAACGTCCATTGGAATCCCACGAACAATTATTCCGTCAGTCCGGACCGCAATGAACCGTTTCAAATCATGGATTGCGACGCGGACGGCGCCGGCTCGCGGGTTTTTCAGTTTCGCATTGACCCGGTTGGGTTCAGCGCCGGCGGAACGACTTTGACGAGTTGCGGAATCGAATTTATCAACGGAACGACGACCATCGCCGTCGCGCCCATCCCGGCCGGCGGGCCGGATGCGATCGCCAGCAACGCCTGGTACCATATTGCGGTGAGCTACAACGGGAACGCCGGCACGACCAGCAATCTGCTCTTTTACTGGACGCTGCTGGACCCGAGCCGCACGAACGCCGATTGTATTTATGGCACGAACATGACCTCCGGTCTTCCCGGCCAAAGCAGCGCCACCACGGTTTTTAGCATCGGCAACAGCGCGCGCAATCCCGGCGGTGGCTCCGGCCCGGATGTGGCTAATTTTCCCGGCGCAATTGACGAAGTGCGCATCAGCAGCGTTGCCCGCTCGTCCGGTCAAATGTTGTTTACGACCACCAATGTCACCGCGTCCGGGCCGGTGCTGGCGAACGACACGGTGATCAATCCTCCCGGTGTCTTTACCGGCGGCTCCGTGCTCCTCTCGGCGTCCTTTACCGGAACTCCTCCGATCAGTTACCAATGGTATTTCAACGACTCGCCCGTTGCCGGCGCAACCAACAACACTGACTCCATCGCGAGCGCGGAACTCGCCAACGCGGGCAGTTACTACCTGATGGCATGGAACAATCCGCCGGGCCTGGGCTGGCAGACCAACGCCAGCACGCCGGCTACTCTGACCGTTGCGCCCATGGCGGCCGGGACCCCCCTGACGAATTCCGTTTCCGGCTTGTTCTGCGAACTTTTGGACCATCCCGAGCAAACGGTTATCACCGCTCAAAATCCCGAGTTTAGCTGGGACTACCAGCCATTTTTCCGCAACGATTTCCAGTCGGGTTACCATATTATGGTGTCTTCCAGCCAGGCCCTCGCCGAGGCCGGCGCCGGCGATATGTGGGATTCCGGCTGGGTTCTCAGTTCCAATTCGATTAACGTGCCCTACGCCGGCGCGGCCCTGCAACCCGCCACGAATTATTTCTGGCAGGTGCAGACGATGAGCAGCGCCAATCAAATAGGCGCTCTTTCTGCCATTCAGCAATTCAATACCGCCGCCCAATTATCCAACCCGTTGACGACGCCCGGAGTGATTTATCAGCAGCCCGCCAACGGCTCCGCCAACTGTTATCCCTTGCGTTATGTTTCTGCCGCGCCCGTGCTGATCACGAATACCGCGCCGGGAACCTGGTTCATTGATTTTGGGCAGGACGCCTTTGGTTACGCCGCCGTGGAGGCCAACGGCCCGTTCAGCGGCACCAACGTCCAGGCCGGCTTCGGCGAATGGACCAACGGCAATGGCTATGTGGTGGATGCGTCGCCCCCGGGCACGGTGCGGTATGGAACTTCCACTTTCACCCTGCAAAATGGCGGCGTCGTCTATTCCGTTTATCCCCCGTCGTTCAACGGAAATCCCGACACCCAAATCATTAGCCCGCCGGCGTCGTTTGGAACTGTCCTGCCGTTCCGCTACCTTGAATTGACAAATTTCCCCGGCACGCTCACGGCCACAGACGTGGTCCAGGAACGGCTGATGACCGAATTTGACACCAACGCAGCGTCCTTCACCAGTTCGAGTCCCGCGCTCGATCAGGTCTGGAACCTTTGCCGCAATTCCA
>JASHPN010000401.1 GCA_030038175.1 Verrucomicrobiia bacterium
TTCGCCCGTGACGAGGCCGTCAATGATCAAATAGACCAGCACGCCCGAGATGCCGAGCAAAATGACTGCCAGAGCCACGGTCCATCCAGTCCCCACAGATTTTGAAGCGGATCTTTTAGTGTACATGCGTGCCTTATCCCCGCTCGCGCCCGGTCTGCGCCAAAAAATGTATTCCCGCGAATGCCATCATCATTACGCCTCTGGCACTAAGAAAAACCCACCCGCCCGCCCGTGGCAAGGACAATAAATTTACATTTTTTGCGCTTGACATGAAATATCGTTGTGATATCATTTCAATATAGTGAAAGGAATTCGTTTATGAATGCAAATATTGTCAAAACCGCCAGCCACGAGCAGGAAGCGTATGTTCCCAATGGCTGGCTGATGTTATTCGTTAATCTCGCGCTGATCCTGGGCGCCGTCGGGTGGCTGGTCTGGCTGATCCGCCATCAAGGGCCGTGGTATCTGTTGGCCGCCGCCGGCCTGATTGAAGCTTTGGGGATTCTCCTCATCACCGGCCATTTTACGTTGCAACCCAATGAAGCGAGGGTGCTGATTCTGTTTGGGGCGTACAAAGGCACGGTGCGACGGAGCGGTTTTTGGTGGGCAAACCCGTTTTACTCGAAGATGCTCGCGCTGGGCGCGTCGGCGGCCTCCACCGCGGCCCGTTTGGCCGCCTTGACCTCCAAAATTTCGTTGCGGGCGCGCAACTTCAACAGCGAAAAGCTGAAGGTCAATGACAAACGGGGGAATCCCATTGAAATTGCCGCAGTGATCGTGTGGCGCGTGGAAGACACGGCCAAGGCGGCTTTCGACGTCCAGGATTTTGAAAGTTATGTTCATATCCAGAGCGAATCAGCGGTGCGCCATATCGCGAGCATTTACGCCTATGATCACGGCGATCAGGATGAGCCGACACTGCGCGAGAGCGCCGACGAAATCGCGGCGGCATTGAAAAAGGAATTGCTGGAACGGCTCGGCAGCGCCGGCGTTGTGGTGGAGGAAGCCCGGCTGACCCATTTGGCATACGCCCCGGAAATCGCGCAAGCGATGTTGCGGCGCCAGCAGGCCGACGCGGTGATTTCCGCGCGGCAGACGATTGTTCGCAACGCGGTCAGCATGGTGGAGATGGCCTTGCGCGACCTGAGCGAAAAATCGGTGGTAAAATTGGATGAAGAACGGAAGGCGGCCATGGTGAGCAATCTGTTGGTGGTTCTTTGCAGCGAATCCGAAGCATCGCCGGTGATTAACACCGGGACGCTTTATTCATAGGTTTCATGGCGAGCGAGGAACGCAAATCGTTTTTACTGCGAATTTCGCCCGATCTTTGGAACGATCTGGAAAAATGGGCGGCCGATGAGCTTCGCAGCATCAACGGCCAGATCGAGTATGTCCTGCGCCAGGCGGTTGAGAAACGGAAACGAACAGACAACAAAAAGGACTAATTGCGCGAATCGTCATCTGGCGGAAAAACGGTCCGGAAAATCGAAGCCAATCCGGCATTCACAGAAGAAAACGTTGAGCGTGCAAGAATGGAAGAACGCGCTGAAATGATTTCGTTTCGGCTCCGGGCTGATTAGACTTTCTCCATGCATTGGCTTCAGGCGCTGGACACGGCGCTGTTTCATTTCGTCAACGGGTCGCTCAGCAATCCGGTCTTTGACTGGTTGATGCCGCTTTTGAGCGGCGCCAACGGCGCGATGCGCTGGTTCGTAGTGGCGGTGATCGTGGCGTTTGCCGCCGCGATGGTCCTGGGGAACGCCCGGACGCGCCTTAGCGCCCTGATGATTTTTATTTCGGTCGCGATCGGGGACGGGTTGGTGGTCAACACCATCAAACACGCCGTCCATCGTCCTCGTCCCTGCATCACTTTGCCCGACGTGGTCGAGCGCCTTGGCTGCACCACGTCCGGCAGCATGCCGTCCGCGCATGCGGCAAACTGGTTTGCCGCGGCGATGATTATTTTTATTTTCTACCGGCGCAAATTGTCCATCGTGCTGCCGGTCATATTCATGGCCGCGGCCGTTTCTTTTTCGCGGGTTTACAATGGCGTCCACTATCCGGGCGACGTTTTGGCGGGAGCCATTTTGGGCGCGGGCACCGCGGCGGCGGTGGCCGTGGCGCTGCAATGGGGCTGGCAAACGGCAGGCCGCCGGGGTTTTCCACTCTGGCACGCGCGCATGCCGTCGTTGCTCAACCCGGAGGCGCGCGGCCCGGAACCGTCTGAGACGCCCGAGACGGACGACTCGCATTGGTTGCGGCTGGCCGGCATTCTCATCGTCCTCGCACTCGTCGCGCGATGGTGTTACGCGGCAAGCGGGATCATTGGGCTGAGCGGGGACGAGGCTTACCAATGGCTTTGGTCGAAGCACCTGGCGCTTTCCTATTACAGCAAACCGCCGGGAATTGCCTGGATACAATTGGCGGGAACGCATTTATGCGGGGACACCGAAGCGGGCGTCCGGTTTTTCGCGCCCTTGTTTGCCGCGATTTTGAGCTGGATTTCCGTGCGATTTGTGGCGCACGAAGCCAGCGCACGATTGGCCTTTTGGACGCTGCTCATCATCAACGCGGCCTTGTTGCCGGAAGCCGGGTCCATTCTTATGACCGTGGACTCGCCGCTGGTATTGGGCTGGACCTGGGCGCTCATCGCCGGCTGGCGCGCGGTGCAGCCCGAAGGGCAAACCCGCGATTGGATCACCGTGGGCGTGGCGGCCGGGCTGGCGTTTTTGTGCAAATACAACGCCTTTTATGAGATTGTCTGCTTTGGAATTTTTTTTGCGCTTTGGCGGC
>JASHPN010000402.1 GCA_030038175.1 Verrucomicrobiia bacterium
CGGCTCTCCCTCATCCGCCGTCGCCTCCCGCCTTCGCCATGCTTCGGCGCGGCAGGGGCTATGGCGGGACAGGCCCCTGCCCTCTCCCGCCGGGAGAGGGAGAATTATCGGCCAGTGATTTGAAACGTCTGGCCAGAGAGCGGCTCTGGGCTTTGAAGCGCGAAGGTTTCGGTCGAGATGCCCGACTATTTTGCGCCCCGGATTCCGCGATAAATGAAGAGACTGCAACGAGGAACACCAGCAATTGACCGAATTCTGTCATGACCACGATTTATTAAAATTGAAATGTTATAAATGAAAGATTTGTCTGACAATTTTTCATTTTGCATTTTGAATATTTAATTATCATCGCTGCTGGTGAAACGTTTTATTCTGCCGGTATTGTTTGTGGCGGTGTTCGCGGTGTCGCGGATACCGCGTTTGTTGCCGCCGGATTTCAGCGCCATTTACGCGCTGGCGTTTTGCGCGGGGATTTATTTCCGGGGCGCGATGGCGTGGTGGCTGCCGCTGGCAATCATGGCGGGCACGGACCTCGGCCTGAACGTGTTTTACTGGCATGTCAACCCGTTGCGTCCGGAGCTCCTGTTGAATTATGCGATTTACGCGGCGCTCATTGGGGCGGGCAAATGGATGGGCAAAGGCGCGGCGCTTTGGAAACTACTCATGGGCGGCATCGTGGGCGCGGCTCTTTTTTATGTGCTGACCAATACGCTGTCGTGGCTGACGGATCCGGGCTATGCCAAAACGATTGGGGGATGGATCCAGGCGCTATTCATCGGACTGCCGGGGTATCCGCCGGCGTTGGATTTCTTTCGGAACACACTTTTGAGCGGCGGATTGTTCACCGCGCTGTTCGTGGGCGCGGCCAGGGCCACGGAAGAATCGCCGGCGGAAAAGACGGCCGGCGCGGTGGAAACGGATGACGAGGGAACGGCGGAAGAGGCAGGACCAGGATGAAACCCCAAATCCCAATACCCAAGCACCAGAGAAGCTCCAAGGTTCAAGCTCCAACTTCTGCAAAAGGCATTGGTCGGGTATCGAAGCATCCCAAGGTTTCCGATGGCGAGTTCATATTAAGCGAGACGCCGCCGGAAAAATGCTTCCGATCGTCAGGTGTTTGATTTGGAAGAACGGACTGCGCGATTTGGGGAAAATATCATCCGATTCGTCAAAAAAATTTCCGCGTTCGCCGGAAAATGACCGGCATCCATCTAGGGTCAATCGAAAAGCCCTGGTTACGAGGTCGCAGGCGCGGATTGTTTGCGGGGATCGGTGGCGGCGATGACGGCGCTGACGGATTTTTGATTGAAACCTTTGAAGCCGCCGTGGCGCTGGAGGTTCTCGAGATGACTGCCGATGGCGCCTTCACGGATGAATTTTTCACACTGTTCGGAGGTGATCAGATTCAGAACGGCGAGGCGTTGGGCGCGCTCGCGGCGCACGGGCCAGCGTTCGCCTTCGGTGAAGGCCTGGCGGAGGAATTCAAAATCGGAAAACGGTTTCATCAGGTTGACGCCCTGCCAGTGGAGCTGTTCGCGCAAGGAAACAAAATCGAAGCGCGCCTCGAGATGATGCATTCCGGCCTGCAAAAAGCTTTCGCCGTGCAACCCGGTCCAGAGGCCGACGGTCCCGAGTTTGGGCGCGGGCGGCAATTTGCTGACGGAAAAATCAATGCCGGTTTCTTCCGGCATCAGGTCCACATCGGCAAATACGACAATGCCGGTGACAAATTGTTCTGAAATCTGAGCGCCCCATCCGGCCTCGGCGCCGGCGTAAAACCGTTCGCGCTTTTGGAAACCCAGCTTGCCTAAAAATTGATTGAGGTCCGCGAAATGCGCGCGGGAACAACGGAAGGTGTGATGATCATGATTGCCCCAGCCCAGGCCCAGGGCGTCCTGGCGGAATTTTTGGACGCGCGCGGCGCGGTTGCGGCGTTCCCACCAGGCGCGTTCGGCTTCGAAGAACAAATGGCAGGCGATGTCGCGGCCGACGAGATTAAGCGCCTGACGCAGACGCCTGTTCGCGGCGGCAAAACCCTCGGCATCGTTCTCAAAATGGCGGGGCCGGGTGGCGAAAAGCTCTTTTGCCTTGATGATGGCGGCGAGCTCGCCCGATTTCAATTTGGCCGGGACAAATCCACGATAGGCGCGGCGTTCCACGGCTTCCAGACGGGCGCCTTTTTCTTCGGCCACGACGAGGCGGCGATAGCGCGAGCGGGGTTCGCCTTCGGGCTCGGCGCCCAAATTATTGGCGGACGCAAAGCCGGCAACAAATTCCGGTTTGATGGCGACGACGGAGGGGCTGGTTTTGCCGCGGCGCAGCAAAACGCGCGGCAGGGTGGCCTGCGGATGTTCCAACACGACCTCGCCAGCCGGAGTCTCGGCTTTTTTGTCGTGAATAAAGCCGGCTTTGACGAGGGCCGTTTCATCGTCAGGCGAAAGAACGAGATGATCCACCCATTCAAAAAAATCCGTGCCGGTTTCGTCGTGCATCCGGGCGGTGAGCTGGCGGGCGAAAGTGTTTTTAGCCAGGAACTCGTCCAACCGGGCACGGATGAACTTTTCGCCGTCGTAGGCAAGCGGCCAATCAAAGTTTTTCGGAATGGAAAGATTCATATTATTGCGATTGACACTATTTTATCCTTATGAAGTTAGATTTAAGCGAGGAATAATTCAACTCTTTTGGGATGATTCCAATCGTCTCTTCGGGACTCAACATTCTCCCGCCATTTTGCCGGCATTAAAATGCCGGGTCATTTCCAGGTGTCCCTAACGGGACAGAAACAGGCTGCCCGGTTTTCTCATTTTGCGACGGAACGGGGTTTGGCCTCCATGTCGCGCATCATTTTGAGGGCGGCTTCGCGAGAAACGCCGTGAGAGACGGAAAGGCCGAAACGGCGCGTGAGATATTCATCCAGGCGGATCCATTCGTTTCCGTCCTTGACCTGGCCGGTCCAGGCGCAAATGGTGACGAATTGCTGAAGACGCTCGAGACGCACAAGGATAAAAATAATGAAAATGAGAGCGACGGCGACTGTGCCGATAAGAATTACCGTGGCGATTTGGCCGGAAATGGCGTCATCTTCGGTGTGCTGTTCGCGGTCATTCAATTGGCCTTCCTCCTGTTCACGCATCTGAAACAGGACGCGGTTGATTTCGTCCATCGTCTGTTTGCCTTCGGCGGTGAGCGACACGGCCAGCACATCGGGAAGGCTGGACGACCCTTTTATTTTGTCCGGGTCAATGCCCAGCCGGACATTGATCAAATCCTGCAATTCGGAAATATTGGTTTGCTGAGTTGTGCTTTTTCCCAGCAAAGATTGCAATTGGCCGATGTCTTTTTGGACTGAAGTCATCGCGGTACCGTAGGAATTGAGATAATCGGCACCGCCGGCCAGCAAATAACCGCGCCGCTCCGTCTCGGCGTCCAGCAAGTGCAACTGAGTTTGTTCGACGAGATTGACGACTTTATAAGTGTGCGCGACCTGAAAAAAGGAGTCCTCGAACCGGGTGCTGGTTTGGCGCACAAGCCAGCCGATGGTCACCAACGCCAGCAACGGCAACGACAATCCCATTAGAAAAAGAAGGCGATTGGCGTTTCTGATTATTTTCATACAGTGGCTCGCGTTGCCAAATCATGATTCCAGTTTCGGTTTGTGCGTATGCCACGAGGTTTCCTGCTCATAGGCATGGGCCAGGCGCAAAAGGGTTTCTTCGCCGAAAGGCTTTCCGAGCAATTGGAGGCCAATGGGCAACTTCGGTTTTTGGGTAAATCCGCAGGGCACGCTGATGCCGCAAATGCCGGCCAAATTGCATGAGATCGTAAAAATGTCGGACAAATACATTTGCAGCGGGTCGCCGGATTTCTCGCCGATTTTGAAGGCAGGCGTGGGCGAGGTGGGAGTCACGATGGCATCCACGGTTTCAAAGGCATTCAGAAAATCCCGGCGGATGAGCGTGCGGACTTTTTGGGCGCGCAGATAGTAGGCGTCATGATAGCCGCTGCTCAAAACGTAGGTGCCCAGGATGACGCGGCGTTTGACCTCGCCGCCGAATCCGGCGCCGCGCGTGCGGCTGTAAAGGTCCCAGAAATCTTTGCCTTCGACGCGCGCGCCGTAGCGCACGCCGTCGAACCGGGCAAGATTCGCCGATGCCTCGGCGGTGGCAATGATATAATAAACCGCCACGGCGTAGTCCGTATGAGGCAGGGAAATCCCGACGATTTGCGCGCCGAGTTTTTCGAAGGTTTTGACCGCCGTATCCACGGCGGATTTCACTTCCGGATCCAGGCCGCCGACCAGGTATTCTTTAGGCAGACCGAGTTTCAGCCCGCGAATGTTTCCATCGAGCGCATTTGCGTAATTGGGAACAGGATGCGGCACGCTGGTGGAATCCTTCGGGTCGTGCCCGCTCAAGACCCCGAGCAAGGCGGCGGCATCGGAAACATTTTTGGCGAACGGCCCCACCTGGTCGAGCGAACTGGCAAAGGCAACCAGGCCATAGCGCGAAACGCGTCCGTAGGTAGGCTTCAGACCGACCACCCCACAGAGCGCCGCGGGCTGGCGAATTGAACCGCCGGTATCAGTTCCAAGGGACGCGATGGTTTCATCGGCCGCGACCGCCGCGGCAGAGCCGCCCGAGGAACCTCCCGGAATGCGGCTGGTGTCCCATGGATTGTGGGTCACGCCGAAGGCGGAATTTTCGGTTGAGCTACCCATGGCAAATTCGTCCATGTTGCACCGGCCAAAGACGATCGCCCCCGCGGCTTTCAGTTTTTCTATGACGGTCGCGTCGTAGGGCGATTTAAAATTGCCGAGAACGCGGGAACCGCAGTTCAAGGGCTGATTCTGGACGGCCATGACGTCCTTGATAGCAATTGGAATACCAAGAAGCGGCCGGTTGGCATGAACCGCGCCGGCAGCAATGGCGCGGTCGGCGGTTTCGGCCTGGGCAAGGGCATCGGCCGCGTCATAACTGATAAAAGCGTGGATTTTACCATCAACGCGGGCGATTTGGTCCAGGCAGGATTGCATGATTTCGCGCGACGAAATCTCGCGACTGGCGAGCCGGGTGGCAAGTTCGGCGATGGTGAGTTGATTCAGAGACATAGATTCCAGCAACCGGACGTTATTCGACAATTTTTGGGACAATGAAGAGGCCGTTGGCGCGGGCGGGGGCGTTGCGGAGGGCTTCATCCTGCGATAGCGAGGGGCGGGTTTCATCGGGCCGGGTGACGTTGACGAGAGGAACGGCGTGAGCGGTCGGCTCGACGTTGGAGACGTCCAGCTCGCGGAGTTTTTCGATGTAATTGAGAACGTTCTCCAACTGCGAAGCGAGTTTTTTTTCCTCGTCGGGCGTGAGCGCAATGCGCGCCAGTTGGGCGACGTATTTGATGTCGAAATCGGATGCAGCCATGTGGAAAAGCTTAGATTTAAAATTTCGAAACCGCAATGTTCCAATGGGGCAAGCTAAATTGTCTTGGCGAAAGATTGCGCATTGTTTAGCCTGTGCGCAACGATGAGCGCTAAGAAATTACCTAATAATGAGTTTCTTACGAAGGAACTAACGATATCAAACAAGCTGGGCATTCATGCCCGGCCCGCCGCGCTTTTCGTCAAAACGGCCAATCGGTTCGCCTGTGAAATCTTCGTCGAAAAAGACGGTGAAAAGATTAATGGGAAAAGCATCATGGGCCTGATGATGCTGGCCGCGGGGCCGGGCAGCAAAGTCACCCTCCACGTCCGCGGCGCCGACGCCGCCCAGGCCATCGCCGAACTGGAAGCGCTGGTTCAGCGAAAGTTTGATGAGGAGTGAGGCCCGCGTTCCGGATCCAGCGCAAAAGTCTGGCTGGAACACGATGGAGAATCTGGTATTCCTTATTGCGTGTCACAGCAATCGCAATTGACCCGCGAAGTGATCCTTGACGCTTTCCAAAAGATGTCGGATGAACTGGCGCGACATGGAACAACCGGGGAGCTTTGCCTCTTCGGCGGCACAGTGATGGTGCTGGCCTTCGCCGCGCGGCCTTCAACGAAGGACGTTGACGCAATATTCCGGCCGACTCAAATCATTCGAACGATCGCGGGCAGCATCGGCAATGAGAAAGGACTTCCCGAAAAATGGCTCAATGATGCCGCCAAAGGATTTATTTCGGCCCGCCATGAAACCACCGCCGAAAATCTGCCGCAGTTTCCAAATCTGCGCCTGACAATGCCCATACCGGAATATCTACTGGCCATGAAGTGCATGGCGTCGCGAATCGGCGCGGTTGAAACCGACGCCGATGACGTGAAAGATATCATTTTCCTGGTTCGACATCTTCATTTGAAGAATCCGAATGAAGTCACGGAACTGGTCGCCAGCTATTATCCCGCCGACCGCATTCCAATAAAATCACAATATTTAGTGGAAGGTTTATTTGCGGAGGGAAAAATATGATTCCTCGAACTCTCGCGCAAGTTTCCGAACTGACGGGTCAAGGGGAATCATTTGATCTTTGCCTGAGAAATTTCCTTGATGGCTTTTACCTGCGGCCTGACTCGGCGGCGTTGCTTCAGGAACCGGCAAGACTCGCCGACAATAATCCGCGCTTCGGGCAGATCGAAGACGCTTACCTGGCGGCAACAGCGGAATGGCTGGCGTGGAAATTTAATTTGGCGCCGCCATCGTGGATATTCGATGCCAGCCGCGCGCTGCGCCGGCCATGGTTCGCCTCGTCGCTGGCCTCGTTGCGCGCAGTGTTGCTGATTGAAAGCCCCGCGCCGTTCCGATCGCGCAATTTATTTGTAAGCGAAAACGCATTGAGCCGCGCGTGAAGGTCCGCCCGACAGCCAACACCAGGGACTGCCGCACCGAGCCTGAAAAAATTGAAATTCATTTTGCATTTTTAGATTTTTGGTTTTTAATTTTCGTTTTGATTCATGTTTTCGTCGCATATTAAATCGGTTCACTTCATCGGCATTGGCGGTACGGGGATGGCCGCCGTGGCCGCGGCCATGCAGGAAAAAGGCTTCGCCGTCACCGGCTCGGACCAGAACGTGTATGAGCCGATGGCTTCGTTCCTGGCCGGAAAAAAGATCGCCGTCATGAACGGCTACGCCGCACCCAACCTGGGATACAAACCGGACCTGGTGGTCGTGGGCAACGCCATCGTGCGGGGGAATCCCGAGGCCGAGTTCGTCCTGGACCATAAGCTGCGTTATTGTTCGCTGCCGGAATTGCTGCGGGAATTTTTCATCCGCGGCCGGCGCTCGATCGTCGTGAGCGGGACGCACGGCAAGACGACCACGACGTCCCTGCTGGCGTGGGTATTCGAACACAATGGTTTGAATCCCAGCTTTTTCATCGGCGGCATTCCGGGGAATTTCCTGCAGGGGGCGCGATTTACCGACAGTGAATGGATCATCATTGAAGGCGACGAATACGACACGGCGTTTTTCGACAAACGCAGCAAATTCATTCATTACCAGCCCGAGGCGGTGATCATCAACAACCTCGAATTTGATCACGCGGACATTTTTGAGAATTTGGCGGCGATCCAAAAAACGTTTTCGCATCTGATCCGCATCATTCCACACAACGGCCTGCTGCTGGCCAACGGGGACGATCCGAATCTGGCGCCGCTGTTGAACGTGAATTTCTGCCCGGTGAAACGATTTGGCCTGGGAGAACATAACGCGGTGCAGGGGTTTAATTTGAACCTGGCGCCGACAGCCAGCGAATTTGAAATTCCCAGTTTTAAATTTCGGGTGAACCTGGTGGGCCAATTCAACGTGCGCAACGCGCTGGCGGTGGCGGCCTGCGCAAAGCATTTCGGCCTTTCCAACAAACAGATTCAGTCGGCGTTTGAAACGTTCAAGGGCGTGAAACGCCGCATGGATGTGCGGGGCATTGCCGGCGGCGTGACGGTAATAGACGATTTTGGCCATCATCCAACCGCGATTCGAGTGACACTGGAAGCCCTGCGCCTGAAATATCCGCGCGAAAAAATTTGGGCGATCTTCGAGCCGCGCACCAATACGACGCGACGGAAGGTTTTTCAGCATGAGTTGGCGCCGGCGTTTCAATTGGCGGACCATGTGGTGCTTTCCCAGGTGGCACGGCTGGAGTTGCTGGCGCCCGAGGAAAGGCTGGACCCGGAAAAGCTGATGCAGGATCTCAGGGCCGCAGGCAAGGATGCCGCGTATTTGCTGGACGCCGACGCGATCGTGGCGCACGTGGCCAAACAGGCCCAGGGCGGCGACGTGGTGGTGGTGTTCAGCAACGGAGGGTTTGGAGGCATTCACGGCAAATTGATGGAACGGCTGGGGAAGAGGCAGGGCTAGTCTGCCGTTCTTCGTCGAGGGTTTTCGTTGGACCAAATGGAAATCCCAAATCACAAGAACCAATCACCAGGGAATCGTCAAAATCCAATAAGGGCGTGAGATATCTCTGTCTCCGGCCATCGTTTTGCATCGGTCGAAAAGCGGCAGGGACGGCTGCACTCCAAAACGCAAGCGTTGCAAGAAAGGTTGAATATTATTGTGACGATTCAAACGTTACGTCTTTTTCACATGGCCTTCATTTCTACGTTTCAAAGACTTGTTTGTTGTCTGGCACGTGAATTGCGAGCAAATTTTTATGGCTCGGAAATTAAACCTGTCGAAGTTGACCCGCCAAAGCAACGGGGCCGCACAAACGGCGAATCGCCGCCCGCCGGCGCCGCCGGTGAGCACGCTGTATCTCATGCAGCTTCGCGCCCAGGCCATGAAATTACCCACTCCGCCCCGCAGCGTCAGGCTGGATGTCACCGAAGAAGAGGACGTTGAAACTCCGCAACCGGTTAAAATTGTCAAGATTGGGTAAGAGACCGGCAGGTAGCGGCAGGCATCCTGCCCGCAGTAACAGTCCGTGAGGAGAATCAAGCACACGACCGACTTTCCGGGCGGCTGGAAGCCGCTGTCACCGGCAGGCGGGACACCCGCCCTACAACATTAGGCAGCGTCCATTCTTGCATCATGGTTGCTAAAAATTGGACACTTTTTCATCGGGTGCCGGAAGAAATGGCTTCTTTCCATTGAAGTTGACCTGATCGTAGCCGGCCTGATGCAGAAACAACGCCAGTTCGAGTTCGGCCCTTTCAGAAGCGTCATTCAAGATGCCGTTTTGAATGGCGGCCTGGCGGATATCCAGCACGGCCTCTTCCCGGGCGGTTTGCTCGAGGTCCTTGTCATAGGTGCGCAATAAACCGGTGGTATGGTCAATGATGCGGCTTTTGCGGTCGTCCAGATACGCGTCAGTGATTTGCGGCTGGGGCAGGCGGATGGAGATGGATTTGCCGGACACGACGACATCGCCGGGTTTGAGGTCCTTTAAATTGATGCCGGCTTTGATGACGCCGTGCGCCATCAATAAGACGCGGCTTTCGCCGTACCATTTTTGGTCGTCCAAAACGACCACCTTTTCGACGACGTATTTGACGGTGACCAGGTCTGAGAGCGTTTGGATTTGTTCGACGACGGTCTCGGTCTGCATCTCGTGGAGGCTGGAACCGGACCTGGACGTGAACCGGATACCGAGCCAGATGCCGACGGCGAAAACGGCCAGGACCAGCAGAATCAGAAGAAATGTTTTCAACAAATTCACCGATTGAATTAAAAATTAAAAAGGAAAAATTAGAAAGGAAAAAGGGGGAAAACGATTTACGTGCCGAGGGACACATTTTTTGTGTATAGGTTTGGGAGCGAGGAAACGAAGGAAAAAGTTAAATGGTTAAATAGGTTGAATGGTTAAAATGGGAATACGGACCGACAGGCCTGGATTACGAGAGATGGCACGCACATTTTTTGTGTCCAGTCCCGGAGACGAGGAAACGAAGCCAGAAATATCATAATGCGTTATTGTTAAGGCATTTGCTATAGCTCCTCACACAATTAATGGAGAGGAGGAAAAGAGCTTTGAGGCGTGCTACTTTGCGACGGTTTTGGCGGCATTCGGTGAAGGGACCTATGGGGCGGATGGGACAGAAGGGACAAATGATTTGGCGGCGGCGGCGTATTTCTCGCCAGGAAGCTTCTGAAAACGCTTCACCAAATGGTCGCCGGTCCCGGGGGGCAAAAAATCAGATCAGGCTCACGCTTGACGCTATGGAAATGAGGCTACGGCTTTTGGGGCACTTCAATTACGTCGCCGTCGCGGAGCCAGAAGTCGGGGCAGCCATTAATCTTTACCTGGCTCCCATCTCCGAAGGAAATCATTCCGATTTGGCCGGTACTCAGGTCGGCGCAATCCAGAGTCCATTCGGCGGTCTTGGCGCCTTTTGTTTTGCGTGTCACTTTCAAATGGGAAAGGTCGGAATCGGACGTCAGAACGTTTTGGGCCTGGGAACTAAACAATATTTTGCCAATCGAAGCGCCTGAAGGGCCGAACCGGCCCAGGCCGATCTGAACGGTTTGACCGCCGTCCACAATCAGTTTAACCGACCCGGCTTTATCCTGAAGGCAGCTCGAAATTTGCGCGAGCCACGCCGGCAGATTCGTGTCACTTTCGGAAAGGATATGCTCGCGTTGTGAAATCTGCACCGTGTCGCCAAATTTCAACGGCACATCTTTGGAGCAATCAATTTTACCATCGCGATTGAGCAGGTTGATTTTCATCCCCGTGACATTAGTGGTTCCGGGGCGAGGGCGGACAATCGTGACCCTGGATAGATCCGGGAAGGACATCGGAGAACCCGTTTCGCCGTTGGCGCCATACCATTGGTAGTTCAATGGCCCACTCGAAGGCTGAAAATATTTAAGAATGGTCTCCAGCAAAGTGAATTGGTTCCAATCTTTTTCATTTGAAAATGGCGTTGCCGAATCACCGCCCCAGGGTGTGCTCACTG
The DNA here is from genome assembly GCA_030038175.1 of Verrucomicrobiia bacterium. Taxonomy (GTDB): domain Bacteria; phylum Verrucomicrobiota; class Verrucomicrobiia; order Limisphaerales; family UBA11358; genus UBA11358. The sequence goes on from JASHPN010000402.1 coordinate 10,864, forward strand.
TGATATGGTCCCAATCCGGCAGGACTTCCAACGCGCCGTGGCGGCGAAGCAGATCGGCAATTGAAACCGCAAGGGTACTTTGACGGGAGGAAGGCAGGAAACCTAAATTGGGTTTGCCAGAGGCAACGTCTTCGAGGACTTTTAGCGGCGTCCGGCCATCCGGACCTTTCCGGTTTGGGTCGGCTCCATGGTCCAGGAGAGCCTGGAAAATTGCCGGATCAAACTGACTAACTGCGTCATGCAGCGGAAAATCACCACGAGCGGAGGCTGGGTTGGGATTCGCGCCATGCCGGAGCAGAATTTGGATGGTTGGGACGTCATCTCGATAAATGGCCCTTGCGAGGGGACTCCAATCGCCACGTTCCACCTCTTCGTGCACATTGGGATTGGCGCCGGCATCAAGTAATTCTTCGAGGATGTTAGTGTTTTCCAGGGCCTTGAATAGAATTGGGCTCCCGTTCCAGCCCCAGGCGGGAGCGAGGGCGGCTACGTTGGGGTCCGCTCCGGCCTGAAGCAGGATTTTGACTTTTTCGGGATCGTTTTTGTAAACGGCGCAGACGAGCGGCGCGTATGACGTATTGAAATTTGGTTCGGCTTTGGCAGCCAGAAGCGCTTTGACCATTTCTACCCGGCCGACGTCGGCGGCCCAACTCAAGGGCGAGCGACTGTCGTTGTCTGTTGTATTCGGAGGCGCACCGGCGGCCAGCAACAGTTTTACCGAATCCAGCAAATCTTTTTTTGCGGCTTCATTCAAAGGTGTGCGACCGTCGTCCATGATGTTAACAACATTAGCATCCGCATCCAGAAGGGCTTCGAGAATGTTGGTGTCGGACAGCGCCCAAAAAATTACGGAAGGGGGTTCGCTGATTTGCGCGTCAGGGTTGGCTTTGTATTTTAACAGCAGTTGGACCATGGGCAATTGATGCTCCTGGATCACCAGCCACAATGGGGTGGCCGTACGCAGGATGTCGTTATACTCATGATAAAATCTGGAGCCGTACGCGCCTTGCGAACAGTGCATGAGACCGTCAACATTGGGATTGGCGCCGGCCTGAAGCAATAATTCGGCAGAGGCCAGATCCTGCTTATCCACCGCGCACAGCAGTGGCGCGTCTATCGTGCCGGCGTTTGGATCGGCTTTGGCGACCAGAAGCGCTTTGACCGTTTCTGGAGAACCGGCGTCGGCGGCCCAACTCAATGGCGTGCGACCGTCTTTGTCCGCCAGGTTCGGGTCCGCGCGCGCCTTTAGAAGTATTTGGACGACGTCCTGATGGCCGTTACGCGCAGCCTCCAGCAACGGCGTATCGCCGTAGTCATCCTGGGCATTCAGGCCGGCTTTGTTCGCGATCAACGCTTCCGTGACGGCCTGATAGCCCTCAGACGCGGCGGTGTGCAACGGGGTTTCTCCGGTCCACGCTTTCGTATGAATGTCGGCGCCGTGGTTCAAAAGAAATTCCACCATCGCGCGATTGCCGGCGTTAGCCGCCAGATTCAACGCGGAAAATTTGCCGGCATTCACATCCGCCCCATGATCCAGCAGGAAGGCGGCGACTTTAAGCCAGCCATTGATGGCCGCATTTTCCAGCGGGGTATGTCCGTGATCGTCCGGCGCGTTGATCAAATCGGGGCTGTTTTGAAGCATCGCCTGGATGCGCTGAATTTCCTGGTCTTCTTCCGTGTTGAGGGGAGCGGCGGCCTGGGCCTGAATTTTCAGCGCCTCCATGATGCCTCCAATTTTGTCGGAAATCCGTTTAGTGATTACCAACAGGACCTCTTTCTCTGCCCGGATTTCTGGACTGTCCGGGCCATGATACGTTTTGAGATCCTCCAGTTTGGCCTGCGCAAGGTCGCGCTGCTGCAGAAGGGATATGAGGACCGGGTCAGGAGCCAACGTGGGAAGAACCGCAACCAATTCAGATTCGGGAAGGTCTTTTACTTCATTCCAGAGATTCGCCCCTGAATTGTTCGGCATCGCGACTTGCGAAGTCTCAATGCCCATGCCGGCCAAATCCTGACAGCTCAAGGTCACCAGGGATTGCTGGTCGGGAAATTCGCGGATAATGCGCTGGTATTCGCGGGCGGCGTTGTTGGTGTCGCCTTCTTCGCGGCAGCATTCGCCCAGTCGGAAAATGGCCGTGGCGGCCAGTTGGCGGTCTTTGTCGAATTGATTGGCCAGTTCCTGGTAATTCACCATGGCAGCGGGGAGATTGTGGTTGGCTTCTTCTTCGAACATGCCCTGTTGCAGCAGGCCGGTGAGATTGGTTTGGGCGCGCGCCAGGCTTGCGGCGAGGAAGAAGAGCAAGAGGCACAAAAGTGTTTTCATAGTGTCAATATGTCGAATCATCGAACCGCCATTTGTCATGGATTTGCAAAATCATTTGCCATGATTCGGCGCAGGATTTTTAGTTCGGACGACTCTCCCTCATCCGCCGTCGCCTCCCGCCTTCGCCATGCTTCGGCGCGGCAGGGGCTATGGCGGGACAGGCCCCTGCCCTCTCCCGCCCGCCTTCGTCCCGCTCGAAGCGGGACTATGGCGCGGCCGGCTGGGAGAGGGAGAATTATCCTCCGACGGCATGAGGTGGCGGACGGGCACATCGGCTTGAAAAGAAGTCTTGCATAAATCAAATCAATTAGAGCCTCGTTACCTCGGCTCCTACGCGGTGAAGGATGTGGGCAATGGCTCATGGTTCGAGGCGGTAGCCGACACCGTGGAGGGTTTTGAGCCAGCGGGGTTGGTCGGGGTTCTTTTCAATTTTGGAGCGAAGGGCGGCGATGTGGTTGTCCACGGTGCGCGTCGTTGGGAAAGCGGTGTAACCCCAGACGACGTCCAGAAACTGCTCGCGGGTGACGGGCTGGCCCTCGGCGTCGGCCAGCAAGCGCAAGATCGCAAATTCCTTTGCCGTTAAATGGATGGGTTTCCGGCCGCGAAACGCCGTTTGCCGCGCCAAATCAATTTCCACGTCGCCCAATTTTAATTTTACCGGCGATTTCGTCTTGCGCTCCACCCGCCGCAATA
>JASHPN010000403.1 GCA_030038175.1 Verrucomicrobiia bacterium
GGACCGTAATTTGTATTCCGGTGGCATCGAATTGGACGCCAGCTACGAACTGGGCGACCAGCACACCTTGCGATTCGGCGGGATGCTGATGGATGAATATCTGACTGACGACAATGCGACTACGGTCTTTCCGCTCGGCCCGGGCGGAGATCCGGATGGCCCTCCCGAAACCATCGTCCAGAACTTTGTGGCCAACGCCATCTTCGCCGGCGCGTATGCGCAGGACGAATGGAAAATCCTGCCCCATGTGACGCTCAATTACGGCGCGCGTTTTGACGAATATTACAGCACGTTCGACAAACAAAACCAGCCCAGCCCGCGCGTGAACCTTGTCTATCAGCCGACGGACTCAACGACGCTGCACGCCGGCTATTCGCGTTATTTCACTCCGCCGCCGCTGGAAAGCGTGCCAGCCGCCAACATTACCGCATTCAACGGCACGTCCGGCGCATCCGCCGTAACCCAGGACGACACCGTGAAGGCCGAGCGCGCAAACTATTATGACGCGGGAATCTCGCAGAAAATCGGCAAACACGTGCAATTGGGCGTGGACGGCTATTACAAAACCGCCCAGGACCAGCTTGACGATGGTTTGTTTGGGCAGTCGCTCATTCTTTCCGCGTTCAACTACGCCAAGGGCCGTGTGGAAGGCGTGGAATTTACCGGCAGCTACGACGTCGGCAATTTTTCCACTTACGGCAACGTGGCCGTGTCCCGGGCGCAAGGCGAGGGAGTTGCCTCAGCCCAATTCCTTTGGCCGGACCAGACTACTATCAATTATGTCGCCAATCACTGGATCTATCTCGATCACGATCAGTTCATCTCCGCAAACCTCGGCGAATCCTATCTGTGGAAACAATCCGACACAAAGAGTGCGTTGTTTTATGTGGACTGTGTGGTCGGCACCGGATTGCACGAGGACGCCGGGACGATACCCGGTTCGACCGATCCGATTCCCAACGGCGGCACCGTGCCCGATTATTACAACATCAATATGGGCGTGGAGGAGGATTTCAAAATCCCGCACAATCACGTTTTGAAAGCCCGTCTGGACATCGTGAACCTCACCGACAACAGCTATCAACTCCGCAACGGCACCGGCGTGGGCGTCAACGCCCCGCAGTATGGTGAACGCCGTGGATTCTTTGGTTCGATCGGCCTGAGCTTTTGAACCACACCGTTGGAGAGCCGCGTTCTTCCTCCGGCGCGGCTCTCCGACAATTCTTTAAATCCAATTATTTAACAATTTCCAGCGGGCCGTGATCGTCGCAATGATCGCCATGCGGATGATGAAGCCGTCCATCCACCAGATAATCAACGTGATCGCCATGCGGAACGGCAGTGTGGCCGCAATTGGGGCCATGCACATGCCTCGCCGCGCGTTCGGCCGCGGCAAAACCGGGCGTGCACTTGTCCGGATTGGTGGCATTGACCGCAATCTGGTGCTCGTCCACATGGTCGCCATGCGGATGATGCAAATGGCCGTCGTGAAGATAATCCACGTGTCCCTCGTGCTTCACGGCCGTATGGCCGCAGCCCGGACCGTGGACGTGAGAATGATCAGGGTGAGTCGTACAGGAATGTTTGCTCATAATTTTTAAGATATTTCGTGTTTATGTTTTTGCCTCGTCATGACAATCCAAGGTTGCTCCCGGCGCGGCAAGAAATGTTTTTGCAAGTCACTTGCATCTGATGCCATGAAAACGATCAAGGAACGCGAACTTTGGGCCACGGCCTTTTGCCGGAAGGCCGGAATGCGCCTCACGCCGGTCCGGCAGGCGATTCTGGCTTTCCTGGCGCAACAACGCATGCCGGTGAGCCTGGAAGCGCTCTCCCAGGCCGCCGGCATCAGGGGACATTGCGATTCCAGCACCGTCTATCGTACGTTGATGTTGTTTCAGGAGGCCGAATTGGTCCGCCTGGTGCCGACCCCTCAAAAGGCCAGTTACTTTGTTTTAAACACTCCCGGCGACACGGCGCATTTCCTGGTTTGTCGGCAATGCGGGCGCATTGCGGAATTGCCGCTGCCCAATACCACCTCAGCCCAAATCGGACGTCTGGCCTCCCGGCACGGGTTTTCCCCGGCGCCGCAGGCATGCGAAATCCACGCCCTGTGCGCCGACTGCCAAATTGACCGTTCCCGGCAAATCACACCGTCAAAATTGAGCAGCGGCAACAAAACAAAATTGCGCCCGCGGAACATTTCGTGAAAAACTGTTGAATTGCATGGATGCCCATCGAACATCTTACGCTCTGAAAAGCGACCTGGCGCGTTATTGCCTGCCTTCGGCAAACCCGGACACGAACCTCAAGCTCGCGTGGGTCAATTCGATTTGCCTCCTGTTCCTCATCATTGGAATCGCGGGCGCGCGCCGCGGCGTCATTTCCATCCATTCTCTCCCGCCCATTCGCGAGATCGTGCCGGTGGTGGTCATACCGCAGACTTTGCCGCCGCAGATGAGAGTGCCGCAAAAAACGCAGCCCGTGCAGCAGCATACTGAACCGGCGCGGGTGTTCGTCGCGCTCCCGAACGCACCCAACATCAATTTTTCCGTGCCCACGATCGGAACCCTCGCCGCCTCTCCTGCGATGGCGTCCGCCCCGCCGCTCAATCCGCTGGAAGCCCAGGCGCAGGTCGTTTCGCTCGGCAACACCGGCTCAGGGGGCGAACGGCCGGAACCGGCGTATCCGCAATTGGCACAGCAGACCGGAGAACAGGGCACGATTGTGTTATTGCTCGGCGGCGACGCGGCTGGCAATGTCGTTTCCATAACCGTGAAACGATCATCCGGTTTTCCTTATCTGGATCAGACTACCGTGGAATTTGTAAAAAGCCATTGGCGTTTGCCCACGGGCACGGGCACGCAGCTTTTCCAAACAACTATTACTTATAAACTGCAAATGTAACTCCCAAACCAAAACCATTATGATCGCAAACATTGTTCTCGAATTTTTTCTCCGGGGCGGCCCCGTCATGTGGCCGATCCTCATCTGCGCGCTGGTGGCCGTCGCGGTCGTCGGCGAACGCGCCTTCTGGTGGACGCGCGAAAGCTCCCGGCGCGACCCGCGCAAGCTCGAACAAATCCTCGCCGCGCTGGAAAACCACGACATCGCCGCCGCGCAAACGGCCGCGGCCGGCTCGGAAGACCCGATCATCCGCGTCATTCATCACGGCCTGGAGCACGTGGGCCACGCGCACGGCTCCCTGCTCGGCGCGCTGCAACTGGCGGCGGGCGTCGAGTTGAAACGCGCGGGACGTTTTCTCACGGTGATGGACACGCTCGTCACCCTGGCGCCGCTGCTGGGATTGCTGGGCACGGTCACCGGCCTGATGACCGCCTTTCTTCACATCGGCAGCGAGGAATTGTCCGTCAAGGGCGTCACTGGCGGCATCGGGCAGGCACTCATCGCCACCGCCTGCGGCCTCGGTATTGCGATCTTTTCGCTGATCCCATTCAATTATTTCTCCGCCAAAGTGGCGCAATTGCAATTTGACCTGGAAACCGCGGCCACCAACGTCGAGGTCATGGTGGGCGGCGGAAAAGCCGGCGACACCGTCCATTTGCGCAAACCCGAAACGCCCGGACAGGCGACCAGCCATTAACAGCCCGTTAATGAGAATTTCATCGCCCATCCCCAAACGCCGCTCGCGGATTGTCATCATTCCCCTGATTGACATCATGTTCTTCCTGCTCGCGTCGTTCATGATGATCAGCCTGCAGATGAACCAGACTGAAAATATCAAGGTCCGCCTGCCGTCCGCATCACAGGCGCAGCAGGATTACAAGCCCAACATGGTCAACATCGCCGTGGATAAATCCGGCGCCGTGTGGCTGGAGAAAAGGCAAATTACCCTCGCCTATCTTGCCCTGGTGCTGAGCAATCGTTTCGCCGCCGATCCCCGCCTGCCCGTTTATATCAGCGGCGACCGCGAGGCATTGCACGGCGATATGGTGAAAGTCTATCAGACCGTGCGCGCCGCCGGCATCCAAAACGTCGCCTTCATTACCCAAAGCAAGCAGGGGTCGCCATGAAAATCCGCACGCCTGTTCCCGAAAAAAAGTCGCGGCTGGAAATCATCCCGCTGATTGACATCATGTTTTTTCTGCTGGCCTCGTTCATGATGGTCGCTTTGCAGATGCAAATTGTCCGCACGTTGAAGGCGAATTTGCCCACCGCCACGCTCGCCACTTCCACGAAAAAGCCCGACATCATAAACCTGGACGTGGACAAAGACGGACAGGTATCCGTGGATGACCGGGCCATGACGTTTCCCGATTTGTATTCGATGCTGACCAACCGGTGCACCATCAACACGAATTTGCCCGTCTATATCACCGGCGCTAACAACGCCACGCATGGCTCGATGATGTTTGTCCTGAATCTCGTCAAAAGCGCCGGCGTCCGCAATGTCGCCATCGCGGTCCACACGGCTTCCGGCAATTCAAATCCATGAAAAATTTTCTCCAAAACCTGCTCATCGTCCTGGCCCTGGCGCTCTGCGGCCTCTGCGCCTGGCAATGGTACGTGCAAACCGTCCAGCGCGCCACCATCCAGGACCTCAACAAAATGGTCTATGACCGCAACGCCTCCATCCAGGGTTACACCAACTCCATCGCCTCGCTGAACCATAAAGTGGACGACATGGACGCGCGGATCACCGAAATCAAAGCCGTCGCCGCCACGAACGGGCAATTGGTGGCGGTGCAAAAGGCGCAAATCACTCAATTACAATTTCAGCACGACAATGACACTAATGAAATCGCCCAGTACAAGGTCGGGGTGGATACACTCGAATCCAAGCTCAAGGACGCCTATGCCGGCATAGACAAGCAAAATGAGACCATCACGAACCTGCTTTCGGAGCGCACGGGCCTGGTCGAAAAATACGATTCTCTCGCCACCAACCGCAATGACATCGTCCTCAAGTACAACGCTTTGGTGAAACAAATGAACAGCGGTAGTAAGTGAACGCTCCAACCGAGCCGCGAACGCCTGCTCGTATTGCGTGTTGCGTATTACGTCAAGTATCGGGCGACGATACGTAGCGTAGGAGACGAGGCGCGTAGGAGACGAGGTAACGAGTCTCTGATGGAAATTCCAGTAATTGACCGGAGCGAACTGACCGGCAATTACGATTTCAAGCTCACCTGGGACCAATCTGATCAAGCCCGAAACCGGGCAAACCTCGAAGAGGCTCTCTATGATCAACTCGGCCTCGAACTCGTTCCCACCAACATGCCCATCAAAATGCTCGTCGTCGAAAAGGCGGAGTGACTCCAGCGCGGCCAAAGCCGCCACCGACGGAGCGCGGACAGCTTTGTCCGCGCGAGCATGGCCCAGGCAGACAACAGGCGGAAAAGGCTGTCCGCGCTCCTCAATCCCGGGTATTCCGCGTTGCAAATGGATCCCGATTTTTCAGAAGTGTCGTCCATTTTATCCCGAAGGGATCATTGGAACCAGCCCGGCGTTTTAACGCCGGGACCAACGCTCCCAATTGTATCAGTCCCGCAGATACGGCTGAAACATATCAAGATTCACAATGATATTTGAGGGATTGATCCAACCGTCCCGTCGGGACTCATGGCCCTCTTTCCTCTTTTCCCGGCGTTAAAACGCCGGGCTATTTTCACATGTCCCTTGCGGGACATAGGGAGCCAGAAAAAAACAAATACCTCTATTTTCATTTGCCATTACCGTCACTTTGACCAAACAAAATCCCCTGAAATATCCCATTATTCCGAGGTTCCGACGGCACATAAATTGCTCTTTTTCAGCCAAAATTTGTCCAGTACGGGCTCTGAATCAACGATTTAATCGCTGAAAAATCTGAAAATTAACATGAAAAACCAGGAAACGCACACAGGCGCCGCTGATTTTTCGACGCCGGCGTCCAATGCTCCTCATTCGAGGCTCTACCGCTGGGTTTTCATCGTGGCTGCGGCCTGGCTCATGGTGGTGGGAGCGGGCACCGCCGCACTGATTCAGTATTCAAATACCCCGGGGGTCTCGGCAAATCCTCCCGCCGTCTGGCCTCCTCAAACCCGGCTTAAACTCAGTGCCGGGACTCCCACGCTGTTGATGTTTATCCATCCTCATTGTCCCTGCACCCACGCAAGCCTCACCGAATTGGAAGAGCTTCTGGCGCGCTTTCCAAACAAGGTCGCCACCTGCCTGGTGTTCGTAAAACCGCCCGGCACCGATTCGAATTGGGAATATACCAGCACATGGCGCGCGGCAGCGCGGATCCCGAATGTCTCGGTTTATTTGGATAACGGCGGCGCGGAAGCCTTCCGCTTTCGCACCGCGACTTCGGGTGAAACCCTCCTTTACGGCACAAACAAAAAACTCTTATTCGACGGCGGGATAACGCCGGGGCGGGGCCACGAGGGAGATAGTCCCGGGCTTACCGCGCTGGGGCAAATCCTGGCCGGCGAGCAAACGCAAATTAATAAAACGCCGGTCTTTGGATGTCCCTTGACCGGCGCTTGTCCTAAAAACTGATTGACCTATGGAAAACACTGTTGCCCTGCGCGCCAAGGCGCTCTTTGACGATGCGCTGGACCGATTGCGCCGCAAGACGGACCGAATGTTTGCCTGGCTCATGGGGATCCAATGGGTCGCCGGAATAGCCGCAGCCCTCATTATTTCACCAAACACCTGGATCGGGGCGGAGCACAAGGTGAGCATCCACGTATGGGCGGCTATCTTTCTGGGCGGCGTGATCAGCGCCTTTCCCATTTTCCTGGCCTTGACCCTGCCGGGACGTCCTTTCACCCGCCAGGTCATCGCCGTGGCGCAAATGTTGACCTCCGCCCTGCTCATCCATCTTACCGGCGGCCGCATCGAAACTCACTTCCACGTTTTCGCCTCGCTGGCCTTCCTGGCTTTCTATCGTGACTGGAAAGTGCTGGCCACGGCCACCGCCATCGTCGCCGTGGACCATCTGGTCCGGGGCATTTACTGGCCGCAATCTGTCTTTGGCGTCATGGTTTCAAGCCCGTGGCGATGGACCGAACATGCCGCCTGGGTTTTATTCGAAGACGTTGGCCTGTTCATCTCGATCAATCAAAGTTTGAAGGAAATGAGCGATGTCGCCACGCGCCAGGCCGAACTCGAAGAAGCAAACGAGGATTTGGAACAAAAGCGCGCCGCCGAAGCCACCCACGAGCAGCATTTGCAGCTCTCGCGGCAGGCCGGCATGGCGGAAGTGGCCACCGGCGTGCTCCATAATGTCGGCAATGTGCTCAATAGCGTGAGCGTTGCCGCAACGGTCGTCTGCAACCGCCTGCGCAAATCCGAAATCGGCGACGTCCATCGGGCCGCGAAGATCCTGCTCGAAAAAAATGGGCAATTGGGACAATTCCTGGAGTCGGACCCGCGCGGCAAGTTGCTGCCGGAATTTCTCGCGAAAGCTTCGGGAGTATTGGCCACGGAACGGGAAGAACTGATCAAGGAAATGGCGTTAGTGGGCGAACACATTGAGCACATCAAGGAAATCGTCGCGATGCAGCAAACTTACGCGAAAGTGTTCGGGGTGATGGAGCCGGTCTCCCCGGCCTCCCTGGTGCAGGATGCCCTGAAGATGAACCTGGCCGCCTTTGACCGTCATGGAGTTAAAATTTCCAATCAGGTTGGCCATGACGCCCCCACGGTCATGGTGGACCGCCACAAAGTCCTGCAAATCCTGACCAACCTCTTTCGCAATGCCAAATACGCCATGGATGAACAAAACCCCGCCGAAAAACGGCTCGAGATCCAGGCGGATAAAACGGCGGAAGGACAAGTTGCCATCAGCGTCAGAGACAATGGCGTGGGCATCTCGGCGGAAAACCTGACGCGAATTTTCGGCCACGGTTTTACCACCAAGAAAGACGGCCACGGATTCGGACTGCACAGCGGCGCCCTGGCCGCCAAACAAATGAATGGTTCGCTCACCGTGCAAAGCGATGGCCCGGGAAAAGGCGCGGTCTTTACCCTGACGGTCCCGACCGCCGAAAAGAGAAATCCGGCCGCTCCCGTCTCGGAAGCCGCCTAGAATGAATGTTATGAGCGATCCCTTGCTTGATTCCAATCAACGGATTTTGATCGTGGACGACAACCCGGCGATTCACGCCGATTTCCGGAAGATTCTCTGCCCCGCCACGGAGGAACGCGCGGCGTTGCAGGACTTGAAAGCCGCGATCTTCGAAAGCGAATTGGACCGCCCGAAAGAAACGCAATTTCAACTGGACTCCGCCTTTCAAGGGCGTGAAGCGCTCGAAAAAGTGAAGCAGGCGCTGGCAAAAAACCAGCCCTATGCCGTGACCTTCCTGGATGTCCGCATGCCGCCCGGCTGGGACGGCATTGAGACGGCGACGCATCTGTGGGAGGCGTGCCCGGATCTGCAGATCGTCATTTGCACGGCCTACTCGGATTATTCCTGGGATGAAATGCGCACGCGCCTGCACAAGCCGGACAGCCTCGTCATTCTGAAAAAACCGTTTGATAACGTCGAGGTGCAGCAATTGGCCCACGCCATGACCCGCAAATGGCAGCTCACCAAACACTCGGAATTGAAACACGCGGAATTGGAGCACATGGTGGCGAAACGGACGCGCCAACTGCGGGAGGCCAATCAATCCCTGGGCATTTCCGAGGAACGATTTTCGAAGGCCTTCCACGGCAGCCCGATTCCTTCCGCGATCCAGAGTTTAACCGACCAATCTTTTGTGGATGTCAACCAGCGCTTCCTCGACGTCGTGGGATGCGCGCGCAACGAAATGATCGGGCGCACGCCGGCGGAACTTTTTTTATGGGAAAATCCCGCGATGGCGGACGGCTGGATTGAGCAAATCATGCGCGAGAAGCAAGTCCGCGAAGATGAGGCAAGGATTCGCCGGAAAGACGGCACTTTCAATGAAGTCCTGGTCACCTGCTCGGTGCTCGCGCTGGGCAAAGAGCCGCACATGCTCCTGTTGGCCCAGGATGTGACCGAGCGGGTTTTACTCGAGCGCCAATTGCGCCAGGCCCAGAAGATGGAAGCCGTCGGCCAGTTGGCCGCCGGCGTCGCCCATGATTTCAATAACATTCTCACGGTCATCCAGGGACATTGCGGCATCATGGAGCAAAGCATACCGCCGGAAAGTCTGGCCAAACAATCACTGGCCGCCATCTCCAAATCCACCAACCGGGCCGCATCGCTGATTCAGCAGTTGTTGATGTTCAGCCGCAAACAGGTCATGCAATTCAAGACCCTGGATATTAACGCGACCATGGCCGGCACCATCAAAATGCTGGAACGATTGGTCGGCGAGCAAATTAAGATCAAATTTACGCCGGCGGATTCGCCGCTGGCCATGAAGGCCGATGCCAGCATGATTGAACAGGTGGTGATGAACTTGGCGGTCAATGCCCGGGACGCCATGCCCAAAGGCGGTTCAATTGAGATTTCGACTTCACTCGAAACGATTCATCGGGCCGCCATCCCGCTGGATCCCGAAAAGCGGGACGGTGATTTCATTTGCTTGACGTTCTCCGATAACGGCGAGGGA
>JASHPN010000404.1 GCA_030038175.1 Verrucomicrobiia bacterium
TCGGAGCATTAACGCCAGTACTGCTGCTGCTGAGACCGTAGCAGTTCACGGCGCTGGCGGTGGCATACATGCCAACGCCACCAATGCTGGAGCCGGAACAGTTCTCGGCGGTAACAGCATAAATGCCATAGTCGTAGCCGTCGCTGACGCCGAAACAACTCAGGGCAGCATTAGCAAAGACGCCAGTGCCGGTGTTGCTGCTGCCGTAACAGTTCTGGGCGAGAGGGGCAGAAACACCAGCGCCCGTGCTGCTGAAGCCGTAACAGTTTTGGGCGTTGTCGGCATTAACGCCACCGTCGTTGCCGCTGCTCTCGCTTACGCCGTAACAGTTCAGCGCGGTGTCACTACTGACGCCAACGCCGCCGCTGCTGTAACCGTAACAGTTAAATACAGTGTAGGCACTGATGCCGAAGCCGTTGGCGCTGGAGCTGGAACAGTTCCGGGCGGTGGTGGCATAAATGCCTGTGCCGAAGCTGCTGCATACGCCATAGCAATCAGACACTTGATCGCCGAAAACCCCGGCGCCGCCGCAGTCAATGGCCGATGACTCTGTGACCTTGGACGCCTCAATCCCAAGACCTCCCACCGTCTGCACCAGGCAGGATTCCACCACCGTCGAATCGCCGATATGCAGAAAGATGCCATCATACAGGCAACCCAAAACCGAAACGCGCAATACCAGCACATTCACCGGCGGAACACCCGAATACTCGATGCCGTAGCCAAAGCCGTTGCCGCTGTAAACGCCGTTTCCGTTGTTGGTCACGCCGCCTTGAATGAAGCCGTTGGCGATGGTGATGTTCTGCAATCCGCCGTTGATGAAAATGCCATAACCACTGTCACTGGGGTCGGTTGAAGAAATCGTAAAGCCATTGAGGTCCAGCGTCACGCCGTTGGTGTCAATGTCGATCGCGTCGCCCGTGCTGACGGTGAGATTGGTCGTCAGATAATACGAACCGGGTTGCGTGATGGCGCAGGGTGCGCAGGCAATCGCCGTGCGCGGCTCGATTTGTGAGAGCGTCAGCATCGTCGCCCCGGGCGGTCCGGGCGGTGTGAGGCTGCCCTGGGCGAGGGCGGTTGAGAGTTGAGAGTTGAGGGTTGAGAGCAGCGACACCCCAAGAGCGGCGGCCTGGATATTTGATTTGAGTTTCATCGTTATTTTTGGGTTTGGTGTTTAAACCATCTCTTAAAACGGCAACGGTTGAATTTCGTGGTAACCCGGCGGCGGCTGAAAAAGCGTGTCGTCGCTGATTTTTTCCGGCGTAATGGATTTGACCTCGAATCGCAACCGCTCCGGCTCAGGCGGTGGCGCCGTATGGCCGGGCGCCGGCGGCATCTGAAATCTCAACACGGCCAGCAGCGGAAACAGTCTTTTGGCTTTGAGCAATTCGCCCCATTGTTCCTCCATTAATTTCGGCCCAAACCGGTACCGCTGATTCCGCAAATACGGCTGGAAAGGCAGCAACTTGTCGGTGGCCCAAATCTCCATCACGTCGCCCCGTCCCCTGATTTCGTAACGCGTACAGAGGTAACCCAGCAGATTGGTGGTATCGGTTGTCCTCGTAAGTTCCATTGGCTTCATCGCCATCGGCGGCATCATGGGCATGGCGGGCATGCCCGCAACGCCGGCGCCCGCCTGCGGGCCGATGCCGGACGGCATCGCAGGCGCTCCCGGCGACTGAGGCATCTGTGGCATTTGTGGCATCTGCGGCCGTTGCGGCATCTGCGGCATCTGCGGCACGGCGGACATTCCCGGAGGATTGGCAACTCCGATGGTGGCAGGCGGCGGCGGGGCGGGCATAGACGACATCCCCGACATTGGGCTTGCCGGGCTTCCCGGCGTCGTGCCGACCTGGGCGCCAATTCCCGGCGGAAGGCCGCCGGGCGGCATGGGCATTCCGGGAAATCCGGGCGGCGCAGTGGATTGATTTTCCGCGACGGGTTTCAGCCGCACAAAACTGCGATTGCCCGGAAAGAGCAATGTTAACGCGCCGGATGGCCGGTCAAGAATGTCCACTGGATAAGGCCGGTCAGCGGCGGTGACTTCCACGCGGAGGGCGTTCGTTCCGACTGTGTAAAGCAGCGGCGTAGCCTGGCCGCCCCGTGCAAGCGAGGCGGTGATCGTTCCCTCAAACGCCCGCAACGACGTTGTCCCCAAAGCCCCCAGCGACAGCAAGACAAACAGTAAAATTCTGGTTCGCATGGTTTGGTGGTCTGAAGGTCAATCTGAGTTTCGGTTTTTCGGCAGTCGTCTTCTCCACAGCCCGTGTTCAAGGATGCGGGCATGTTATTACCGATAATAAGTTATCTTAAATATTAGAGACGTTGTCAACCAAATTTTCTGCCGGACTCAAAGAAGGGCGCATCAAAAAAGAGGGAGATTGAGTTACGATAAGACTGCGGATTCTCGTGGTTATTCCGGCCGGTAATCGCCAATATCCACGCCAAAACGATGGGTGACGGGATCGGCCTTGATTTCGTGATAAGCGCTGCCCTGCCACACAATGAGGGTCATCTGCGGAGCGGTGAGCAAACTGCGAACGTAGGTGTATTGATTGAACGTGTGGGTTCGGGTGCCATTGAGCGCCACAATCACGTCGCCCGCTTTCAGGCCGTACGATGTCAGGGTTCCGTTTTGCCCTTCGATCAACACGCCGTCCCTGGGCGCGCCGTGAAGGTCACTAACCGAGACATTTTCCATTCCATTTGGAAAAAACTTTTTGGCCCGCTTCTTAATTTCGGGAACGAATCGCGTATCTCCCGTTTGGTCTTTGTACCGTTCACAGAATGCAATCAACTGGTCCGATTCGTCATAGCGGTCTTCAATCTTTTGGTACCAGGCAAACGCCTCGTCATAATTGCTGGTCAGTTCAAAATAAGTCGCTTCCGCCTCCAATCCCACTTTAGAATATACGTCTGCGCCGGCATCGGCGATTTGGCGGGCCTTGTCCTTGTCACCCTTTTTCAAATAATACCGTACGCGCCAGAGGGAATAGTTGGACGCGCGCACGCTGTCCGCGTCCGCGTCACAGCCTTTATCATAATACAGCGCGGCCTTGTCAGGTTCATAGCGATTGCATTCATAATCACCCAGCGTGTAATAACAGACCGGGTCCAATTGCGCCGCCTGAAGCATGAGCTTTTCATACTTCGCCGGCTGGTCGCTCAGCGTATTGGCAACGGTTCGCATGGCCCAGACGCTGTAAGGCAAAAGGCCCTGGCATAAATCCATCGCCTGCTGGTAATTCGGAGAGTTGTTATATTTGTGTTTCAGAATGAATCCGATGATCCGGCAATCGTAAGGAGCCAGTTGATGAAGCTCTTCAAACCGGGCCACCGCATCCCGCCGGTCCGTCAGACTGGGATGGTCCAGCCGGGGATTAAGGTCATAAACGGTCCCTGGCGGCGGATTATGATGGTGCCACTCATTGATGTGAGGATTGGGATTGGGCCGGTACATCGGCGCAAAATCCACATCGTAACAGATCCAGTTCCAACAATTCGCCGGCGTCAATTGAGGCGTGGCCACGGTCACCCTAAATCCATCGTCCACCGATTTGTGGTAGGAAGCGATATCGGTGCAATCAAACCGCTCGACAAACGGATACAGCCGCAATCCGCTGAAATCGCTGTCGCATTCCTTCGCAAATTCTTTGGCATCCTCCGGGACACCCCATTTGTATTGTAATAGATCGAACGTTTGCTGAACGGCATGGCACAAATGACGTTGCAGGAAATCGGCCCATTGACCCCAGCCGATAATACACACATGGACCGCGCCGCCGGCTGCCGTCGTAAAACAAGAGCTTTCGGGCAATTCATTCAGGACCTTCACCAGCTCGTCTCTTTTCATCGGTTTTTCATGTGTCAGCTCATAGACGTTGGTTATTTCCTGTATTTCCAGCGGGACTGAAACCGCCGACAGCTCTTGCCCCATCTCGACCGAATAATCGTCCTGATTGGCCTCCCGGACAAAATCAATCGTCTGCTGCTGGGCCGCGTTGAGCTTGTTCCACGCCAGCGGGGTCGAGACGTAATCAGCCATTGCGGTATACCATGCGATACTCTCGATGGGCGTCAGATCATTCATCCCGCCCAACCAACGATAGTCGCCGGTGTTTTTCGCCCACAAAGCCCGAACGAATGGGGTGGTCGCCCCGTCATTCGTGCCGATGGCGTTCAGGCGATCCAGGGCCGGCGCCTCGTCGCCAATCAACGTCAACAGCATCGCTTCCGCCATTTGCCCGTTAATCCCAAAGGCGTTGGTTCCGTTCAGGAATTGCGCCATCGTCAAATGCGACGTCATTCGGCACAGCGGGGACAGGATCTCAAAAAAATAACCGGAATGATCCCGAAGCAAAAATGCCCCCAGCAACGCCGCGGCTTTTTCGTGCAATTGCGGATTTTGAAAGTCCTTGTCCAAAGCCGCCGACAATTTCTCATTTTCCTGTTCAATCGTGTCGGCCTGGCTATCGGTGAGCCTGGAAAGCAATGACGTGTCCTCCGCCGCGCCTTTCGCGGGCGCGACCGTCACTCCGGCAGCGTCGGCTAATTCCGCTGCCACATTTTTGTAAACCGCGGGCGACCAAATCGGGCCATTGATGTTGATTTCCGATTTTATCGGAGCCTGCTTTGAATCCAATTGCACCTCCACTTCATAAACCGGCGTATCCAGGGGCGAACCGGGCTTCTCCACCGCCGTTACTTTGAAAAGGTTGGTGTCCGGCAGGCGATGAAACCTCGCGTAATACATTTCCTCCGCCACATCGGAAACGATGGCTTCGACGATATATTGCGATTCATCCTGATACGGCGTCTTAAAATAATCGGATGATGTTTGAGGCGCGGATTGTGGAGCCGGCGGCGTTGATTGCCGGTTGCAACCTGCTGTGATGAGTCCCACGAAAAGTACGATGGCCGCCGTAAAACCTCGATTGTGTGCCATTTACAACAGGTAATAGATGCAAATCACGAATTCAAGCAGAGTCTTTGATTATTTGGCGTCAAATATAGCACGCCACTGCTTCCAATCGCTGACAGTCGCCTGTTCCATCGCTCGGGCGGCTTTGTAAAGCCATTGCGCAGGCCGTTTTCTCAAATCGGCGGCAATCTTCTTTCCCGCGCCAGGTGTTCCCAGATGCATGTTGGCCGTCTCGGCTCCCATGGCGTGCAATAATTTGAATCCGTCCCGTTTCGCCGGTAATTGGTCCAACTCGATCCGGCTGCAATCCGGCGCCAGCCGACGGATGAGCCATTGCCGTTGCACCGAAACCATCGGGTCGGGAACACGAATGGCGCGCGTAATGGCCGGCGTGTAAAAAATTTTCGCGCTCTGCTTCCGGTCCATGCAATGCCACGCGGTAGGAACCAGTTCCTTGGCCTCGCGCGCGATGTAGCCGCCCCGCCATTCCGCTACCAGGGTGAAACGCCGCCGTCCCAGGCTGCCCAGCCCGGCCTGGCGATGAACGATCTTAAACAGCAGGCCCGGCTCAGGCAGTGCGCGCTTCAAAACCGCTTCGACCGAGGACGGTATTTTTCCCGCGCGGGGCCATCCGTTCAGCTTATCCCAGAATCGAACCGGATCGCGCAGTTCATTGAGCGCCAGGCCGCGCAGTCCCGAATGATGTTCCTCCAACACAAACGGACATCCCCCGCGCCGGATGCCCAGGGTATATCCATCCAAAATGGCATCGCAGGCGTCCGAGGGCTGGACCACGCCGATCCCTTCCGCCGTCGCCAGAAATTCGCTGACCGCCAGGCGCACCAGGTCAACGGCATAGGGTATTTCACACACTTCGTCGAAGTCATTGATGCCCCAAATGAGCCGGCCTTCCGAATCACGCCAGGTGCCAAAGTTTTCGACGTGAAGATCGCCGACGCCCAACACCGCGGGCGCCCCGGCCAGTTCGGGACAATTTGCCGGCCACAATTGCGCCCAGCGATAAAACGTGGCGCGCAAAAAAGGAAACGCCCCCGCGGCCATGCGCGCATGTTTCAGTTTGAGGTCCGCGGCAATCAAGGGAATCTTTTGGCCCAGCCAGGTTTCGTAAGCAGTGGTCGCTTCTTTGATGTTCATGGTATTAAGACAGCCCATCCAAACAATATGGCCAGCGCCGCGAGCGTGACCGGAATGCCGAGCCGCGCGAAATCCCAAAAACCGATTTTAACCCCCGCTTCGCGCGCCTGCTGCACGACAATAATGTTGGCCACGCTCCCAATGACAATCAGATTTCCCCCAAAACTGTTGGCCAGGCCCAGAACATAGGGCGCCACCGGTTGTCCCAGGTTCACCACCTTGAGCAGCAGCATGACCGCGGCGGAATTGCTGATAAGGTTCGACAGCACGGTCGTGGTCAAAACCAGGTTGCCCGGCGAATTGAGATTGAAACCGCTCTGCGCCAGCCCATGCACCGCCTGTTGGCCGCAGCCGGTGGATTGAAACGCGCCGGCGACGACAAACAACCCCATGAACAGCACCAGGATTGGCCAGTCCACCAGCCCCAGCAAATCGTCCGTCCGAAATTTTGTGCTCGCCAAATGAATGCCGGCCGCGGCCAGCGCAATGATTTCCCGGGGCGCCGGCGAAAAAAACAACCCGATGACCGCCACTAAAATAATCAGCCCTTTGATGGTATGTATTTTGTTGAAAGGATAGGCAGGTTGTGGCGATTCATTTTCATGATTTTCGGAAGCTCCCTCATCCTGCTTTGCAGGACGGCCCGGTTGCAGGTGGTTTCGGGACATCAGCCAGATGATTCCGCTGGCGGCGGCCAGCGAGACCAGCACCGGCACGATGCTCCAAATCAAATAATGTCCAAAACTTAAATGGGCGATTTGCCCAATCATGATGTTTTGGGCATTGCCCACCAGGGTCGCCGCCGCGCCCAGATTGCTGGCGAGGGCGATCGCGATCAGAAATGGAACAGGATTGATTTGTTTGCGCAACAGGGCGGCCGCGACAATCGGCGTGAAGGCAAAACAGACGATGTCATTGTTCAGAAACGCCGAAAGCCCGGCCGTCGCCCCCACGAGGACCACCAAAAAAATGCCGGGATGATCCAGCCGATCGGCAATGGCCCCGGCGACTTTGTCATAAAATCCCGACAATCGGAGTTGGGCCGAAATGACAAAAAAACCAAACAACAGGAAAATTGTCGGCCAATTGATCCAGGAAACGGCATCCGCCGTCGTCACACCACCGAAGATCATCAGGGCGATGGCGCCAAGCAGGGCGATGCCGGGACGATTGATTTTCAAACCGGGCACATGCCCCATGGCAATGGCAAGATAGGTCAGCCCAAAGATGGTCAGGATGACATTCGTTCGTTCCATTGATGGTTCCTGTTCCGTAGCATCAGGCGTGAACCTGATCATTTCAATCCGTAAATTGCGGAGAGCACACGCGCGCCCGTGTGGATCGGTGAGCGCCCTCGTTCCCCCTTTGGCGCGCCTTCGCGCCAGTTTCAACGCGCGTGGGCGCGCGTTGTTCCGGCTGCGCTCGGAGCGCGACTGTGTCCCGTCTGCGGGACCAGTCGCAGTGGGGAGATATCAGACCATCGCACAATTTCCAGTTGTATAACTTTTGCTACCTGCTGCGGCCGGTGCTATCGCACACAGCCGCGCTCCGGGGCGCGGCCAGACGCACGCGCCGGGCGTGTGCGCTCCCCTACCGCCAGGTGAGCAACTCCAGCTCGCGCAAACCTTCATTGCCCAGTTCCCAGTGGCCGCCGCGGCGGACGACCAATCGCCGGCACGGGTTGGCCAGTGCCTCGGGTTCATTGACGGACAGCAACTGATACTTTGCGCGGCTCTTGATTTCAGATTCCGCGCGCGGCATCAGGGCAAACGCGACGCCATTGAAATTCAGGGAGATTTCGTAGCCGGCGACGCCCTCCTTTTCGGCGACCGGATTTCTGAGGACCAGCATCGGATAACGTTTCAGGTAGGGGAAATCCGTGGCCCGCACCAGGACACGGCAAAGCTCCGTCTGGCTCCGGATAAAATTGAGCAGGTTGAAATTGCCCTTTTGCTCGTCCAGCAAAATTCGGCGCACGTCCAGGCCGTTCAGATTTTGCCCGTTCCACTCGCCGTGATCGTTCCGCTCGCCCGGCGACGCCTGGCGCCACCAGGACGCAAAATTGTCGTTCACCAGGACGTTCAATTCGAAATGCACGTGCGCGCGCCATTGGGCAATGGTCTCCGCGTTGGACGTGCGTCCCATGGTCGCAATCACCTGGCCGGCCTTGACCGAGTCGCCGATTTTCAGCCCCGGCTGGATCGCGTGCAAATGCGCATACAACGAATAAATTTCAATGCCCTGGATCACGTGGCGGATGACAAGGTAATTCCCGTAATTCGACAGCGAAGGACGGAGGTTGTAATAAACGACTGTGCCGTCCGCAGTGGCCATGACGGGATCGGTCGGTTCACCGCGGCGGTCGGTTTGCAAATGGCGGATATCGAGCCCTTCGTGCATCCGATGGCCGTAATCGCGCACGCAGCCGAAGCTGCCGCTCGTCCAGGGTTTGTCCGGCTCGGTGGGCGCGAAGAATTTCAATTCCGCGCCCGGTTGATAAAGGTAATGATTGGCCGTCGGAAATTGAAAAGGCGATTGCGCGAAAATGGGGGCTGCGAAGAATAATACTGCCAGGAGGAGGAGCAGATTACGTTTTACATGAACCGAACAAACCGCCGAAAGGTCTTGGAGTGCGGTGGCTGTGACACCGCTTTGGAACGCTGTTTCCCGTCCAACGACAAATCTATTTTCCAAGCGCGCACGTCCTCCGAAAGCGGCATCGCGCTGTGCTTGCCGCACTCCACGACGCAAGCGCAGTGGCAGAGATTCACAGCACCAAGGCGCGTCCAATTTCACCGGCACCCTCCCTGAAAGCATCATTCTTTTGTTCCCGTTTGAAATTGCTTCGCGATGTCATTGAGACCCTGCACAAAATCATTGGCTTCGACCAGGCTCATATCGGGCGTGAACGACAAAATGCCGTTGTTGATGCGTCCCGTGATCAGCGGCGCCGCAAGCCAGCGGGAGTTCTTGAGCTTCTTTTTGCCCCACTGGCCGTAAATGGCGAGGTGCCGCCCGGGATTCGAGGCCGAATATTGCTCCAAAATCCAGGTGCCATTGTCGTCAAAGCGGATATCAATCGCGGGAGATTCCGGCGTGCTGATCACCTTGGCCGCGACGACGTTGGCTTCCGTCAAAATCGGTTCTTTGTCAACCGTCACCTGGACCGGGTCCGCGCGCAAAACCGAGACCGTCATCGTTGGGTTTGCCGGGCCGGGGGTGTTGGGCTGCATTTCGATGCAGACCCGCAGGGCCGCCAGGGGTTCGTCTTTGTGGCCGAAAGTACTGCACCCGCAAAGCGGCGCCAGCAGGACCGCCAGCGCGAGAAAAAGATTGAATCGCAACGTATAAACTTTCATAGTGCACACACAAAACCGTATTACACCGATAAAGTAAAGAATTATGGGACGACAATACAACAAAGTCTTAAAACGCCAGCGCCGCGCAAGGCATCTCAAGCGGAAAAAAACCGCCGTCAAACAGAAAAAGGCCACCGCCGCGCCGGCCGCCGCGTAACCGTAGATTTGGATTGTTGGATGAGAGGTAGGGATGGCGCGCTGCGCCGTCCCCGCCCGCGCGGAGCGGGCGGAAAATACGCGGTATAACGCCCGACCCACACAGGTTGCGCCGCTAGACGCGGCGCTGACGCCGCAGCGCGGCGTCCCTGCCAGGCCCAGCAATCCACCAATCCAATTATCCAGTGCCGGATTGATCAGGGCCTTCCCGGTTGTTTGGTAAACGCCACGAGTGATTTGATATTTGCCGCGGCGGCCGCGTCGCGAACTTTCACAACTTTTCCCCAGGGCGCCTCTTCGTCCGCGTTGATGGCCAGGACCAGTTTCGGATTTTTCGCCGCCGCGGCTTTCAGCCGGTCCTCCAATTGCTCGAAGGTCACCGGCAATTTACCCACGAAATACATGCCGTTGGTGTTGATGCTCACGATAAACGGCGGATTTTCGTTGGCTCCCGGCTTTTTGCTCTCGGCCGACTCGGGCAACTGCAGCTTCAACGCCGCCTGCTGCTTGAAGGTGGTCGTCACCAGCAAAAAAATCACCAGCACAATCAGCACGTCAATCAGGGCGACGATAATGACGGAGGGCGTGGCGCGGCGTTTGCGAACGTAGAAATTCATGGCGTCAACGGCCCTGCCCGGCATATTGCCGCCGGATGAAGGCGTCGCATAGCGCCTCCATTTCCGCCGCCAGGACCTCCACTTTTTTACTGTAATAATTCCACGCGATGAGCGAAGGAATGGCGATGAGCAGGCCGAAGAGGGTCGCCCGCAAAATGAAGGCGATGCCCGCGGCGAAGTGCGCGGCGTCGTTCAAGCCGGTCTGTCCCACCTCGCTGAACACGTTCATCATGCCCGCGATCGTGCCGACCAGTCCCAGCAACGGCGCGATCCCGACAATGATTTCCAATACGACCAACCCGCGTTCGAGCCGCACGATCTCATGGCGCGCCGCCGTTTGCAGCGCATCCACATTGTCCGCTTTGGTCCAGTTCAAACGGTCCGAGGCCATCAGGAGCAGGCGGCCCAGGGGCGAAGGCTTTTGCCGGCAGACCGCCCGCAACGCCTCCAGGTCGCCGGGCGTTTCGCAGGCTTCGAGCGAGGCGGCAACCTCGTGCGGAACGACTTTGTTCCAACGCAGCGCCCAGGCCCGTTCCACAATGAACGCCACTCCCACCAGCGATGTTAAGGCCAGCAAAATATAAACTACCGTATCCATATTTTTTAAAAATCTCTCAACGATGGTGAAGTTTGAAACACTTTTGGTCAATCACACTCCACGCTTCACAGATTCGAATAATAATCGAAGGTAAACTGAACATCGGCATAATCACCCAGTTTCAGACGCATATCCTCGGTCCAGCGTTCATAAGGCGCGCCGTCGAGCACAGCCTTTTCGCAAACGTAACCCAGCAGGTCGCCGACGTTGTTTTGCGCAATTCGCATTGCCGAAATGCTGCCGTCGTAATTCAACCGAAACAACAAAACGACTTTGCCGGTGCGATCGAGCGAAAACTGCTGGCTGTCGAGCAGGTTCCACCAGTTGTGCGAAACCGTTTCGACGAATCGCGCGTCATAATCGCCGAAACCGGTCACCTTGACATCAAACGACGGCACGCGCGCGCGATTGGCCACGCCGCCCTCCTCTTTCATCGTCAGGCTCGGCATGCGGTTTGCCATTTCCTCATAGGCTTGTTTGAGCGTCCGCGGTCGCGGCTGTTCCGGCTGCGTCGTATTGTCAGGTTTGCCCAGTGTCAAATCGCCGGATGGCTTTGATTCGGCGGTTTGCTGTCCATTATCCGATGCGCGTTGTTCGGATTCGGATGGCGATTGCGCCTTGGAAAATACCGGCCGCGGGACATCTTGCGTCATCGGGATATCCGTTTGTTTCCCGTTCAGGAGGGGATTTTCACCATTCTTATTTGCCTCCAGATTCGCCGCCACGGAGTTTTTATTTGAGATGTATTTAGGCTTTTGCGGCGCTTCGGTGGAGGGATTGTCCACCGTCACAAATTCAATCGGTTCCTCGTTCGGTTGCTGGCGGATCGCCTGCAATTGTTTGGCAAACGCCAGCCATTTCAGGCGCGGCGGCAAATGGAGGTCCCGCGAAAGCTCGTATCCGCCCCAAATCAAGGCATGCGCCAGCACCGAAATCGCCAGGGCAATCACAATGCGCTCGCCCTCAAAGCGGTTCGGCCTCAATGAATCCAATCTGTCGCCGGTTTCGGCCATGCTCTATTTTGCCGCAGAATGCCAAAACGAGCAACTGCTTTGCCAACGACGCGGGGAAATTTCGTGCAAAATTGTGATTGAGTGCCGTTAGGCACGGCATATCTGTAGAAAACCAAACCGATTGAAGAAAAAAGCCCCGTCAGGGGCGACATAGTCCGGTTCCGGTCACAAATTCTGAAGACACCTCCTAATGGCACTGAATTTGACTGCTAAGGTTTACAGAAAGGCATAAATCTGCCATTCGATTCTCATGATTCAGCCGGAACAAGTGGTTGCGGGCGAATGGGCCGAGTGGTATCGGCTCACGCCTGTGCAGCGCTGGCTGGAAAGCGGGAAACTTTGGCAAACTTATCTCGCGCTGGGAGGCTCGCTTGATCCCGAACCCGATACTCAAAGTCCTTTCTTCGATGCGCGCGCACAGCGTCCGCGCCCTGCTCATGGGCGGGCAGGCGTGCGTGTTTTACGGCGCGGCCGAGTTTAGCCGTGTCCAACGCAAGGAAGACAGGATCTACTGGGCGCCTTTGCGCCGTGAATTGGAGCGGCTGCGCCATCCCCAATGACCATTTTACGGAATAATTGTGTCGTCGTAGTCCCTTAAGTCCCTTACCGGAGGGTTTTCCATCCGGTTCGGCGAGATTTGATTGTTTGAATTCAGGCGATTTCCGGCGGCGTCTACTAGCGTCATTGTAATGAAGGCAACCAGGACTTTATTTTTGTATTTCCGGTCATTGCGTCGAATAAATTCCGTAACGGCCCGCTTTTCATTCGGTTCGCAATACAATAACTGTTCCGATTTCGGAAACAGAACCAGGGTCTCGCCGTCACGCAAAACATTCTCCGTATATGCCTGGCTTAATGGAATGGGATGCCGGGAATTTGGCTGGATTGTGATCTTTCCAGCGGCGTTCGTCGCAAATCGGACCGGGGCATTGGTTAAACCAGGATAGCCAAACCATTCAATTAGGGACGCCTTTGCCGTCAAATAAAGCCTTTCGTGGCGCAAGATCATCGTATGTGCATCAAAAAGGGGACCACTTTCGAGATACCCGATTTTCGGAACCGGGGAACCGGGGTTGGTTATGACGGGCTCATCTTCAGTCGCTTGCAATTGTATCCGAACGCCGCCAATAGTTGTCCCTTCCGGTTCAGCCAATTCGACGACGCCTTTATCTGATTTGATTTGACGAAGAAAGGATTTCATTTCGTCCGCCGTCAAAACGCCACCGTTCGTCAGTCCCGCGGGGAACTCTTTGTTGGCTTTGCTTAAAAATGCTTTCGGCACTTCGATAAATCTGGCCTTGATATGAACCTGCGGCGGGGGACAGTGGAGATCCGCAATGACCGGTACAAGAGCATCCAAATCCTTTTTGGTGGCAGAAACAATCAGGATATTTAGCCCATCAAGAACGACAGTTTTTGGCGGAGACAAATCCACCCCGGCTTGCGAAGCGAGTTTTCGAAACCCATTCAAAGTATTGGTTTCCCCCGTCGCCTTGTACACCGCCGTCTGGAATCCATAGTAGTCCACCGGATAGATTCTGTTCTCCAGATCGGCGGATGAAGTAACCGCTCTGACATAGTACGGCGGATTTGCGGAGATGGGATAAGAAATTGTTTTGTTGTTCTGGCGAGAGACAGGCAATTGATTCAAAACCTCGACCGCCTTCTCAATCACGTCCAGGTCCTTCGGCGTAGCATACACAAACAACACACCCAGGCGCTCGTTAAAAAACACGTTCTTGGGCGGGTCAAGATTCACGCCCAGTCTCTCGAAAATCTCTTTGGCCAGAGTGCTGACATCGCTGCTTAAATTTGTCGTGGTAACATAAAGAATGCCTCCCATATTGACTTGCACCGTGGCATTGGAGTCGCCGGGTATATTCTGAGGGATTGTCGTTCCCGCGCCGCCCGGATTTTGCCCCGAGCCAACCGACAAGGCGTTTTGCAGTCCCAAATGAAACGTGTTCGGGTCCACCTTGAACGTTCGCATTTCGTATTCCGGACCGGGGCCTTTTTCAGAAAAAACAATGCCGTAATCCTCGACGGAATATTGAATCGGATGATCGGACACCAGGCAGATGGCGTTCAATAAATCCGCAAGAGTTACATTGTTTAAACTCAGGCTGATGTTGATCCGAGTGGGATCTGCCGTCTTCGGGATGGCGGCCGTTTTGTCCGGCAGGCCCGTGACTGGGTTAATAGGCCTGAGGCCGCCGCCGGGGCCGCCGCCGATATTTGGGTTGAAGAGAAAATGGATTCCCGTTTTCTCCGGATCCTGGAGGACGGATTTTTCATGCAAATCGTCGAGGACCCTGCTCAACGGCACGTCGTTGTATGAAACAGAAAACTGAATCCGGTTTAGCTTGCGGTAGAGTATCTGACGTTGGCTATCCGTTCGGACCACATTCGTCCCGAGGGCTTGTTCGGCAGCACGTTTTGCCAGCCTTGGTCGGTTGAGATAATTTGTCGGCGGCGGAAAATTGCGGTTGAGTTTCAAAACGATGCTTCTGACCCTGGCCTCCTGATCGGCGTTTCCGCGCACCAGCAAACAACCATTATTTTCCAGATAGACAACAATCGTTGGCGGAATTTTCACGCCGGCCTGGGACAAAAGCTCGTTTAATTCTTCATCGGGGATTGGGTTTGCGATCTTAAACGTCGTTAAATTATTTTGATTCACGGTATTGGTCGCAATGTCGGATGCCGGTTGCGTTGAAGCGGGTTTTTCACCCGCCACCGGCGCCTGTCCCATGGGCAGCGCCACAGCGCTGAAGGCAGCAATTCCAAACAACGACAGCAGGGTCAACCCGGCCCGGCGGGGCGGCCGGAAATCCGTCAACCGCTCGATGCGCCGCCGCAAGGCGCTGCGGGATTCCAAAATCCCGATCAAACCCAGGCTCGCCGGCGGCCGGTGAAACGCATATTTTGCGACATCAAGAAGAGTTGGCGCGTAATCTTCCGAGTCATCGCCCAAAGCCAGCATCACCGCGTCATCCACGGCTTCTTCGCGCAGGCGGCGAATCCGGCCATTGGCAAACCAAAGCAGAGGATGCCACCAATACGCAATTTGCAGCAGCATTTGCGCAAAATGGATCCATACGTCGCCCCGACGCAAATGGATCACTTCATGCAACAGCACGGCCCGCAATTGCATGGGTGAAAGCTTCTCCGCCAGCGCGCGCGGCAGCAAAATCACCGGTCGAAATAATCCATAAACGGCAGGCGATTGCGCATCATCAATCAGCTTTAATCGCGGGCATCGCCGCACACGGGCCGACTGCCGGACTTCTTCGAGAATCCCGGCTAAATTCACCGGCACAGATGAATTACGAATTTTCCGGGCGACTCCCAACCAACGAAACACCAGCCATGACAGCAATCCGGCGCTGATGGCGGCCGCGGCCAGCAGGGCGATGCCGGCTATGCTCAATTTCGGCGGTGGCGGAGCCGTGGGAATTGTTTGCGGAACGAAATTCACCGGCGGAGCGGCGGCGTCAATCGTAACGATTGTATTTTTGAAGACCGGCGTCAGCGGCGGTTTGGCCGGCCACAACCACCATGCCGCCGCCGTGGGAAACGCCAATGCCGGCGGCAGCACTAATTTGATCAAGACCACAATCCACAACGCATGCCGGACGGCCGCGCGGACTCTACGCGCGAGTAAGGCGTCCAGCGCAAAAACGACCGCCATGAGCAGGCTCGATTGCCACAACATCGGCCAGGCGAAATTTAAAAAACTTTCGCCCCAATGGTTTAATGTTCCGATATTCAAAGGTGGCGCAGTTGTTTCTCTATTTTTTTTGCGACTGTGCCCCCAGGCCGATGGCCTGAACCATAGTAGCCGAGGGCAACGCCCTCGGAAAAAATGCCAGCGACGCTCTTTCCGCCCTGTAAGGGCCAACCAGATTGGACGGTTATCAACGAATTTTGGAGCGCCCCTACAGGGCGCATATTGCCAACCACCCACATCCGAGGGCGTTGCCCTCGGCTGCTATGGCGCTGCGCTTCCAGCGCGTTAAATTTTTGTTGCGAAATATCCATTTAAACATCTTGAGAATTTTGTGTTTTCCGTTTTTGGCGTCTTTTCTTTCCCTCTTCAATCAGCGCCTCGATTTTGGCGATTTCATCCTCATCCAAATCCTTGCTTTCCAACAGGCATTGCACCATCGGGGCCAGCGCGCCGTTAAAAGCGTGTTTAAGGGTGTAAAACAATTCGCCCCGTTGCGCCTGGCGGCGGGTGATGGCTGATTGGTAAATGGTCAGCTTGCCTTCTTTTTTTGCTTTAAGAACCCCCTTGGCCGCCATTCGGTCCATGAGCGTGCGGACGGTCGAATACGTCCAGCCGGTGGCTTTGGCCAATCGTTCCTGCACGGCGGGCGCCGTGCAGGGTTCCATTTCCCATACCACTTTAATGACCGGCCATTCGGCCTCGGTCAATTCCACGGAATGCGGGGTCATGCGGGCAGAATCTCTACAATCGTAGAGAATGTCAAGCGGAAACTTTACAAATGTAGAGATTGCCAAAAATCCCCAGTGATCCCGGCGGCTTTCCAATCAAGCTTCCAGGATTGCCAGGCCTTTTGTGACAAAGGTGTGAAATCACGCGGCCGGCAAGCTATTGGTCTTGACCCGGTTGCGACGGCAAGGCAGCTTCGGCAAGATTAATTAATAGAGTCCATGGACACGATTAAAACGAAGATCCTGGTTATCGCGGTCATCCTGGTGGCCGTTTGTTTCACGCGTCAGGGATGGGCGCAGGGCACGCTGCCCGGGAATTCGATGCCGCCGGCTGGTTTGGCCGGCAAATGGCCGCCCATGCCCGTGCCGAACTCGAGTTATCTGCCGCTGGTCCAGCCGCAACCGTATCCGTATTCCGGCGCGCCGGAAGTTGTCCTGCCCGGCGCGGGCGGTTCGGGAACCACAACCCCATACCTGCCCATACCGGAACCGGCCGCCGTTGCGTTATTTGCCGTGGGCGGTTTGGGAGCGCTTTTGTGGCGGCGCAGAGTTTGATCCGTTATGTTTTACATCCCAATCATTTGCGGCAGCACGCGGCGCGACCGGCAGAGCATCAAAGTGGCGCGATTTGTTCTTGCCCGATTGCAACAGCGCATGGAAGCCAAAACAGAATTGCTCGACCTTCTCGAATACAATTTTCCCGTCATGGAAGAACGGCTGCACCGCCGGGACGATCCGCCGCCGCGCCTGGCGGAGTTTGGTGAAAAAATCGGCCGCGCCGACGCTCTCATCATCGTCAGTCCGGAATATAACAACGGCTATCCGGGTGTTCTAAAGAACGCTCTGGATTATCTGCTGCCCGAGTACGAACGGAAACCGATCGGCATCGTGACGGTGTCCGCCGGCGGCTACGGGGGTATCAATTGCCTGGCGCAACTGCGACTGGTCGCCCTGGGCATGGGCGCGTTTCCCATTCCCGAAAATCTGGCCGTGTCCCGTGTGCATGACAGTTTTGACGACCATGGTCCGCGCGATCCGGCCTACGAAAAGCGCGCGACTGAGTTTCTGGACGACGTTCTTTGGTTCGCCGAAGCGATTTCCGACCGCAAGGCGAAGGATAAGAAGGCGGGTTGAGAGGATGACCTTTCAACCTTTTAAACTTTTTAACGATTTAACCATGGGCTTGACCCAATCCTTGACGCAACACGGAACACGCCCCCCTTACTCTTTCGCCGACTCCTGTGACTGGACCGTATTCTCATTCCACCCGCCGCCGAGCGCCTGGTAGAGATTGATCAAACTGACGAGGCGCGAATATTGGATTTGAATGAGATTTAGCCGGGCGCTGTCGAGGGTTTGCAGGGTCACATTCAAATCCAGGGCGCTGTTGACGCCGGTTTTGAAACCAGCTTGGGTCAAATCATAACTCTGTTGGTCGGCCTTCACCAGCGCTTCATCGTCGCCCAATTGTGATTGAACCGTGGCCCGCACGGCGAGCGCATCGGCCACTTCGCGGAAGGCGTTTTCAACCGTGCTTTGATAATTCGCCGCCTGCGCTTTTTTGGCGGCTTCGACGGATTTCAATGCCTGATACGCTGTTCCGCTGGCAAAAATCGGCCAGACCAGTTGAGGCGAAAAGGCCCAGGCTTCCGAGCCGGGCACAAACAATTGTTCCAGCGACGTGCTCGCAAAACCCGCCGAACCGGTGAGGGTGATGGTGGGGAAGAAAACCGCGCGCGCCGCCCCAATGTTGGCGTTGGCGGCCTTCAGTTGATGTTCCGCTTCCAGAATGTCCGGGCGGCGTTCAATCAAATCCGAGGGCAAACCCGCCGGAACGTCGGACAGGCAAACATTGGGATCGAGCCGCCGCGGAGGCTGCAATTCGGCCGGCAGCGGTTTGCCCACCAGATACGTCAAATTATCCGCGGCTTCCGCCGAGGTTTGCGCGTAACCGGCCTCGGCCGCCGTGGCGCTCTGCAATTGAGTCGAGGCATTATTGAGGTCGAACTGCGACGCGACCCCGGCTTCAAAGCTCCGTTGCGTGAGATTAAAAGTTTGGCGGGCCGCGTTCAACATTTCGCGGGAAATGGCATACTGCTCTTGCGCTTCTTCCATCGTGAGCCAGGCCGTGGCGACCTGCGCGACCAGGGCAATTTGCGCGCTCCTTTGAGCCTCGCGCGAAGCAAAATAGGATTCCAACGCCTGGCGTTTGAGGCTGCGCACCCGGCCAAACAGGTCCAACTCGTAGGAAGCGACCCCCAGGTTTGCCTGATATTCAGTATAGGTCAGGGACGAAGCGCCGGAATTGGTATTTTGGCCCGAGAAAACGTTGAGAACTTGCTGGCGCGAACCGTTGGCGTTGAGGTCCACCGTCGGCACCAGGGCCAAAGCCTGCACATGGTAGAGCGCTTGAGTTTGCGCCACATTCATCACGGCTGCTTCCAAATCGGGATTGTTCGTGAGCGCCATTTCAACCACCTGCCGCAGACGCGCGTCGCGGAAAAAATCGCGCCAGCCGATGTCCGCCGCCGGGACCCTGGCCGCAACCGTTGGAGCATTGGAGTATCCCGGCACAGCGGGCCAGGACCGGGAAAGATCCGCCGTGGGCCGCTGATATTTTGGGATCATGGTGCAGCCCGCCAAAACCAATACCGACAGAATCACGAGGAGGCCTGCGAAACGGACGGCGTTCTCATCCCAACGACTCTCCCTCACCCCTGCCCTCTCCCGCCCGCCTTCGTCCCGCTCGGAGCGGGACTTCGGCGCGGCAAGCTGGGAGAGGGGGAATTTTCCGCCGCTGGTTTGAAACGGCCAACGTTCGCATCGGTCCGTAAGCCCAAGGCTCATCCAGTTTTGGAAGAATTTTTTCATGATTTTGGCGGGTTTCGATTTTTTCCAGCCTCATGTTCGCCAGCCGGTTGCAGTGAACCAGGCGCCGGAGCGGCCTTGCCCTTAAAAATCCGGCGCACGACCACATAAAACACCGGAACCATGAAAACTGCCAGCAAAGTGGCGGAAATCATGCCGCCAATCACGCCGGTGCCCATGTCATGACGTCCGGCCGCGCCTGCGCCGGTGCTCACGGCCATCGGCAACACGCCGAGGATGAAAGCAAGCGACGTCATCAGAATGGGCCGCAGCCGCAACCTCGCTCCCGTCAGCGTCGCTTCAATCAAACCGACGCCCTGCGCCTGAAGGTCCTTGGCAAACTCGACAATCAAAATAGCGTTCTTGGCGGACAAACCGATAATCGTCAACAGACCGACCTTGAAAAAGACGTCATTGGGCAGGCCGCGGCCTTCGGCGCCAATCAGCGCTCCGATTACGCCTAGAGGGATAACCAGAATCACTGCGATCGGAATGGACCAGCTTTCGTACAACGCCGAGAGCGCCAGAAATACAACGAGGACGGATAACCCCAACAAGATGGGGGCCTGTTTGGCGGACAATATTTGTTCGTACGACTGGCCGGTCCATTCATAACCGATGCCTTTGGGCAATTGTTTCGCCAGCTCCTGCATTGCGTCCATGGATTGGCCAATGCTGACGCCCGCCGCCGGAGAGCCCTGGATTTCCACGGAAGGAAAGCCATTGTAATGTTGCAACGAGGGCGAGGCATAAATCCAATGGGTCTTCACGAATTCGGAGAGCGGAGCCATATTTGTGCCGGCCGTTCGAACATAAACGTTCCCGACATCCTGCGGGAGCATCCGATAGGGCGCGTCCAGTTGGGCGACCACATGCTGAACGCGGTTTCCATCCACAAAGTTGTTGATGTAATACGAGCCAAAAAAGGTGGTCAGAGTCGTGTCCAAATCGCTATACGAAACCCCCAGCGCGCCGGCCTTGATCATGTCCACGTCCACCTTGAGTTCCGGCGTATCTTCCAGCCCCTGCATATAAGGCTGGGCAATATATTTCGTGTCCTTGGCCGCAAGGCCGAGCAATTGATTGTTCGCATCCATGAGTTTGGCGTGCCCCAGGCCGGCCTGGTCCTCCAGCTCAAAGTCGAACCCGGCGGCGACTCCCAATTCCGGGATCGGCGGCGGGTTGATCGGGATGATCATGGCGTCGGGAATCGCGCCCAGTCCCACAAAAGCGCGGGCAATGATCGCTTGCACGGAGTTGGTCTCACCCGGACGCTGGTTCCAGGGTTTCAAATGGACGAAGGCCAACGCGGAGTTTTGGGCCTGGCCGGCGAAGCTGAAACCGGCCACGTCAATGACATCCTGAACTTGCGGCTGGCTAAAATAATAGTGCTCCATTTTCTTCAATACCTCCACGGTGTGCTCCTGAGTGGCGCCGACCGGCAATTGAATTAAATTGATAAAGTAGCCCTGGTCTTCCGCCGGAAGAAAGGACGAAGGAAGGCGGATGAACAGCCAGCCGACGCCGGCTACGAGTGCCAGGTACACGACGAGGTAAATCGGCGCCCGTTTGACCACGCGCCCCGTCCAACCTTCGTACCGGTGCGTTGTAGCATCGAATTTCCGGTTGAACCAGCCCCAAAATCCGCGTTTTTGGAAATGGTGTCCTTTTTCGACGGGTGGCAGCATGGACGCACAGAGAGCCGGTGTCAGCGACATCGCCAGAAAGACGGAAAAGGCCATGCAAGACACGAGTGACAGGGAAAACTGGCGATAAATGGCGCCCACCGAGCCTCCAAAAAATGCCATCGGGATGAACACCGCGGTCAAGACCAGCGAAATCGCGATCAGCGCGCCGGTGATTTGCGACATCGCCTTCCGCGTGGCATCGCGCGGGGACAATCCCTCTTCATTCATGATTCGTTCGACGTTTTCGGTCACCACAATGGCGTCATCCACCAGGATGCCAATGGCCAGGACCAGGCCGAACATGGTCAGAACGTTGATGGAAAAGCCGAGCAGGTTCATGATCGCGAACGAACCCAGCAACGCCACGGGCACTACAATGGTGGGGATGAACGCGGTACGCAGATTTTGAAGGAAAAAGTAAAGGATGAGAAACACCATCACGATCGCTTCCAGCAACGTCTTAACCACTTCCTCGATCGAAGCGCGGATGAACTCGGTCGAATCATACGGATAAGTCACCACCACGCCCGGAGGAAAGAATTGCGAGAGCTGCTTCACTTTGGCGCGCACCGCATTGGCCGTGGCCAGGGCGTTGGCGCCAGGTTCCAGGCGGATACCGACGGCGGCACAGGGGCGGCC
>JASHPN010000405.1 GCA_030038175.1 Verrucomicrobiia bacterium
TTTGAAAACCGCGGCGGGGATGGGGAGGACGAATCTGACGGATCGGACACATCGAGGGACGAGGGCGAGCTATTATTGCGACAGCGATCAAAAAAACTCTTGCCTCAGATTTTGCGGGAAGCGACCCGATCAGCACACCGGCATACGCCACGATGCAATGGGCCGCGGCGCAGGAGTGAAGCGGCTAACGCCGCAACCGACGAGAATGAAGGATTGAGAATTGAAGTGGGAATTTTGGAGCGCGGACCGCCGAGTCCGCGAGTTGGGGCCCGGGAAAACAGACCGCCGAAGCTGCCGGGGTACCTCGCAATGCTCGTATTGTTCTCGCGGACAAAGCTGTCCGCGCTCCGAGCTCCCACGAAAATGGACTTGCGCTAATTCGGCGGGGGGCCAAAATTACAAAAAGCCTTTCAATGTTATGAACTTAAAGACTGCAACAATACTTCTATCGGCAGCGGGCATGGTTTGCGCCGGGTGCGGGGTTTTTCGGTCGGCGCACGAGGCGCCGCAAGATATTTACGTGGGGAATTGGTATTCGCCCGGCGATATTTACAAAATTGATCCGAGCGGCAAGGTCACCACTTTTGGGTCCAACACCGGTGAGCCGGAGGGATTGGCCTTTGACAAGGCGGGCAATTTATTTGTTTCCGACTCGATGACGGGCGTCATTGATGAGTTTACGCCGGACGGCGCCGAGAGTGTCTTTGCCCAGGGCCTGGGCAATATTGATCAATTGGCTTTTGACCGCGCCGGCAATTTATATGTGGTGGCCCATTACGGCGGCTCGATCTATAAATTTACGCCGGATGGAAAAACACAAACGACTTTTGCGAGCGGACTGGGCCAGCCCTACGGTTTAGTGTTCAATTCGAAGGACGATTTGTTCGTGTCCGAACATCTGGGAGGCACGATTACCGAAATCACACCTGACGGAAAGCGAAGCATCTTTGCTTCCGGCCTAAAGGGGCCGTGCGGCATGGCCTTTGACCGCAAGGGCAATATGTTTGTGGCCGCGGCGGATGGCGGCGAAATCTACAGGATCAAACGCGATGGCACGAAAGTTCTTTTCGCCTCGGGGTTGACGGTGCCTTGCCCATTGGCATTTGATCACGCGGGCAATTTATACGTGGGCGAGCAGGACGCCAGCCAGGTGACCAAAATCGCGCCGGATGGAGCCAAGACGGTGTTCGCCACGGGCCTGGGCCATAACGTGGCGCTGGCGATTAAGGATTAGCCAAACGGAAAAACCAATTACCCGCCGGGGATGGAACGGTCAGGTAATTCGTGCCGTTGGTGGTGGTCCAGCCATTGTTCTGGGACCAATTGGCCGGCTCGGACAGGTTATTGTTTTGCTGCAATACCCAACCCGAGACGTTCTGCCAATAGATGGTTATCGTTTTTGCCGAATAGCTGATGCTGAGAGCGGGCGCCCCCGAAGTCTGAATCACGGAGATGATTGCCCAAAAACCGCCCGTCAGGGAATAGTTTCCACCAGTCAACGTGAGCGAGGCGTCCGGCTGGCCGATGGTGCCCGCCACCTGGTAGGTTCCCCCCGTACTCGTGCCGCCGCCGCCGGCAATTTTGTACCAGTTAATCGAGTAACTCTGGGCCGAGGCAGAAAAAGCGATCGCGATTAATGCAAGCGCCGCGATGACGGAACGCTTTCCGATTTGAGTTAACCATTTCAAAGTTTGCATTTGTCTCCTGGAGTTCTTTGCTCAACATTTTATACCGCAAACTCAAGTTCTTTCAACTTAATTTTCCTCGAATATAATGTTTTAGGCTTGCTTATCTTAGATCAGTCGTTTAAAATCAAGGTCAAGCAGTGACGAGACGTGAATGTAACATGTTGTCATCATTGCATTTAAACCAAAGGAACACTATGTTGTCATTATTCTCGGTGATTCTGGCCTTCGATGACCCGTGGGTTGCCCAAAGCGGGGCCATTGTCCTTGTCATTCTTTCGGTGGCGGCGATCGTCCGCAGCAAGATGGCGTAGGGAACATGGCGGTACCGGGGCCGCCGATGGTTGAGCAAGACGCGAATGCCAATCCAGTTCGGCGGTCGCGCCCGGGGAAGTTGTTCTTCCCTTGAGCCTGTCGAATTCGGGGTCTTTCATTCCTGCCGTTCTTTTTATTGCAAATGCAATGGAATATGCCGGTTCAACGCCCGATTCCCAAGGCGCTATGGTTCCCTACTGGATAGCTTTTCAAAATGGCCCGGGTGATGAATTGTTTGGCAGTTTGAACGGCGGCGGCGAGTTCCTTTCCCTGTGCCAGCCCGGCGCAGATCGCGGCGGAGTAAACGCAGCCGGTGCCGTGCGTGCGAACGCCTTTGATCCATGGCGCGCTCAACATCAATGTCGCGCGGCCGTCAAAAAAAATGTCCGTCGCCCGCCGACTGCCCCGCAAATGCCCGCCTTTGATCAGGACAGCGCAGCCAAATTGCGAATGGAGCCTGCGCGCGCACTGAGCCATGTCTTCCGGGGAAGAGATTCGTTGCCGGCCGAGTATTTCCGCTTCGGATAAATTAGGAGTCACGAGGGCGGCCAGCGGGAGGAGCCGTTCCAGCAGGATTTTCACCGCGTCCCGCTGCAATAAACACGCCCCGCTGGTCGAGACCATGACCGGGTCAACCACGAGAGGAATATCTTTGTGCTCCAGGCAATCGGCAATGGTTTTGATATTTTCGCTCGAAAAGAGCATTCCCGTTTTTACGGCCGCAGGTTTGAGTTCGTGAGAAACAGCCTCAATCTGGAGGCGCAACAACCGGGGCGAGCAGGGTTCCACGTCCAAAACGCGCCCGGGATTTTGCGCGGTCACACAGGTGACGGCGCTGGCGCCGTGAACTCCAAAAGCGGCAAACGTTTTCAAATCCGCCTGGACGCCGGCGCCGCCGCCGCTGTCGGAACCGGCGATGGTGAGGGCGACGGGAATTTTTTTCATGCGCGCGGCGGTCATGGTTTCGGCGGATTGAACTGATTATCGCCGGGGAACCAATCTTCGAGCGTGTGGAAAGGATGCATCATGTAGAGTAAAAATCTCGGGATATAAACCGGCGTTATATGGGGATGTTTCCAGGTGCCGCGCACTTTGTATTCAAAGGCCTTGTCCACCGGCCAGGCAACGACGCTGATGACGTGCCCTATGCCAGGAAAGTCGCGCAACAATTGGGCGGTGACATCGCCATGGACATTGCCGGGCAAATCCATGGTGCCTTTTAAGTCCATTCGCATGAGAGCGGTATGGACCTGCAGCGAATCGGTCGAAATAACGCCATTGGTCATGAAGAATTGGGCGGTGGCATCGGTGGCGCGGCTGTTGCCCAGTCCGGGAGCGATGGCATTCAGGATGGGGGAAAAAATGCCAAAGATGGGAACATCCCAGAGCAACCCATTCCTCACATGTACATTTCCGTAGCCATTGCAGGTACGCCAATCCCGGGTATCTCCACTGGTGACGACGAAATGGCTGTTCAGCTTTCCCTCCGTGTGGTTGGTCGGCGAATCCAAATCGGTGGCCAGCAGATGCAGATCCACATTTTGAACATCGGCGACAAACGAAAAATAGGCGCCGTTCCGCGGGCGAAAATCAAAGTTGATATTGCCGTAGCCGGTACCGCCATACAACGACGCGGCCAGGTTGGTCAAGATGAGCTGCGGCCCCAGCCAATGAATTTCACCGGAGATGGCGGGAGTTTGGAGATCGAGGACTTCCAATTGCGCCGTGCCTACGACCAGAAAATCCAGGTCGGCGTTGGTTCCATCCCGTAAAGGGGCGTAGCCGTTTACGCGGGCGGTGGGATAGGCGGGAAAACGGTAGGGTTTCAAGTCGTTCTCGGGAATGGGGCCAATGGCTTTGGCGACCAATTGCGGATCGGCGGTGCCGATGCCGTTGGTGAAATAAATTCGATCGCCCGGCCAATCGAGCCGGATGCCGTCAGCCTGCATTTTCTGCGCGCCGGCCTGCAAATGCGGATGATAAAAATCCGCGACCAAATGGGCGTAGCGAAAATCCGTTTCGACATTGTCCACGGCCACTCCACGAAGGGAAAAATTTGTCACCGCGGCGTGGCCCCAGGCGGTGATGCTGTCATAATCATATAATCGGCCGTGGATTTCGGCGTCCAAATGGACCGGCTCGGGGAAATTATAATATTGTTTGAACCCGCGCCGGGCTTTGCTGGTGGCCAAAAACGGCTGGATGCAACCGGGCGAGAACACGCCATGGACCTGCCATTGATAGTATTGGTTGGCGTCATTTTCACTGCCGGCAATATCCAGTGGGCCTTCCGGGCGCATCAGAGTGGCTTGAGTTACGATCCAAACTTCATTCGAATAGGCAAACCGGGCATGCACTTTGTCAAAGGAAAGACCGTTAAAGGCGGCATTGGTGAGGGCCAGCCGCCCGTTCAGCCGGAGGGTGGGCCGCACCTGAGTGCGCCAGACCGCGGCTGTCCAATGAGTCCAGTTGCGCAGATCGGGGAGGATCATCGAACCGCCCGCCTGCAATTCAGGCGGCTGCGGCATTAAAAACTGGCCGACCCGCGCGCGCACTTTGTCAGTCAAAAGCGCGGCAATTGCCTGGGCGTCGAAGCTGGATGAATTTGTGAAAGAAAACTCGCGCGTCCGAGTGTTCAGCCAGGCGGCAGCCTGCAATTGGCCGCCGCCCAGGCGGGCGTAGATATTGGTTGCCTCCAAAATCGGAACATGCCAGGAACCGCCGCAGGAGACGAAATCGGCGCTTAATTTTTCTGATTCCACCCGTGCCAATTGCGCCTGCCATTCCATTCCGCCGGGCGCCTGCCAGACGCCGGAGAAAGTGATGGAACCGGCATTCACGCGCGGCGATTTCAATTGCCTGAGTTGGGCCTCCCATTTCACTTCCGTGGGAGCGCGCCAGGATCCGGCGCAGGAAACCTGGCCGGCTTCCGCCAGTTGGGTTTTCAAGCGTGAGACCTGCGCCTTCCATTGAATTTCAATGGGAGCGGAGGGCGCGGCGCCGGCTGCCGGCATGGGAACGCTGGTGTGGGCCACCAGTTCCAAATTGCTGCCGCTGCCCCAGGGCGTCTTCACCGCCGGAGCGCTGGCGGCCAAAAACACGAAAAACGTGTTAATGTCCCGGGCATCGCCCGTCACGCGCAGATTCAACTGGGACATCCGGTCAAAATGGATTTGGCTTAGCGCGGTTCCAATGCGTTTCAATTGGGACTGGGCGGCGCCGGGAGTTACCGGCTTTTTGTGATGAAAGATTTGCCAATCGGCAATTTCCGGCGCATGCGTCAGCCGGCCGGACAAAAGAAATTTGGCGCCGGCAAAAGTGGCCTGGAAGTTATCAAGCGCCCAGACATCGTTGGTTTCGAAACGCAGTTCGGTTTGGATATGATCAAATGTCAGCGACCGCGCCGGTCCGTTGGTGGCGGAAATGGGCAGGACACATTTGCCTTGCCGCAGGACAACTCCATCCAACTGCCATTTCCGGTGCATGAGCGCCCGGTAATTGATTTGCAATTGAACTTCCTGAAATGACAGGGACGGGCTGTCCGGGCTTTGGCCGCCGATTCGGACATTGTCCGCTTCCAATCCGTGGGCGAAATTCAGACGCAGCCGGACGAATTGCAACTCGATGCCGTGCTGGCGCAAGGCGCCAATGAGCGGGCGTTTGACAAAGTCAGGCAGGCCGATTTTGTCGAGCCAGAGGAGGGCACAAACCAACGCCAGGACGAATAGAAGCACGACAATGCGGCAAAGCCGGAAGCGCGCCCGCCATTTCGTCCAAAACACAGTCTTGTCGCCCATAAAAGTTGGCGTAGTGTCACAGAAACAGCGTTAAAATTCACTCCTAATCGTTCCGCCCTGTCAGGGCGCACTCGATGGGATGGTGAGATAAGGAGCGATCAAGGACTCAAAGATCTGCGGCGAGAAAACAAAGGCCCAGCGGCGGCCATCCAGGGTCACCGCCGCCAGGGCAGTGTTGCCATTCTGCGCGCCAAAATCCAAGCTCATAGACTGGCCGTTTTTAAGAGTGACCGTGACCGAAAGATTGCCGGGCTTCAAACCGAATATCGCCGGATTGGTGACGTTGGGGGATATCCACGCCACCGCCGTCAAGATACCGAGTTGATGGGCCGCTTCTTCGATGGCCGGCGGGTTGATGATCCCTTGCGAACCTGCGGCCAGCGACCACTTGTTGGGGCCGGTACGATTCATCTGCCGCATCCTGCCATTTTGGCGAACCGTGATTTGCACTACGTCATTTTCCGGGAAGTTCCAGATGCGGCGGTCGCGAAACTCCCAGGGCCGGCCGTCCAGCACGTTGCCATCGGCGGTCACGACCGTGGAAAAATCATCAGGAGTGATGCCGTAAATGAAATCCTCATCCGTGCGCTGGACGAAGACTTCATTGGTTCCCATCTGTCCAAAGAGCAGATGGGCAATGACCGCATTGGTATCGCCGGACGCCGAGCTCAGAATGATTTGGCGGACGGGGTTGGTCAATCCATACGCGGGCAAATCCGCCGGCGTTACAACATTTTTCACAAATTGTGAAACGCGCAAGGCGGCGAGCGCCCGAATCAGGGATTGGACACTGTCCGGGTCCACGGGGAATTTTTCGCCCTCGATTTCCCAACGATTGGCCGCCTGGCGTTGAAGGACGAAGTGATTTGTGTCCGGGCCGATCATTTCGATCCCGGTGACCGGCGCGGTGAGTTCGAGCAAATACGGGTCGCGGAAGGCATTGAAATCACCATACCAGGGAGCCAGGGGTGTTTTGGCCGTGGTGACAATGGTATTCCAGCCGTCGCGCCTGGCAAACAGTTGCGAAGGATCATTGGTGGAGCTTTTGCCCAGGTCCAGGGCAGCCATGCAGTTGGAGCCGCGACCCAGCCAGAGATTCAGATTGGCGGGCTGAAGTCCGAAGGCGGACAAATCAGCGTTGGAGTTGTCGGTGACGAACTGCGAAACGCGGGCCGCCTGCAATTGTTGCAAGGCGGACGTGATGTAATTGCCATTGGCGCGCGAAGGAAGCGGCCGCGTCATTTGCCAGAGATGATTCGTGGGGTCGCAATGCAGCTCAATCACTTTGGCGCCGTTGGTAATGATGATCGAGTCGCAGCCGTCCTCCAAACCTGCGAGCGAGCTGTCGCGCCAGTCGTCCGGGGAGCCGGGAATCAATTTCAGCCAGGCGGTATCGGTCACAAACACGCCTTCCCGCCCCACGACTCGCACAAAAACCTGGTCGCCGGGCGCGGTTTTGCTTCCGACGAGAATTTCCGACCGTTCATCGCCGGATTGAACCGCCAACGATAGCTGGGGTGAGTTGAATCCGTATTCGGAATTGGGATTGTGGCTTTGGCTCAGGTCCGACGGACTGATCACGATGGCCGGTTTCAGTTTTTGCAGCGCGCCGAGCAGCGCGTCAATTGAGGTCTTTTGCGCCGGATACACGACCGGTTCGGTCATCACCCAGTTGCCGTTGGTTCGGACGACGGAGATTTCAGGCGCGTTGTTGGGACTGAGCTGGATGGAGGTAACAGCGGCCGGCTGCAATCCGGGCAAAACTCCCGACGGCAGCGCGGCCGCAGGCCGTTGAAAAAAGCGCCAGGCGACGATAAACGCGAACAATGCGAGGGCAACGGCGAGCCAAGTAAGCGTATGTTTCGGGTTCATGATCCGCTACTTCCTTCGCCTCAGCCAAACGAGGCCGCCCACGGCCATCACGGCCCCCGGCAGCGCCCCCAGCAAAAGCCAGCGCACATTGCGAATCTGCTTTTGGGTCATGACCAGGTGAAAATACGAGACCGGTTGGGGGCCAATGCCGTTGAGAAGCGTGGGGCGGTCAAGCAGCCAATTGGCGGCGGAACTGGCGAAATCGCCATTGACCGGCCGATCCAGGATAATGTCATTGTCCAGAAACAAGGAGTCGCCCACCACGATGATGCGGGTGTTTCCGTTGGCATTGGCGATGCCCTTCACCGGATTTTGTTCCACAGCGGCGATGAGCGCGAAAGGCTGGGGTGGAAATCCGGGCTTGGTCGAAAGCGTCGAATCTTCGCTCGACGTTGCCAAAGCGGAGACGGTCAGGGAATCGTTCGGGGCGTCCGGATTGTTGATGCGGGTTATTGGACGAGGCAACGCCATCAAGAGCGATGACCCAGCCAGAGAATTGACCGCAGGATGCTGGGAAGTCATCGGAACACTCACGAGCGAGCCATCATGGGTCGCACTATTGTCAGGGTCAGTCACATAGCCAATGCCCACGTTGACGCCCCAATGCTCCGCCAAAAGGTCTTCCAGGCCGCTGGAAACGTGATTTTGCGTGCCATAGTCCGGCGCGAACAGCGCCAGCAACCGGCCCCCTCCTGACAGGTAATTGTCAATTTTTGAAAGTTCATCGGAAGAAAACGGTTGAGTGGGGCCGGCAATAATGAGCAAATCACAATCCCGCGGCACGTCTCTGCTCCCCAACAGGCTTAACGGATTAATCTCGATGTAATCCTCCTCTAAAATGGCACCAAATTTTAAATAGCCGGCGCTGGAGGAGTCGGCCAATGAGGGCTCGCCGTCACCCTGCAAAAAATAAGCCATAAATGGCCTGGATGTTGTCACGGCCATTAACATCGAGGTAAACATTTTTTCACCATCAAAGGCTACCGGACGAAACTCAATTTTCTTATCTTTCATGCCCACCGGCCCGTATTCGGCCAGCCTTTCGCCCGGCGCAACCTTGATCTTTCCGCCACCGTCGAAAATAATCGTATTCTTGTCCGACGCTACCAGGTGATATTTATTTGCGATCTGCGCCGCTTCACCGGGATCGCGGATATAATCCACGGCCTTGACCTGAATGCGGGGATCGATTCTGTGATATTCTTTCAGCAGAGCCATGATGGTGGTATAAAGCCCGTCGTCTTTATCGTAATAAACGGTAACATCCACGTGATTGGTCAGTGATTGCAAAACACTCACGGTGCGGGGCGAGAGGTGAATGCGCGTCTGCGAACTGAGAAAGAACTGGCGGGAAAAACTAACGCCCAGATAGTTCGCCATGACCACAACAGCCACAACGACAATCGTTCGCACGACGACGTCCAGGCCGATGGCCCAGCGGCGCGACGTTGAAAAACTTGTCTTTGACTCAGCGGCCATGGCGGGTTTTCCTCATTTCCATCTCCGGCCTTCCAGGATCCTCAACGTGAGGAACAAAAAGAGGAAGGTCAGGGTCACATAAAAGATGATTGTACGCACATCCACCATGCCCCGGGCAAAGTTGTCCATCTGGTCGAACATCGCGAAGGAAGAGATGACCTGGGCCTTCCATCCCACCGGCGTTTGAATGGCCCTGGCCAAAAAACTCAGCGAAAACAAGGTGATGCCCAGGACGAAGCTCACCATGGCGGCGACCATCTGGTTGCGGGTCAAAGATGAGGCAAAGCAGCCCAGCGATAAAAACAAACAGCCAATCAGAAAAATTCCCAAGTAGGTCCCGCACACCGTTCCCGGATCCAGGGACCCCTGTTTTGCAAAATGGCCGACGATGAAGATACACGCCAGGAGGGGAAGCCACATGACCATATAGAAAATGATCGCGGCGCTGAACTTGGCCGCGACCACCTGGATATCCTTGACGGGCGTGGTCATCAGGGTTTCATACGTGCCGGTAAATTTTTCGAGGGCAAACAGGCGCATCGTGATGACGGGGGAAATCAACAGGATGATGAACCAGAAAACCAAACTGTCATAAAACAATTCCGTCACCGGCTTGAGCTGGGCATCGGTTCCCGGGGACATCAACATGGTGATTAAAGTGGCAAACCCCAGCCCGATCAGCAGCGTCACCGCGGCGATAATAACGTAGCCCGTGATGGACACAAAGAACCCGGCCAGTTCACGCCGCAACAATGTCAAATAAATTCTCATGGCCGGATCATTCCTCTTCGTCCGGCCTGGTGATTTGCACGTAAATGTCTTCGAGGGAATGGCGGTTGCGGGTCAGCTCGCGCACGACCCATCGCCGTTCGAGCGCGAGGGAAAAAATCGCCGCGCGCAAATCATAGCCGTTCTGCGGCAGGAACGTGCATCGTTGAAACTCGCCGTCGCTGGCCGCCACGGTGACCGACTCGATCCCCGGCATTCGAGAAAACGTTTCCTGCAATTCGGCGGCGGGCGCGGCGATTTCCGCGACGATTTGGGTGTTACTGACGGTGAGCTTTTGCAGATTTTCCGGCGTGTCGGCGGCCAAAATTTTTCCGTCATACATGATGACCACGCGATTGCACATCATCTCGGCCTCCGGCAAAATGTGAGTCGAAATCAGGACGGTGTGTTTGCCGGCCAAGCCCCTGATTAGCTGCCGAACCGAGCGAATCTGATGCGGATCCAGCCCGATGGTCGGCTCGTCCAAAATGATCAGTTCCGGTTCATGCGCCAGGGCGTCCGCCAGGCCCACCCGCTGGCGATAACCTTTTGATAATTGCCCAATCACGCGGCGGCTGACGTCGGTCAGGCCGCATTGCTCCATC
Organism: Verrucomicrobiia bacterium; assembly: GCA_030038175.1. GTDB lineage: Bacteria > Verrucomicrobiota > Verrucomicrobiia > Limisphaerales > UBA11358 > UBA11358. The sequence continues at coordinate 10,522 of JASHPN010000405.1, forward strand.
ACCGTGTTCACCCGCTGGCGCGATCGCCGCCACCCCAGCCCCTTGATCCGCGCGCGGAATTTCAAATATTCGCGCACCCGCATTTCGGGATACAACGGATTATTTTCCGGCATGTAACCGATTCGCCGCCGCACCTCGTCCGACTGATGGAAGACGTCAAATCCGGCCACCCAGGCGCTCCCGCTCGTGGCCGGCATGAAACAGGACAAAATGCGCATGGTTGTGCTTTTGCCT
>JASHPN010000406.1 GCA_030038175.1 Verrucomicrobiia bacterium
GTGGAACCTCGGGCCGGGACAAGGAACTCAATTCCTGGTTCGGGGCTGCTCCGGTTGCGCTTCCGCAGAGCCGTATCCTTCCTCGAACAAACACATCCTCAAGCCAGAACCATTCCAATTACAAGGCATAAAGCCAAAAACCAAAAAAATTCCGCTTTTGATCTAACAATTATTCCGCTTTTGATCTAACCCCAACATGCCTTGTTTTTTTTCTGGACAAATCGCGGCGGTAAATGAAATCTGGCGGGCCATGCCTGAAACCGCAGCGCCCAAATCCGACGCCACAGCAGCGTCGCAACGGCCAATGGGTGTGGAATCGCAACGTCTCATGTCTCTGGACGCGTTGCGGGGATTCGACATGTTCTGGATCCTGGGCGCGGACTCGCTGGTCTATGCGCTCAACAAACTCGGGCATTGCGCGCCGACCCAATTTCTCCAAACGCAGCTTTCACATTGCCTGTGGCAGGGATTCCATTTTTACGACCTGATTTTTCCGTTGTTTGTTTTCATGATGGGCGTTTCGACGGTCTATTCGCTCGGCAAAATCATCGAGCGGGAAGGACGCGGCGCCGCGGTCAAACGCATCGTGCGCCGTTCCATTTTGCTGTTTGTCCTGGCCCTAATTTATTCCGGCGGTTTTACAAATCCGTGGCCGGACCTGCGGCTGATGGGCGTGCTCAATCGCATTGCCCTGTGCTACTTTTTCGGCGGGCTGCTGTTCTGCTTCCTGCCGCCCCGGGCGCTGGCCGCCGTCGTTATTGCGTTACTGCTGGGCTACTGGGGGATGATGAGGTTTATCCCCATCCGCGACATTCATTTGGGCCAGGACGAGCTGGCGGCGCAGGCGCAGCAGTCGGGCAAAGGACAACTGGCCGCGGAATTTCGGGACATCAATTCCGTAAGCAATAATCCTTCCGCCATCAAAGACAGCCCCGTCTGGGCGGCGGCGAGGCAGATGTATTTTGCCACGACGAACAGGGTCAAAGGCAAATACGACATGGGCTATAACGTCTGCAATCATTTCGATTTCGCGCACCTGCCCGGACGCCTCTACAACGTGTTCTGGGACCCGGAGGGAATCCTGAGCACCATCCCGGCCATCGCCACGGGATTGTTCGGCATTTTTGCCGGCCTGTTGCTGAGCAACAAATCTGTGCCGGATGAACGAAAGATGTTTTGGCTGCTGGCCATGGGCGTTTGCGGCCTGATCATCGGATTCGTGTGGGGCACGCAATTTCCCATCATCAAAAAAGTCTGGACCTCTTCCTATGTCCTGGTCGCGGCCGGTTACAGCTCCATCCTGTTGGGAATTTTCTATTGGATCGTGGACATAAAAAAATGGCGGTTGTGGTGCCAGCCATTCGTTTGGGTGGGAATGAATCCCCTGACGCTTTATATCATCAGCAATTTTCTCGGCGGAGAAGGTTACCACAAACTGGCCTATCGTCTCGCCGGCGGCCCGGTGGAGGACTATTTGAACGCGCACGTGGCGCAGGGTTTTGGAAACGTGGTCGTGTGCCTGGTGGGCATCGCCCTGTTTTTCTGGCTCGCGCATTTTTTGTATCGCCGGAAGATTTTCCTCCGGCTTTGAGGATTTACAATTGAAACACAAGGAAAAATCGTGGAAGCATTGTTTTTTCGGTGGTTAAACATCTGGATTAAACTTTTTTTTGGAAATGACAGAATCCTGAGAAAAATATTGAGCGCCGACGGCGCGCGGGAGGAAAGTCGCGGCGGCCAGCCCGGCGCCGCGGCGGAAGCGGTCGGCCTCGCCCGCGATGGCGCCGCCGCCGCCGCGCCGGCGGATCTGTCGGTGGCGCTGGAGAATCGCATGATTGCCCTGGAAGCGCGGGTGCAGGCCCTGGAACAGACAAACGCGAAGGCGCCGGACGCATCAAAACACCTACAAGCGTTTGCCGACTCGGTTACGGAAACGCATTTAAGATTTCGGGCAGATTTGGTTTCCTTGATTCACGACCATATTGACGTTCTCAAATTGGTACATGACATGGCGAGGCCATGCGACAGCGAAACGAACGAATTGGTCCGCACTTACATTCGCCGCGCCGAAGGCCAATTGGATCAGTTCCAAAAACGATTTGCCGCCCTGGAAGCGGCCGGAGAACGCGCCAGGAATGGCGCGCGCAATTGACGAGCGAACGATTCACATTTGACGCCGGCTTATCTTGCCTCAATTAACCGCGTCCTTAATCCGGATAATTTTGCCAAAACTGCTTGAGCCTTGTCGCAAGTCCAAAATTCATCCAGCCCGGAAATCAAAAAAATGCGCCGCGCGGCCACGACATGAAGAATATCGCTGCTTCCGGCATCCGCTTCCAACGCTTTTTCCGCACTCAATTCTTCAGCGGCGTCCAGCACTTTGTCCACCGTCAGCTCACTCTGCCAGCGGAGGCGTGAAGACGTTCTCTCAGCCGCACGCAGCGCCCGCCACCCAATTTCCCCGTCCGAATTGCCGCGCAGCATTCGTAAAACATGGCGCAACTCAAAACGGAGAAACGACCAATAAACAAAATCCGGCGCTTCACGTTGCGCCGCTTTCATCACCGGAATTGTAAAAATATCGTTCGGGTAAAAGTACGCGACGAGTGCAGAAGTGTCAGCGTAGGCGAGCATTCCGTTTAACGCGAAGGGCAAAGTTTCGTTTCATCCGCTCTCGTAAAACTGGATTTGGCCGGACTGGAGTTCCTGCCGCCCTGGATTTCTCAGCCGCCTCCCAAACTTCGGCCATGATTTCATCCCACGACGGATCCACAGTTTCGTTTGGTGGCACAAGAACAGCATCGGGCTTGCCATTCCGAATCACCCGCACCCGCTGCCCGCGCTTTACCATGTCCAGCACCGCGCCGGTTTGCTCGTGCAATTGTTTTGAAGTCACTTCGGTCACGAACCTAATAGACACCAAAAACGTGTCACCGTCAATTCAAATCGAAAACCCTGACGCCGTTTCGCACAACAGCACGCGGGCGGCCCAATCGCCAAAGGTTTCGCGGTTGAAGCGTTCCCGTTCGTAGCGCGTCAGGACCGGGCGCAGCTCGCTTTCAATTTCAGTTTCCTTCACCATTTCCTTCCACGGACGGGCCAGGCGCGTGCCGGCGAGATTGCCGCCGAGCCAAACCTGGTAGCGCCCCGGTGCTTTGCCGACAAAAGCGATTTCGGCCGTGTAGGGCCGGGCGCAGCCATTGGGGCAGCCCGTGGAGCGAATAATAATTTCCTCGCCGGCCAGGCCCACTTCTTCGCACAGTTTTTCGATGCGGGTAACCAGGCCGGGCAACATGCGTTCAGACTCCGCGAGCGCGAGGCCGCAGGTCGGCAGCGCTGGACAGGCCATCGCGGCTGCGCGAATGGCGCCGGCCTGGCGGCGGGCGGTATTCACGCCGTGTTCCGTGAGCACCTCATCAATGGCGTCCCGGTCCTCCTCGGCGATATTGGCGAGAATGAGATTCTGATTGGGCGAGAGGCGAAATTCGATTTGCGAGAACCTTTCGGCAACCTGACGCAAGGCCGTTTTGAGCCGGCGCCCTTCCACGTCCTTGACGCGCCCGGTTTCAACAAATATGGTCAGGAACCATTTTCCGTCCACCGCCTGGCGCCAGCCGTAGAGGTCGCCCGAGGTCGTAAAAATGTAGGGTTTGGGCGGTTCCAATTTGAGGCCCGCCCGCTTTTCAATTTCGGCGCGCGTCCAATCCATGCCGCGTTCGGCAATGATGTATTTCAAACGCGCGTGTTTGCGGTCGGAACGATCGCCGAAATCGCGGTGAATGGTCAGTACGGCTCTCGCCACGTCCTCGAGCTGGTCGCGATTCACAAATCCGAGGACATCCGCCAGACGGGGATAGGTTTGATTATTGCCATGGCTGCGGCCCAGTCCGCCGCCCACGGCCACGTTGTAGCCCAATAACTCCCCGTCATCCACAATGGCGATAAAGCCGAGGCAATTGCTCAAAACATCAATGTCATTGACCGGTGGAATGGCGAACGCGACTTTGAATTTGCGCGGCAAATAGTTTTTGCCGTAGAGGGGATCCACGAAATTCTTGTTCTCCGGATCGTCCGGATTGAGCTGCACGCCATCAATCCAAATGGCGTGGTAGGCGCGTGTGCGTGGGCTGAGCGCCTCCTGGACGCGCCGGCAGTCTTCGATCACATTGGCGCGGGTCAGAGTATAAGCGGGCGTGGGCGGAGCCATGACATTGCGTTTGATGTCGCCGCACGCGGCAATGGTTGAAACCAGCGATTCATTGAGTCCTTTGATCAGAGCCCGGACATTGGCTTTCAAGATGCCATGAAACTGGATGGTCTGGCGCGTGGTGATTCGAAGGGTGTTGTTCCCGTATTGCCCCGACAAATTATCGAAGGCGATCCATTGCGCCGGGGTCAGGATGCCGCCCGGGACACACGTGCGCACCATCATGATGTATTTTTTCGCGGTTTTGCGCAGGTCACGGTCGTCCTGCTGGTAAACACCGTGAAATTTCAAAAACTCATAGTCATCCTGGGAAAAACAGTCCGAATTAGGATCGGCCAGGGAGGCGGCAATAGTGCCGGCCAGCGTCGGCGTGGCGCTTTTAAGATCCTCGTTGCGAGATAATTTTACGGGCGATTCTTCCATAAATGAACAGTTAAAATAGCCATGTGGGTTGTATTATTCAAGCATAGCATAACGTTTTACAAATTGGGCGCATAAGCCATGAACTTGCGGTATTCGGTCAAAATCGTTTGCAGCGCCGCGATAAATGCCGCTTCCTTCAAGTACGCCGGCGGAGCGGCCGGTGTCTCAAGAACAATTTCAAACGGCCGCCGCCGCGCTTTGGGCGGCGCGCAACTGAGCATCCCGTCGTAGGCATCGTAAATAATGCCATCGCGCGCGGGAAAACCATCTATGATTGGTCGCGTATCGCGGCCGAGAATCTTTTCCGCCGCTTCCAGCGCGGGTTTCAACAGGTGCCTGGTCAGCGTCGCGCCGCGCGCATACCCGTAAAAACCCAGGCTGGTGTCATCGGTATGCAGCGAGATGATTCCCTGAAACGAACGGGAAAGGAGCTCGGATTGCAGAAACCGAACTTCCGGCTCGGCCGAATTCTTCCAAAATTCACGGTTTAAATCTCTTCCGCTTCGGGAAAAGCGCGTGCCATCCTCAAAACCCGTCGTATTGCAAATCGGATAAAACGACAGGCAATAACCGGCGGCCAATTCGGGTTTGGCCTCCAAAATCCTGATAAATTGAACCAGGGCGTAAGCACCTTCCGCTTCGTCGCCATGGATGCCGGCAAAAATACCAAGATGAATCGGCACGTCCCCGCCTTCAGGTCCCACCAACACATAGCGCGGCAACTGATACACCTCCGCGCCGATTTTGAAACGCGGGCCGTGCTGGGCCACGAGGTTGGCGGATTGCGCCGCGATCTTTTCCAGGGGCGCGAGAAATTCAGAAATCGCGCGCCGGGCGGCGTTGGGATTTGTGGTCTCCGCCGGGGCGCCGAATGTGATTGTTTGTGGCACAGGCATTAAATACTACTATTTTAGTCGTATTTTAATTGCATCGGGCTCATTGTCAAACTTTTTTTGAGATTTTTTAATCCGGGAGCATACGCGCCCTCGCGTGTGCTCGAACGCGCCCAGCGTTCGAGAACCTCAAGTGTCCAAAGATCAAGCAATTTAGATCGGTGCTCCCGGCCATTAAATGCCTTCTCCCTCGATAAAACCGGCCCAAACCTCGTGTTTCGAAACCGGCTCTCCCCGGGCCACCTCCGACAGCGTGGAACGGTCCATGACGGCGGTGACATAATTTCTGATATCTAAAAAAACCCGTCGAAACCGGCAAACCGGCTCCTGGGAACAGCGTTTGTAGCCCGAGAGAGAAACACATTCAATCGGGGCTAAAATGCCATCAAAGTGCCGGACCACCTCGCCCATGGTGATTTTGGCGGGGTTTTTGGCCAGCACATAACCGCCGCGGATTCCGGCCAGGCTCTTCACCCATCCCTGCGCCTTGAGGGCGAGCATAATTTGCTCGAGGAACCGTTTGGGGATGTCATTGCGGCGTGCCAGTTCGCGAATGGGAATGGGCGTGCCGTTGTAATGTTCCACCAGCGTGAACAACGCGCGCAAAGCGTAATCGGTTTTCTTTGAAACATACATAATAACGATTCCTGGGGTCGCAATTTACGGCATAAAACAAAGACAGGCAATGGCAATTATGGTGGCGGCAGGCCGGAGGCCCGCCGCCACTTCTTCACGTGGCCGGAATAAACCGCTGAAGGATGAGCGTTACAATGAATAGCAGCGTAAAAATCACGCACAAGGGTATCGGGCACCCGGGCGCGACCGCCAGCCAGTCCACAAGGACGATGCCTGCCAGCAAACCCGAAACAATTCGCACCACGACAATTTCGCCGCCAAAAAAAATGGTTCGTACCGACCGCGCAATCCACAGGAAAAGGATAACCGACATGAAAACGGCCGATCGCCGCGCTTCGTTTTGGTCAATGAGCAATGCCAGCAGAATCGGCACCGCCAAAAAGACCAACGGCCAGTACGGCACCGGGCCGCCCACACTTTCACGGCGGGCGACGTAACTGAGGCCAACGATATAAAAGGCCAGCGCGACCCCGCACCAAATGGGCCAGCCATTGTAACCGGCTGCACCGGTGGTTCCCGCAATCACATAGACCCAAAACCGGCACAATCCCATAAGCCATGGGGACGCCGTGAAAACCTTGTGCGCCGCGTCGTAAACGACAATGCAAACCGCCAGCGCCACCGCGAAGAGGCCCGTCCATTTTCCGCAAAGGATCAATAGTAAAATCCCCAGGGCCATCCAGCCCCAGCCGTAAATCCACACCCACTCTTCGGTAATGGCGCCGCTGGGAATCGGCCGGGTCGGACGCCGCTGGCGGTCGAAATCAACGTCAAAGGCGTCGTTTAAGAACATCCCTCCGGTGTAAAGGGCGCTCGTTCCGGACAACAGCAGGGCCAATTTCCAAAAACTTCCGCCACCGGAAAGCCACCAGCCGGCCAGGCAATTTGACCAGACCGTCGGCAGATTGGACACGCGGCCCAGGATCAGCAGCGTCCGAAATTTTTGATTCATCCCCCCGAAGGAAAACAAAAACAATGGCCCGTGAAAAGGAACTTTGATTCCTGGAGGGTCAAAAGGTTAAAAAAGTTAAAAAGGTTAAATCGTTCAATAGAAAGCTTGAGTTTTATTTTCACCATCCTAATTTTCTACTCGCGAAGCCGCTTCGAGATGAACTCTGCCATTACCGTCGAAAATCTCGGTAAAAAATATGTCCTCCGCCACCAGCCGGGGGGCGGACGGCATCGTTACGTGGCCTTGCGCGACGTTCTGGCCTATAAATTCAAGGCGTTGTTTAAACCCCGCGCCCAGGGTCAAAATGATGCCCGCGAAGAATTTTGGGCGCTCAAAAACGTCGGGTTCGAAATCCAGCAGGGCGAAGCGGTAGGCATCATCGGCCGCAACGGCGCCGGCAAATCCACCCTCCTTAAATTGTTAAGCCGCATTACCGAGCCGAGCGAAGGCCAGATTGAACTCGAAGGCCGCGTCGCCAGCCTCCTGGAAGTGGGCACCGGTTTTCATCCCGAACTGACCGGGCGTGAAAATATTTTTCTAAATGGGGCCGTTTTGGGCATGACCCGCGCGGAAATCAGAAAGAAATTCGACGAAATCATCGCCTTTGCCGAAGTGGAAAAATTTCTCGATACGCCGGTCAAACATTACTCCAGCGGCATGTACATGCGGCTGGCCTTTGCCGTGGCCGCCCATCTGGAACCGGAAATTCTCGTGGTGGACGAAGTGCTGGCGGTGGGCGACGCCGCCTTCCAGAAGAAATGCCTTGGCAAGATGCAGCAGGTTGGCCAAAGCGGACGCACCGTCCTGTTTGTCAGCCACAACATGGACGCGATCGCACGGCTATGTTCCAAATGTTTTTACCTGGTGGAAGGGCAATTGAAAATGACCGGAGCGCCGCGCGACGTGATCAAGGCTTATTCCGAGCACTCAAAACAGATTTCCGGCGAGATAGACCTGACGCAATTGCCCCGGCGTTTTGAAGGCAATGGCGCCGCCCGTCTGTTGCGCCTGCGAAGCCTGCAAAATGGAAGTATTGCCGCCTGGTGTTATGAATACGGAATGCCCCTGGAGTTTTCATTGGAATTTTCAGTTTCCATGCTTCTGGAAGATCCTGAGATTGGTTATGCTATTTTTTCGCTGACGGGCACCGAATTGATCGGGGCAACCACTTATCAGGAACACGCGCTGGAGCGTCTGGCGCCCGGACGATATCTGATGCGAATTGTCATTTCCGACGTCTCGCTCAATCCCGGCACTTACGTTCTGGCCGTGGGGATTTCCGCGCAGGAAAGGGGTGCGGATCATATACTCGAAGCAGCGCAGATCGAAATCGTTCCTTCAAAATTGTCCATTGATAAAGGGCTGCACAAGATTTGGGCCGCCATAACACCGCGTACCGTTTTTGAAATCAAACCCATTTAATCTTGTAAATTGCCTGGCAACACCGCATTCCATCGGGATGACGAGGATGTCGCCTGCAAATTCTATCGCCGAAAAGAGGGCAGCGGCCGCAACCTTTGAATTTAACCTTTCAAAGATTTAACCCATTTACTTTCACTATTTGAAATAAATCTTGTCTTTGCGGGCAGGCGGCGGCATTTTTTTTGGTATGAAAAAAGCCTTTTTCGCTTTGCTGGCGGTCAGCATCCCCGGTTTTATCTTGTTCGCCCAGGTGGGTCCAGGCCCCGGCGCCGGCCCGGCGAACTCCGACAACGGCATGGAAAAATTGTTTGCCGGGACTCCCGTCTATTCCGCCACCATGATCACCGCCATGTCCGGTCCGAACGGCCCAATGACCGTCAAAACCAAAACGTGGTTCGATCACGAGAACTCCCGCACCGAGATGAATATGGCCGACGTGGACAGTGCCAGTCTTCCCCCGGGAGCCGCCGCGCATATGAAGGCGCTTGGCATGGACGACGTTGTCACGATTACGACGGCGGATAAAAAAAATCTCTATGTGATTTATCCGAATTTGAGTTCCTACGTTTCCATGCCGTCGGACGGTCCGGCGGGAGGCACCAATAATGCTGCGATAACGCAAACGACCAAACTGGGTGAAGAAACGGTGGACGGCCATCCCTGCGTCAAAAATAAATACACCGTGAACGTCAATGGAGACACACATGAATTCACCGCGTGGAACGCAACTGATTTGAACAATTTCCCAATTAAAATCGCCTTTGAAGAACAGGGGATGTCCGCGACGATAACGTTTCAGAATATTTCCTTCGACAAAATTCCTGCCAGCCAGTTTCAACCTCCGCCGGGATATTCGGGTTATCCCTCGATGGCGGAATTGATGCGCGCCGCCGTTGCGACCCATCCGGGCGCCATGCCCGGGGCGCCTGTCCCGGCCGCGCCGTGACAATCTTGCGCATGAACAGCAAGGAACGCCTCATCCATGGGCTTTTCTCGATGATGGGCCGGGACCGTTCATGACGCCGGGGGCCGCAGGTTTTGACTGCGAAAAACTCTAAAATGAATGGCCCCAAAAGGCAATGTCGAGCACGACGATCAGGAGGTGGAAAAAATTAGAAAATTGCCTGTTGACACCCTGGGCGATGTTTCGTAGTTTGTCATCCGTCGGTAGTCGGTAAAAAGTCAAAATCGCCGGTTGCCTCTTGACGTTTTTGCAAGAAAATCCAAGGGGAACGGTTTTTTGTCGTTTACAATATCCGGCTTGAACGAAATGATTTATGGGACGCCCATGTAGCTCAGTTGGTAGAGCACATCCTTGGTAAGGATGAGGTCATCAGTTCAATCCTGATCATGGGCTCCAGACAATTTGCAGATAAAACACAACGAAAAATAATATATGGCTAAAGAGCAATTTCAACGAACGAAACCGCACGTCAACGTCGGCACCATCGGACACATTGACCACGGCAAATCCACTCTGACCGCTGCCATTGTCGCCACGCAGGCGCGCAAAGGCCTGGCGACTCCGATTTCCTACGCGGACATTACCAAAGGCGGAACGGTGCGCGATGAAACCAAAACCGTTACCATTGCCGTTTCTCACGTGGAATATCAGAGTGACAAGCGCCATTATGCTCACGTGGATTGCCCTGGCCACGCGGACTACGTCAAGAACATGATTACGGGCGCGGCCCAGATGGACGGCGCGATTCTCGTTGTGGACGCCTCCGAGGGCCCCATGCCCCAGACCCGCGAGCACATTCTCCTGGCCCGCCAGGTCGGGGTGCCGGCGATCGTTGTCTTCTTGAACAAGGTTGATCTGGTGGACGACAAGGAGTTGCTCGACCTCGTCGAAATGGAAGTTCGCGATTTGCTGAGCAAATATCAGTTTCCGGGCGACAAAGCCTCTGTCATCAAAGGCAGCGCCAAAGCCGCTCTCGAAGCCAAGCCCGAAGGCGAAAAAGCCATCCAGGAGCTGATGGAAGCAATCGACGCGCAAATCCCGCTGCCCACGCGTGAAGTGGACAAGCCGTTCCTGATGTGCATCGAAGACGTGTTCACCATTGAAGGCCGCGGCACCGTGGTGACCGGTCGTGTCGAACGCGGCGTCCTCGAGCGCATGTCCGAAGTCGAGATCGTCGGTCTGCGGGACACCCGCAAGACGGTGGCGACGGACATCGAAATGTTCCGGAAACTGTTGGACAAAGCGACCGCCGGTGACAACGTCGGCGTGCTGTTGCGCGGCACGACCAAGGAAGAAGTCGAGCGCGGCATGGTTTTGGCCAAGCCTGGCTCGATCACGCCGCACAATAAATTCAAGGCGGAAGTTTATGTGCTCTCGAAGGACGAAGGCGGCCGTCATACGCCGTTTTTCACGAAGTATCGTCCGCAATTTTATTTCCGCACGTCCGACGTAACGGGGACGGTCACGCTGCCCCAGGGTGTTGAAATGGTGATGCCGGGCGACAACGTTTCGGTGGAGATCGAGTTGATTGCGCCTGTGGCCATGGAAAGAGGCCAGCGGTTCGCCATTCGCGAAGGTGGCCGCACCATCGGCGCCGGGCGCGTGACTGAAGTGGTCAAGTAAGACGGTTTGAATTTGGGAGGCGGAGAATGAAATTCTTCGTCTCCAGCCTTCGCTTTGGGCGAGCTGAGATTAATTTGGTTGCCGGATTAACAGTATAGAGACGTGGTTTGTGAGTGGCGTTGGAGCTACGGCTGGCAGGCCAGCCTTCGCCTGCAGCGAAGCGAGGACGAAAGCTGCCGCGCCGAAGCGCCAAGCGCGAAGGCGGGCTGGTTCGGAAAGCGGCCCGTGTGGTTCGGCTCGGCAAGCCCTATTTTCCGATGGTCTGGAACGCGTACGGCAGTAGCTCAATTGGTAGAGTAGCGGTCTCCAAAACCGTTGGTTGGGGGTTCAAGTCCCTCCTGCCGTGCCAGCCTTCGCTGACGCGTAGCGGAAGCGGGGCTGCCGCGCCGAAGCGCCAAGCGCGAAGGCGGGCTGGTCCGGAAAACGGCCAGTGTGCTACGGCTCGGCAAGCCAACCTTGCAGGCATCGCGAGAGCGAGCTGAGAAAGATTTTGTGCGGGATGGCAAGCCGGTCTGCCAAAGTGGAGAGGTGGCAGAGTGGTCTATCGCGGCGGTCTTGAAAACCGCTTTGGCTTAACGGCCAACGGGGGTTCGAATCCCTCCCTCTCCGCCAGTCTT
>JASHPN010000407.1 GCA_030038175.1 Verrucomicrobiia bacterium
GTGGAACCTCGGGCCGGGACAAGGAACTCAATTCCTGGTTCGGGGCTGCTCCGGTTGCGCTTCCGCAGAGCCGTATCCTTCCTCGAACAAACACATCCTCAAGCCAGAACCATTCCAATTACAAGGCATAAAGCCAAAAACCAAAAAAATTCCGCTTTTGATCTAACAATTATTCCGCTTTTGATCTAACCCCAACAGCTGGCTTTATGCCGTTCATAAATCGTCATCTTTGCCAAGAGCCTCAATTTTTCCTGTTTCCCTTTGATGCAACTTGCAATTCATAAAAACCGTCACAGTTGCAGTTTGCAAAAACACGATCGCGCAGGCCTCCGGCCGCGGCGGCCCGGCGATCAATCCAACCACCGGCTTCCGCGAGGCCATGCACGGCCCGGAACACGTATTGGGCCGCAAGGAATTTTGTGAGGATCATGCGAATTGCACAATATTCAAGCGAAGCTTAATCGTTCTTTAAAAAAATCCCGTAAAGGCTCTTCGAATTCGAGTGTTTTCGAGCGGTGGCATGAGATGAGCTAAAGGGGGCGCGCAAGGAGATTATAAATATGGCAAAAGGGATTTTGACGCTGGGTTTGGGACTCGTTGGATTTGTTTGCTGCGTCCAGGCGCAGGATTATACGGCGCCCGAAACCGCCCAGACCGCTCCGCCCCCTCCCGCAACGGAGCCTTACTGGGATGGCGTGCGTTATCATCCATGTGAATTGTCCTTTGACCTCTTTGGCGCCGGAATGTTGCACGAATACGACTTTAATAATGGATTTCGCGCGAAGAAAAATCTCCGGTGGGGCGGCGGCGCCGGCGTCAATTACTTTTTCACCCGATTTGTCGGAATTGGCGGCGATGCGTACGCGATTTCCTGGAGTCATAGTTTCGTGGATACCACGACCGGAAATATCATCTTGCGCGCTCCCATCGACCATACCGGATTGGCCCCTTATATTTTTGGCGGCGCCGGATATCAATTTCAAGGTATAGACCAGATCGTCGGAGGAGGCGGAGTCGGCCTGGAATTTCGGCCAGTCCCGCACTTTGGTGTTTTTGTGGATGCCCGGTACCTCGCCGCCGCCAAAACCGACGGATTCGGTCTTGGCCGCGCCGGCATTCGCCTTAGCTTTTGAACGAAAACAAACCATAATAAGGAAAAGGGAGAAAAAAATGAAAAACACCAGTAAGATTATCAGCATGGCCCTTTGCGCGGGTCTCTTAACCACGGCGGCCGTCGGTACTTTGACGGGTTGCGCCGGGAACCAAAATTCCCGCAGCACCGGCCAATACATAGACGACAAAACCCTGCAACATCAGGTCCGTGACTCATTGAGCAATAATTCCGAATATAAATTCGACAATGTCAATGTGGATGTTTACCGGGGCACCTGCCAATTGAGCGGCTTCGTGGACACCCAGGATCAAAAAGACCAGGCGGGACACATTGCCAAAGGCGTGCAGGGCGTGAATACCGTGGATAATAATATCACGGTGAGGAACCAATAGCCGATCGGCGATCCGGCAGCGCGGCCGCCATTAAGGAAGTCGAGTAAGGCGGACGCCAAGGCGCAATAGTTTCTGCGCCGCGGCGTCTGTTTTTGCTTCCGCGTAAATGCGCAAAACCGGTTCGGTGCCCGACCCGCGCAACATGAGCCACGATGAATCGCGGGCAATGTATTTGACGCCATCGAAGGTTTTTATCCCGTCAATCGGCGAGCCCAGGAGCCTGCCGGAGGGATTTGCCGCCAAAAACTCCATCAGCGCCGCCCGCTTTTCCAGCGGAAAATGAATGTCAATTCTGCCGTAACGATGCGGCCCGAATTGTTTTTCGAGCCTGGTAATTATCTCGTTGATCGGTCGTTTCTCCATCGCCAGCATTTCCAAAAGCATCAGCCCGGCGGCGATGCCATCGCGTTCCGGGATGTGCCCGGGGAATCCAATTCCACCGCTTTCTTCCGCGCCCAGCAGCACGCCGCCCTTGAGCATTTCCGCGCAAATATATTTGAAACCGACACCGGTTTCCACCAGTGGCAAGCCGTACGCCGCGCACATTTTGTCAACCATGGATGTAGTGGTCAGCGCTTTGACGACCCGGCCGTTTTGCCGGCGATTGATGAAAAAGTGCCGCAACAGGAGGCAGATGATCTGGTGGGTCGTCAAGTAACTGCCCCGCCCGTCCATGCCGCCCACGCGGTCGGCGTCGCCGTCGGTGACCAGGCAGAGGTCGTGCGGATGCGCCCGCAAAAATTTTTGCGTTGGGCCGTAATTCTGCAAGATGGGCTCCGGATTGATTCCGCCGAATAAAACGTCGTGCTTCCCGTTCAGCGTCGTGACCCGGCAGGTGGTTCGGGCCAGAATATGTTCGAAACAGCCGGCTCCCACGCCGAACAACGCGTCATGGGCAAATCGCAGTTTTGATTTGGCAATCAATTTGAAATTCACGAGCTTTGTCAGCGCGCGGTAATGGGCCGGACACAGGTCCTGAATCAAAATCTGCCCGCTGTCAGTGGCTTCTTTCCAGGTGGTCTGCCGAACGCGGTTTCTGTCAATGAAGCGTTCAACTGCCTTGCACTGTTCCGGACTGCTCGAGCCTCCATACCAGGATTTGAGTTTGAACCCGTTGAAAATCGGCGGATTGTGGCTGGCTGTGATCATCACGCCCCCAACCGCGCCGAGGTCATTGACGGCGAAGGAAACGGCGGGGGTAGGGGATGGCGCCGGCGTCAGAACGACTTCAAAGCCGTTTGCAGCCAGAACTTCGGCGCTGATTTGGGCAAAACGATCGGAAAAAAATCTGCGATCAAATCCCACAATAACCTTTCGCCGCCGCCCGAAAAGTTCAGACTTCGAATGGTGTATCTCAAAATTCCAGCAGTCCGCCGCCGCCTGGGCAACGCGGGCAACATTGACGAAATTGAAGTCTTCCCCGATCACCGCCCGCCAGCCATCGGTTCCAAATTTGATTTGTGTCACAGGCGAAGTTTGGCATAGAGAACTCTTTGTGCCAAGCGTCGGAGATGCAAGGATAACCGGGCGGCTCAATTATGAATCCTCGCCATCGGGCCTGCTCTCTTAATTGCGCAGCAGCCGACGCCTGCCGCGCCGTAGCCTGGCGAAGGCGGGTGAGGAGGCTCTGAATAATAGGTTCACGGAGAGCCTCGACCTCCAAATTTAGGCGCGCGTCCGAGACATCAAACGCGTTAAACCTTCAAATCCGCCATCGCCGGATCGTTGGCGGCCGCAACCTTGCGCATTTTCGTGACGGCAGCCTTTAAACTGCGCGCGCCAAACAGGCTCGTGCCCGCCACAAATGTGTCCGCCCCGGCCCGCGCGCATTCGGCCGCCGTTTGATGGTTGATTCCGCCGTCCACACTGATGCGATAAGACCATCCGTTGGCGCGCCGCCAGGCTTCCGCCTGTTGGATTTTGGGCAGGCATTCGTGAATGAATTCCTGCCCGCCAAATCCGGGGTTAACGGTCATTACCAGCAAAAGGTCAATTTTCTCAAGATACGGCAGTGCCAGGGAAATGGGCGTGGGCGGGTTAACGGCCAATCCGACTTTCTTATTGAGCTTTTTTATCTTCCAAATCAGGCCCTCAACCCGTTCTCCCAATTCAACGTGGATAATCATCTCGTCCGCGCCCGCACCGGCAAAGGGTTCCAGCAAAATCTCCGGCTTGCTGCACATCAGGTGGACATCAAAGAAGAGTTTGCTCAGGGGCCGAACCGCCTTTACCACCTGGGGGCCAAATGAAATGTTCGGGACAAAATGGCCGTCCATGATGTCCAAATGCAGCCAGTCTGCGCCTGATTTTGAAGCGCGGACGGCGTCCTTGCCAAAGGCCGCATGATTGCCGGCCAGCAGCGACGGAGCAATGATTGTCGTCATTAAGGCATACCATGTTACGGGCTGCCGCCAAAACATAAATCCAAAAATGTGGCGAAAACCGCTAAAAATACAGCTTGCAACCCGGCAACTTATATTTTACTTAGATTTAACATCCGATGCTATACGAACGGTGGCAGAAGGTAGTAAGGGAGAGGAGCAATGAGATCGCTCTGCGCGATTTGGCTTCCAGCCAATCATGGACTTTCTCGCAATTGGACGGGCAGAGCGAACCCGCTTTGCCGGGCGCCCCGGCGATCGTGTTTCCTCAGGGCCATTCGCCCCAATTTGTCATCACTGTCCTCAAAGCGTGGCGGTCGGGCAGAACGGTGTGTCCGCTTGAACTTCAGCAGACACCCCCGCATATTCCTCCGCCGCCCGGCTCGATTTGTCATCTCAAAATCACGCCCGCCGGCACCGGCGCGCGCCGCGTGGTGGCTTTTACCGAGGATCAATTGGCGGCCGATGCTGAAAACATTGTCATGACCATGGGATTGCGTCCCGATTGGCCGAACCTGGGCGTGATTTCCATGGCCTATTCCTACGGATTTTCCAATCTCGTGCTGCCCCTCTTGCTGTATGGCGTCCCGCTGTACCTCGCTCCCTCGCCCTTGCCGGTGGCTCTGCGGTGCGCCACTCACGCGGATTGGAACCTTACTGTGGCCGGCGTCCCGGCGTTGTGGCATGCCTGGCATAAGGCCGGCGCCATTTTGCGCAATGTTCGCCTGGCCATTTCCGCGGGCGCGCCTTTGCCGGCCACTTTGGAACAGGACGTTTTTAGCGAGCACGGCGTCAAGATCCACAATTTTTACGGCTGCACCGAATGTGGCGGCATTACCTACGATTCAGCCAATGAACCGCGCGCCGGCGATGCGTCCGTTGGCAAACCGCTTAAAAATGTCGAAGTGGAGGTCGGTGGCGATGGTTTTCTGCGAGTGCAAAGCCGCGCTGTAGGCGAAACCTATTGGCCCGACGCGGAAGAAACTCTTGGCGGCGGACGTTTCCGCACCGGTGACATGGCCGAAATTAATAATGGCGGAGTCTATCTGCGCGGGCGCGTGGACGATCATATCAATGTCGCCGGACGAAAAGTGTTGCCCGGAGTGATTGAACAGGCGCTGCGCGAGCACGAGGCCGTGGGCGATTGCCTGGTTTTTGGCGTGCCCAGCGCCAACGCCGACCGGGTGGACCTCATTGTGGCCTGTGTCAGTGCCCATCGCCCTTGTGTCAGGGATGAGCTAAAACAATTTCTCCTGCAAAAGCTTCCCGGCTGGCAAGTGCCGCGCGAGTGGTGGTTTGTTGACTCGCTGGGCCGAAACGGCCACGAACGATTCTCGCGAGCCGAATGGCGGAAGAAGTTTCTGGAAACTCGCGCCGCAAAGCCGTGAACCGGGGCGCGACCTTCAGGTCGCTTCAACGTCCGATGCTAAAGGGACGCCGAAGCGGTCCTGATTCTTGCGGGAGCGCGCTCCAATGGCGGTTCATGGAGAGAGCCTCGATCTCCCAAATTCGACGCGCATAAACACTATGAACCAACTTCATGGTCCGCCATTCCAAGCCATCGGCCGATGTTATCGGGGCGCGACCCCGCAAAGGCGGGGTCGCTTCACTGTAGGACGTTGCGAGATTATGGGTTGCAATTGGTACACCGTCGCGACACAAGACCGGCGGCCATCTTCAATCTTCTATCATCCATCTTCTTTGATTGCGGCTCCGCCGCGCTTTCACCCATGCCTCACTTTCCCGCTGGAGGTCGTCGCGATTTCCGAAACGAAATCAATCGTTACCGGCACTTTTTGGCTCGATAATCGCCGCCGGCAATGGGTCACGAGTTCTTCGCTCGTCACACCGGTTCCATTTCGCAATTGCGCCTCGGCATAGACGGCTTCGCCCCATTGCGGATGCTGGCGCCCAAAGACCCTTGAACGCAGGACCGCCGGATGCGAATCCAGCACGGCGGCCACTTCTTCCGGGAACACCTTGTGGCCGGCCACATGAATGACCGAAGAAGTTCGCCCGTCAAGAACGATGCGTCCGCCGCTGTCGCGATGGGCCAGGTCGCCGGTCAGAAACCAGCCGTCATGCAAAATTTCACGGCGCAATCGCGGAGGATTCAGGTAACCGGAAAACATTCCGGGACCGCGCACCGCCAGTTGGCCGGTTTCGCCTTTGGCCACGGGCGCCATGCCCTCATGGACGATCGTCGCCTCGAAGGAAGGAACCGGCCGCCC
>JASHPN010000408.1 GCA_030038175.1 Verrucomicrobiia bacterium
GTGGAACCTCGGGCCGGGACAAGGAACTCAATTCCTGGTTCGGGGCTGCTCCGGTTGCGCTTCCGCAGAGCCGTATCCTTCCTCGAACAAACACATCCTCAAGCCAGAACCATTCCAATTACAAGGCATAAAGCCAAAAACCAAAAAAATTCCGCTTTTGATCTAACAATTATTCCGCTTTTGATCTAACCCCAACAAACAAAACTAAATTTATCGGCCATTGGCGGTCGTCAGGGCCTTGATCATTTCCGAGACAATCTGGTCCGATAAATCTCCGCTCACGGGAAATACCGTTTGCAAATGAGAGCGGGGATCAACGATCAAGGTCCGGAAATTATGGTTGATCGTCCCATTTTCAGCCGTGTATTCAACTCCCGCGGCGTGGGCCAATTCGGCGATCTTGTCCGCCGGCCCGGTCAGGAAGCTCCAATGTGCCGGATCGTAATGATAGCTTTCACCATAATTTCGCAACACGGCGGGCGTATCGAATTGGGGATCGAACGAAATCGAAATGAAATGCCAGTTTGGGGGAAGGTTCGTCATTTGTTCCAATTTCTGCGAGGCCTCCTGGAAATTGCGGGAAAGCCGCGGGCAATAGTCCGGCAATGGACAGCGCGTGTAAAAAAACGTGATGGCGATCGCCTGTCCGCGAAAGTCATTCAGGCTGACCGCCTGTCCGAGTTCGTTGGTTAATTTGTAATCCAACAACGAGATTTTTGAACCGGCCGCCGGTGGAGCGGCGGAAGGCTCGCGAGAAATTTCCGGGCCGAGCGGCACTTCTCCGGTCTTCACAATATCGGATATCCAGCTCTCGTCCGCCGCCACGTTGAGTTGAAAAGAAACCTGGTCGCCGCGTTTGAGGCCCGCCAGCATTCCCGGAACTTTCACTTTAAACGGCATGGTCATGGCGTCCATGTAGTTGGAAATCGCCTCGTGCCGGATTACCACTTCCATGGCGTCCGGTTTTATTTCGAGGACAATTCCCTTTCCTTTAAAGCTCCTGACGACCGTCTCACTTGACGGTTGGGCCGATACAGTTCCCGGCAAAGCGAAGCAGCTCGCCATTACAAGGCACCACAATAAAACAGTTTGGAGCCGCATAAGAGGACCGGCAAATGATGGGTCAGAAAGGAGCCCAATGCGATAAAATTCAATCGCTCGAACCAGTTGCTTTTTCCCGGGGCCATGGCATTTTGGCAGGAATGAGCACACAGGAGTTGTTGGGCGCGCTCGAATGGCGCTACGCGACCAAACGCTTTGATGCCAACAAAAAAATCCCTGCGGACGTCTGGCAGGCGCTGGAACGCGCGCTCATTTTGACTCCCACTTCCTACGGCCTGCAACCGTACCGGTTCGTTATCCTGACGGACCTGGAAAAACGCGCGGAATTGCTGGCGCACTCCTGGAACCAGCCGCAGGTCGTGGACTGCTCGCATTATGTCGTCATGGCCGCCCGCACCAAAATGACCGAGGCCGACGTGGATAATTGGATTCAGCGCCTGGCGCAGGTTCGCAAGATGCCGCCGGCGGCGCTCACGGCTTATCGCGGCATGGCCGTAGGGGACATCGTTCACGGTTCACGCGGCAAAGTGTCGCATGAATGGGCCGCCCGGCAGGTCTATATCGCGCTGGGAAATTTAATGACTTGCGCCGCGGTGCTGGGCGTGGATGCCTGTCCCATGGAAGGCATCGTGCCGGCTGAATACGATCGCGTCTTGGGTCTCCGGGACGCCGGTTACTCCGCCGCCGTCGCCTGCGCCCTGGGGTACCGGGCGGAGGGCGATAAATATGCCGCGCTGTCCAAGGCCCGCTTTGACGCCGCCGAATTGATCCGAAAGATCTGAAAGCTTTCCTCCCAAACCTCAACCAAAAATCATATGCTAAAAAAAATATTCGCTCCAGGAAACGATTCGGCTCTCACCAGTTTCGCGCTGCTTCTCTTGCGGCTGTGGCTGGGTCTGGGAATGTTTTTCATTCACGGCCTGGATAAGCTGGAAAATTTTGGCGTTTACGCCACAAAATTTCCCGATCCCCTGGGAATCGGCGTGAAACCGGGGCTGGGCCTGGTGACCTTCGCCGAAGTGGCCGGCGCGTTATTGCTGGCCTTGGGACTATTGACGCGATTCGGCGCGCTCGTCCTGGCGATTGATATGGGCGTCGCCTTCGTCATGGTTCACAAAATGGCCGTCGGCATGGCCGCGCATTCCGGAGAACTGGCCTTCATCTATCTGGCTGGCTTCATCGCGCTGTTCTTTGCCGGCGCTGGAAAGTTTTCCATTGATAAAGCCCTGTTCGGCAAAGGCTCCGGCGGAGGCGGTTGGGGAAAAGCGAAATAGAAAACCCTTTAAACGCGCCCGCGGGGTGGATTGCCAATCGCTCCATTGGAGCGCGGCATTTATGCCGCTTCGATGTCCTTTTGGCAACGAGCGTTCAAGCGGCCTGAAGGCCGCGCTCCGGTGTCTGTCGCGCTGAACTGCTAAATTATCGCAACCGTTCATTCGGCCCAAAAGCACGCCCTCTTAAGCCGTCCCAAAAGAGATAAAATAAAAACAGGCTGTTATATTTGAAATAGCGCGTGACGAGGCGGCGCGGCTCTGAGCACATCCGAAACAGCCAGGTCAAACCCGCGCGCTGCATCCAGGCCGGGGCATCGGGTTTCATGCCGGCGTTGACGTCAAACGCAAAGCCCACCGCCAGCAAAATACCGCGCCGGATGTCGCCCTTGTATTGATTGATCCATTCCTGTTGTTTGGGCGTTCCCAATCCCAACCAGATGAAATCCGGCGACAAACGGTTGATTTCCGCAACGATCTCCCCCTCCTGTTCCTTTTTGAAATAACCATTGCGCGCGCCGATGATTTGGATCGCCGGATTGCGCCGCCCAAAAAATTCCTTAAGCCGTGATACACACTCATCCGAACCGCCCAAAAAATAATGCGTCCAGGGCGGCGGGCTGGACAAAATACACTCGCGCATGAACGTCGGGCCATAGACGCGGTCCCGCAGGTTCGCCCCCTGCCGGTTCAGGCACCAGATCAGCGGCATCGCGTCCGGAATGAAATAATCAAAGGCGCCGGTGATCCCTCGAAAACGCGCGTCGGTTCGGCGCAGGGTGACGATGTGAGTATTGGTAAAATCCACGGCAAAGGATTTCGGTTCGCGCGTCTTTTTCTGCAGGTCCCCCGTCAGTTCAGCGTAACTGGTGGCCTGCAGCAATGTCCCTAAAACGCGAAAAGCATTCATTGTTTACGATTCTTTCTTTACGATTTACGATTTACGGGCAGGGAGCGCACGCGCCTCGCGTGCCGCCGGCTGCGCCTCGCAGTCGGAACAACGCGCGCCATTGCGCGTTGAAACTGGCGCGATGGCGCGCCAAGGCGGTGAACAAGGGCGTTCACCGCGACACGCGAGGGCGCGTGTGCTCCCCTGCCTAAATCGTAAATTGTAAATCGCAAATCACAATGAAATTGCTCGTTTTCGCCCACGTCCCGCCGCCCGTTCACGGCCAGAGCCTGGCGGTCAAGGTCATGCTGGAGCAATTTGGCAGCGATCGGCGCCATCGAACGGTCCGGCGGCAGCCTCCCAATCGTTACGGCATTGAGTGTTACCATGTGGACGCCCGGTTTTCCAGAACCATGGAAGACGTCGGTGAGCTCCAAATGGGAAAGGTTTTTCTGTCTCTTTTTTATTGTCTTCAGGCCATTTGGTGCCGGTGGCGTTACGGAGTCAAAAATCTTTATTATGTCCCGGCGCCCGGCAAGGCCGTCGCCGTCTATCGCGATTGGCTCATCCTGTTCTTTTGCCGGCCGTTTTTTAAAACGATCATCTTTCACTGGCATGGCGGCGGCCTCGCCAAATGGCTTGAAACCGCCGTGCAGGGCGGCACCCGCAGTTTGACCTATCGGCTCATGAAAGATGCCGACCTGAGTATCGTGCTTACCGCGTTTGGCCGCCGTGACGCCGAGAAACTGATGCCCCGGCGAATTGCCGTCATTGGCAATGGCGTGCCTGATCCCTGCCCGGACTTCGACAATACGGTCCTGCCGCGCCGGCGCGCCCGCGCTGCCGCAGTCCGTGCCATGCTCGCCGCCGGGCCCAGGGCCGCAAGCTCGGCTGTACCAGTCGTCAATATCCTGTTCATCGCCACCTGCGCGCGCGACAAGGGACTCTTCGACGCCGTCGAGGGCGTGGACCTGGCCAATCAAGCGGCCCGGGACCAGGACCTGCCCTTGCGCTTTTGCTTCACCGTCGCCGGCACTTTCGCGTCCGCCGCGGAAGAAAAGGAACTGCGCGATCTCATTCGCCAGCGCCGGCTTCAAGACACGGTTAGACTCGTCGGATTTATTTTTGGCGATCGCAAGGACCAGGAATTGCGCGATGCCGATATTTTTTGTTTTCCCACGTATTATCCGGCGGAAGGCCAGCCCACGTGCCTGGCAGAAGCGATGGCCTATGGGCTGCCCCTCATCACGACGCGCTGGCGGGCGGTCCCGGATATGTTGCCCGATAACTATCCGGGACTGGTGGACATCAAATCGCCCAACCAAATCGCGGAAAATCTTCGGCTGCTCAGCGGACTGGATTTGAGCGAGCCGTTGCGCTCTGCATTTTTGAGCCGGTTCACCCTTGAACAGCATCTGGGCAAACTGTCCGACGCAATGAAATCGGTCATGGCGGAGGAATGAACCAGTTATTTCCGGGACACCACACTACGGAAGGTGAAACCAATTATAGCCGTTCGAAAAGGCGGGCCAGTTTGTGGCTATTTCGACGGCCGCCATGGTTAAAATCATGAGGCCGAGCGCGACCCATTTGGCCCCGGGACCAAAGCGATTGAACGCGCGATAAAGTCCGCAGACGATAAGCAGCAGAAATGGAATCAGCGCCCCCAGGAGCAGCCTGCCGGCCTGGAAATAGGGATGCTGGCGGGATGGGTTAACGCTGTCATGAAAATCATAGACAATGGACATCAAAGCAAAGAATCCCAGTTCGGCTCCGAAGCAAACCAGGCCCAGCCACAGCGCACCGCGTTGGAGGGACGTAGCGCCGGACGATTGCGGCGACAACGCGGGCAGTGCCGCCGCAACCAACATGAGTGAAACCAGCGCGTAGATGCTGTCTGTTCCGGGCAGGCTTAGACGCAGTCCATGCCACCAAAATTCTCCCTGCCAAAACGTCCCGAATTGCCCCGATAAATAAGTCCAAAAACCATGGACAGAAAAGATCGGATGATGCCACCATTGCGTGAAGGGCTTTAAAGTCCAGCCCATGAAATGGGTATTCATGACCGACCCCGTGGCGTCGCCGAAGTGCCGCTTGCACCACAGGATCCAGCCAATAATCGGCGGCTCAGAGCAATAAAGGAATGCCGCCAATGCCGGCAGTGCTTCGCGGAATGTTCCCTGCCGAATATCCCGCCATGCCTTGAACACAATGACCGCCGCGATCACGGCCAGGAGGGGAAGATTGGCCGTTTTTGCAAGATAAACCGCCGCGAAGGCGGCGCCGGTGGCCGCGCCCAGTCCCACGGCCGGCTTTTCCGCGCGCAACCATCGGAGAAGGAAAATAAACGTTATCCCAAAGCACAGCGCCGACAGCATATCGTTTCCGACCGAATAAAAAGCGCTTTGCGGCATAAATGCCAGCAACGCCGGAACACCCAATCTGACGAATCTATTTTCCGGGAAGACCAACCGCGCCGTCGCGTACCCCAGCCAAACCAAGCCGATGATTAAGGCAACGTTCAAGAAGCGCAGCCAATACACCAACCGTCCATCGTGGAAACCAAACCCCTGTCCAAGATGCCACCATAAGCCGGCAAGCACGTAATACAATGGCGCCTGGAAAACTTCGTAATTATCCTGCGCTTGCCAGAACGTTCTTCGCACGGCCAAAACCTGCGGTTCTATTTTTGGCGGCAGCGTCCAAAGCGGCGGCGGCAAACGGCCGCCGGGGAATTCATCCGCCTTCTGGAGATATACGTAGGAATGCATGAGCGCCAAATAAGTCGTAGAATCCGAGGAAACCGTTTCGAATTTGCGCGGCACATCGCCGTGCGCATACTTCAACACCAGGTCGAAATGCATGGCCTCATCCACGTTGTTAAAAAATGGAAAGGCGGCGGAAAATAGAAAGACGTGAATTGCCGCCAGGAGACACAGCAAAAATACGATTCGCGCCTCTCGCAAATCCCCATCGGCGGCGGGAATCATGGAATCAGCGCCTTCACTGTTTTGCATTGCCGGCATCTGCATCAACTCTTTTTGCCCAACAAATGGTTGGAACCTCTGATTCCATGCCCATTGAAGCGTTCTTTGGCGCCGGTGTCTATTTCAAAAAACGTGGAGATGAATACCCCGCACTCTTCTCTCTTCACCTCTCCGCCCTGAGATGGTAATTTTCAAACACATGAACGAATGGAACATCCAGTCCCGCGCCTCTGCCTGCGAAGCCTGCCATCAGCCGTTTGCCGATAAACAGCCTTTGCACACCCTGCTCTTTGATGAACGCGCCGAA
>JASHPN010000409.1 GCA_030038175.1 Verrucomicrobiia bacterium
TTACGACGGCCGCATTCGTCTCAAATCAGAGGTTGGAAAAGGCGCGGAATTTATTCTAACCTTTCCGGCCAAAGCGATTGTGAACTTGCGAAAATGAATTTGCCGCTTCCTCCAGTGCTCGTCGTGGATGACGAGAAGAACATGCGCCGCTCGCTCGAAACCGTGTTGAGCGACGAAGGTTATTCCGCGCGCCTCGTCGAATCCGCCGAGGAAGCCATGGAATGTCTGGCGCGCGAGGAATTTTTCATGGTAATCACGGACGCCCGCCTGGGCGGCATGAGCGGATACGATCTGCTGAAAAAATTGCACGGCCAAAAACCCGATTTGCCCGTGCTCATGCTCACCGCGTATGCGACGACCAAACTGGGCGTCGAGGCCATTAAGGCGGGCGCGGTTGACTATTTGTCCAAACCGTTCGCGCCCGAGGAATTGCTTCATGCCGTCGCCCGTTGCGCCGAACGTTACCGCCTGCTGCGCGAAAATGCCGCCCTGCGATCGCGCGCCGACCAGGCTTTTTCCATTGAGCAAATCGTCGGCGAATCGGCAAGAATGCGCGAGTTGCGCAAACTGATTCAAACCGTGGCGCAAACCGACGCCCGGGTGCTCATCCTGGGCGAGAGCGGCACCGGCAAGGAACTGGTGGCCGGCGCGCTTCACGCACTGAGCCAGCGCAAAGACCAGAATTATGTCCGAATCAACTGTGCCGCCATTCCGGAAACCCTCCTGGAAAGCGAATTGTTCGGCCACGAACGCGGCGCTTTTACCGGCGCGGTCCGGCAAAAGAGCGGCCGGGTGGAAGAGGCCAACGGCGGCACGATTTTTTTAGATGAAATCGCCGACATGAGCAAACCCCTGCAGGCGAAGTTGCTGCGCTTTTTGGAGGACGGCAGTTTTACCCGCGTTGGCGGGACGCAGGAACTGCGCGTCAACGTCCGCCTTCTGGCGGCGACCAATCGCGACATTGCTGCGGCGATTAAAGAGGGGCAATTCCGCGAGGACCTCTACCACCGGCTAAACGTCGTTCAGATGAATTTGCCGCCGTTGCGCGAGCGCGAAGAAGACGTGGTGGTGCTGGCGACGCATTTCCTGAAGCTCTTTCAGACGTCCATGAACAAAAATGTGCGCGCCATTTCCCGCGCGGCCCGCCAAAAGCTCCTGGCCCATCATTGGCCCGGCAACATCCGGGAGTTGCGCAATGCCATTGAACGCGCTTTGATTCTGGAAAAGACCGGCGAGCTCCAGCCCTCCAGCCTGCCGGATTTTCAAGTCGAAGCCCGGTTGCAAAGGGGCCAGGCTCTTCAGGTGAGCCCCGACGAATCGCTCATTGACGCCCTGGCGCGTATCGAGCGCGAACTGATTACCGAGGCGCTGGACCAGAGCAACGCCAGCCTGAGCCGGGCCGCCGAGCGCCTGAGGGTGACGCGCCACGCCTTGCGTTACCGCATGCAACGGCTTAATATGGTTTCGGACACCGCTCCATTGGAATGAAACTCTGGTCGTCAGCCATATATACGGACCTTTTCGCCGGCAATAGCGTCTGGCTGGTTATTGCCGCGATCGTCCTTCCGGGGCTCGTTGCCTTTTTTTGGGTGGCCTTTTTTCGGCGGACACGGCGGCGCCACAAACACCGCCGCCCCCATTCCCACAGGCAGGGCATGATGAACCCCACCCTGGAACAGACCGGCGGGCTGCCTCCCATCCGTACGCCGGAAACTTCTCCGGATCAACCCAAGTCCTGAATGCAGGAGAGCCGCGCGATCACCCGCAAAAGCGCCTCCAACCTTGCGCTCGCCTTCGTCCTGTTGCCAAAATCCAAACGCGACGCCATGTCCGCCCTCTACGCGTTTTGCCGCGAAGTGGATGATATCGCCGACGAAGATTCCGCTCCCGTTGAAGACCGGCGCCGGAGGCTCGCGGAATGGCGCGCCGACATCAAACGCGCGTGCGAAAATCAGCCGCCGCAATTTGCCGTCAATCGCGAACTTCAACCCGTTATCCATGCATTTTCGCTTCCGTTCGACCTGTTCAACGAGCTGATCCAGGGCTGTGAAATGGACCTGGACATTAAACGGTACGAAGATTTTGAGGAATTGGAACTTTACTGTTATCGCGTGGCGTCAGTCGTCGGGCTTCTGAGCATCCAGATTTTCGGTTATCAGCAGCCCCAGACGCGTGATTACGCCGTTTCCCTGGGCAAAGCCCTTCAGCTCACCAATATTTTGCGGGATGTCAAAACCGACGCCCGGCGCGGCCGGATTTATCTGCCGCAAAATGAACTGAGGAAATTTAATGTGAGTGAGAATGAAATTCTTGAAGGACGCTATTCCGCCAATTTCCGAGATCTGGCTCAAAGCGTTGCCGCCCGGGCAAAGGAATATTACTCGGCCGCGCAAACCTCCCTGCCTTCCGGGGACCGCAAAGCGATGGTCGCCGCCGAGCTAATGGGAATGGTTTATTGGCGGTTGTTAAAAAAACTGGAGCGGGCGCAATTCGATGTTTTTGGCGCGCAACCGGTCAGCCTGTCCAGACCGCAAAAATTGGCGCTCATCATTCAGTCGTGGTTCCGGCTTTGCTTCGGCCCGGCGACGGGAAATTATGGAAATTTGTGAAATGGCGGCCGCTGATTCCATGCGCCGCCTGATTGTCAATGCCGATGATTTTGGCCTCTCCTCCTCCGTAAACCAGGCCGTCATCCGGGCCCATCGCGAGGGCATTTTGACCAGTGCCAGCCTGATGGTCAACGAAGCCGGCTTTGACGAAGCGGTGACCCTGGCGAAGGAAAACTCCCGGCTTGGCGTTGGCCTGCATTTGACCCTGCTTCACGGTCATGCCGCATTGCCGGGCGGCAAAATTCCGGGCCTGGCCAATGCCCGCGGCGAATTCTCAAACAATCCCGTTGCGGTGGGGATGAAATATTTCTTCAAGAAAAGTTTGCGCGACCAACTGCGCGCCGAAATTCACGCCCAGTTTGACCGGTTTCATGCGGCCGGCCTGCCGCTCGATCATGTCAATGGGCACTTGCACCTTCATTTGCATCCGGTCATTTTCAAGATTCTGATGGAGGATTCAGACAGCCTCGGTATCCGCCATTTTCGTTTCACGCGTGATTGCCTGGCCCGCAGCCGCCGGATGTCCCGCGGCCATCTGTTTTACAAGATCTCCCACGCCTTGGTCTTTGAGCATCTTTCCAGCCGTGCGCGCCAGACGTTGCGGCAAAAAAATATCAGGCATGCGCAAATTACGTTTGGCCTGTTGCAGGACAGCCGGGTGGACGAGGATTACCTTCTGAAACTTCTTCCCGAATTGCCGCCCGGCGATTCCGAACTTTATTCCCATCCTTCGCTCGACCGATTCCGGCATGAATTCGACGCCCTCGTCAGCCCGCGCGCAAGAGAACAAATTCAAAAACTTGGCATTCAACTGATCCGATACCAGGATTTGTAGTGGCAAAAAAACTGTCGTGTTTTTCGTGTGTTTCGTGGTTAAATAATGTCCATGCTGAAGCTGCTTGTGATCTTGCTCATCGGACTGGTTTTTGAATCCGCCGGTGTTGTGCTCCTGAAAAAGGGAATCACGCAGGTTGGGGAGATGCACGGCGTCACCGCGGCGGAAGTCCTCCGCGTGGTCAAAACCGGGGCGGCCAGTCCGCAAATTCTTTTGGGCATTTTCTTTGAAGCCCTCTTTTTCCTTTGCCTGTTGATTTTGATGGGCAAAAGCGACATCAGTTTTCTCTGGCCGCTCACGGCCTTGAGTTTCGTGTTCGCCACGATTGCGGCGATTATTTTCCTGGGTGAAACGGTGTCGCTTTTACGCTGGGTCGGCGTGATTTTGATTGTTATCGGCGCGGCATTTATCAGCTACAGCCAGCATGTGAAGGAGCAAACTCCGCCTCCCAGCCAACAATCCGGTCCCGGCGCGCCGTAATTCGGAAATCTACGCGATCATCCTCGCCAGCACTTGCGCCAGACTTTCCGCGGCAAGTTTGGTGTTTTTCTGCAACTGCATGAGAGCGCCCATTTTCCATGGCGCTTTCGCCACGGCCAGCATCAACTTGCTCATGTCCACGCTCTTGTCTTCCTTTAAATAGTTGTTGAA
>JASHPN010000410.1 GCA_030038175.1 Verrucomicrobiia bacterium
ATGGTGAATGAAGATCCATCGTCAAATCTAAATCTTCCTTCGATCAGGAACGCCGGCCTGGCATTGACCCCGGAATCACGCCAAATGCCCAGCCAATGTCCCGTCGCCGCGAACACGTTGGTGCCGGGTTTGAGCAGTTTGGTCACGTCATAGGCGTTGTATTGGCCGTAATGATAGGGGTCGCAACGTGCCGGGCCGCGGCCCAGAGTTTGTCCATTGCAATAAAGAAGGTAATCGTTATGGGCGGTCACATAGACCTTGGCCAGCGCCGGTGTGTTTGTCAGGACAAAAGTCTTTCTGAAATAAGCGAAATTGTTTCGGTTGGTGGTTCCGTCCCAAATGTATTGTGCAGTCCATTCGTTCTGGTTCAATCCCGTATCAAAGAAAGCCGGTGCGCTAAAGGGACCGGGCAGGCTGGAAGCCTGCCTCACTACGCCCCAAATTCGGACTTTCCACCAAAAGCGCGTCGCGGCGGGCAGGGCGGGGCCGGTATATTCAACCGAGGCGGATTGGTCTGAATCCACTTTGCCGCTGTCCCAAATGGGGGAATTGCGGATTGCGGATTGGGGATCGCGGGTTGAATTTTGGATAGCGGGCGGTGTATTTGCGAATACCAGGATTTGATACGCGGTTTGCATTTCACCTCGGGTATTGCCAGTCAGCATCCAGGTGAACCGTATCGTGTCGCGGTCAATGGCCAGAGGATCGCTCACGCCGTTGACCAGCAGGCCCGCGGGCGCGGACGGCGCGCCGGAAGCGCCAAAAGCAAATGACACGGTGACGAGAGCAAGGGCAGACAACGCTATTATAAAAAAGAACCTCAAACAAAAAATTTAACTTTTACCAGCATATCATGCCATTGTTGGCAATGGTCCAAAAAATCTGTGAAGCATCTCATGCCCCGGGCAACTTGCCGGCCCGTGTGACACTTCTCATTTAATTTCCGAGCGGGGATGTGCAAGCCTGAACCCGAGCAAGGTCGTCGGAAGAGTCGGCCGGAGTATATGGCGCATAATTTGGATTGGTCTCTGCAAAGGGCACAACAGTGCCGTGCCATCTCCAGTACTCGCAGTGGCCGTCGCAAAAGGACCAGGTAGTGCCGGTGCTGTGGCGGCTGCCGGGCATATTCCACCACTCGTTGATGCCTGAGCCTGCCGGATACATCGCAAAATCCCCATCGTCCACGCTGTAGTTGTTCTCATCACAAAAACAAATCATTTGAGGCGGAGTGGGATTGGGGGCAATCATTTGGGTGTATTTATTCACCGCGTGAACACCGGTAGCCAGCAACGCGCCTGGCGAATAGTCAGTCGCCGTATAACCTCCCAGCGGATAATTGATCGAGCAGGTCCGTGGCTGCGGCAGAAGGCTGCCCGTGGTTATGCCCGGAGCGCCATATTCCGTCCTTGCCTGGAACGCTTGCGTGCCGTTCGGCGGGTGAAGCATTCGCGTATTTGCCGGGCAGGCATAAATTTTAACATTCTGGTTATACTGGTACAACACGCCATTTCTGGTTCCGTCGAAGATCACGGTCGTTTGGGCGTCGTTGTTGGTAATCCATGATTGCACGGTAGTTCCGGGAAGATAGCCCACTCCGTTATACGGCAACCAGTCGTTGTTATCGTCTACATACATCCGAAACGCGATTTGCAACTCCTTCATGTTATTGAGACATTGCCCGGTTAATGCCCTTTGTTTGGCCTTTTGCAGGACCGGCATCAGGATCGCCGCCAGAATGGCGATAATGGCAATGACGACGAGCAATTCGATGAGCGTGAAGGCGCCTCGCGCCTTCACGCGCGCAGACAATCCACGCAAAGCCTGGCGGTTCCTCCTTGCGAGATCATCCATGGCGCCGTGTTTTGTCGTGGATAGGTGCATTTAAGTTTTCGTTTAATTTGATTATTTATGGATAGACGAGGCGATAAAAGACGCTCCCGTTGGTCAGGTTGATGGGGATGACCACCTGATTTGTGCCAATCGTTCCGCTCACATTGACCCAGTTGGTGCTGATGCCGACGGCCAAATTATTGGTCTGGACCTGCAACTGCCAACCGTAATGGGTCAGCGGCCAGGACAACGTCAGTTGATTGCTTACGGATGACATCGTGATATTGGTCGGGGTGGTGGTAAAGACGGCGTCCTTAATCCCCGCCACATAATCGGCGAGAACCTGCGCCGGGCTGAGCACGTAATCGTAAAGCGCCACGTCCTGGATGTTGCCTTCGAATTGCAAATCAAAATTGGTGACCGTCTCACCGGAGGTCCGGCAGCCGATGCTTACTTGATTCGCGGCCGTGAAGGCTGTGTTTGTTGTTGCAGTCGCCAGAAGTCCCACGCCGGGGGCCGTGCCTGTGGAATCGATGGTATCCACGCCGTTGATGTAGAGGTGGGCCACGCCGTTGGCGCCGTCCCAAACGGCTACCACATGATACCATTGCCCAACGACCGGAGCGACGCTGGAGGTCGGCCCGTGAGTGGTGCCCGACGCATCGCGGACGAAGAAGCGGAAGTCGCCGCTGTAATCGTCCAGGTCAAATTGTTCGCCGCCGTCGCCAAAACCTTTGGTAACAATGCCCGCGCCGCTAATCTGCGAGCTGTTGGAACTGACGACCCAGGCCTCGATCGAGAACTCGGCATTATAGGTTGCCGGCTGGGCAAAGTTGATGGGCATTAGACCGATGGCGGATTGATTGATTTCCGCCGCATAACTATTGGACAACGTCAGCGTGCCAAAGAGAGCCGCCGAATCGGTGCTGGACAGGGTGCTGAAGCCGGAAACTCCCAGGACCACATTGCTATAGACGGCGTTGTGGCCGCCCACATAGTCATAGGCAATGGTTCCGTTGTTGCCTGAACCATTATTGGGCACTTCATTCAAACGCCAGTAGGCCACAGGCTGGTTGGCCAGGACAGCGGTTTGATAAAGATTGCTCGGCGCGGCCACGCCGATCAACGTCACTGGTCCGGTATTGGTGCTGGTGAGGCCGTTGTAGGAATTCGTGACCGTGCAGGTGTAGGACGTTGAACCGGGCGCCACCAGGGTTGTGTAACTGGCGTTGGTGGCGTTGGGAATGAGTGAGTCACCCTGGTACCATTGATAATAGAGCGGCGCCGTGCCGAAGGCCTGGACGTTTAAGGTGTAAGGCTGTCCCGCATATAAGGTCTGGCTGGGCGGACCGAGGGCCGCGGTCAGGCCGGAATAGAGCGTGACATTCACCACGCTGGACGTCAGCGCGCCATAAACGTTGGTCACCACGAGATAATAGCCGTCAGACGTTTGCATATCGCCAAGAGACAGCGTGGCGTTGGTTTGGCCGACCTGGCCAATATTATTGACGTCGAACCACTGATAGGCGATCGAAGTGCCGGACGCCGCCGCGGGAATAATCAACGCGGAATTTTGGTCTATATTGGTGCTGGCCACCGGCTGCTGCGTGATGGCAGGATAGGCATTGCTGCCCAGGGGAATAACATACTTTGAAGCCAAATAGTTTTGGATCGCCGCCATATCATTGCTGTCAACTCCCGAGCCGAACACCATCAGTTCAGCCATCCCGCCGGTCAGGCGATTGTGCTGGTCTCCACGCACGCCGATGGAAAAGTCATTGCCGGCGTCGGCGGAATTTGTCTCCTGGAAGCTGCTGCTCAAAAGTCCCGATCCGCCGAAGTTGCCATTAAGATAGTGAGTGACCGTATTGCCGGTCTCGGACACTCCCAGGATCTGCCACCAGCCCACGAGCGGGCTGTTTGTGGCTGAAAACGAGCCATAGGTTGAGCCGTTGCCGCGAAGGAGGCCGGCGGTCGTTCCCACATAGTAATCATACGGCGCAGGGATATTGGCGCTGACCTTCGAACAAATATCGGCGTTGGTGCCGGTGGAAAGCGGCTGTGAAAAATTGACCGCCGCAATGACCGACATGTCGTTGGTGATCGCCAGCGCGGGAATTGGTGGAAAGGCGTCCATCTCGGTGTCGTTGGTGCCGTTAAACAGGATGTATGGATTGCCATGGTAAGTCGTACCTAACAGCGGGGCTATTCCCGAGATCGTATTGAGAGTATTTTGATTGCCGGACAGGTCATTCCACGTCGTCACACTGCCCCCGCTGGCGGTCACGCCGGTATTGGCCTGGACCCACAGGGCGACGTTGATTGGATAAAGTCCGACCGGTGTCGAAGCAGTCACGATCGTATCTCCATATTGATCCTGAACGTTTTTAACCGTGAGCGAATAGTTACCCGGATTGGCGTTCCATGGTGAAACAGATGTGGTGG
Organism: Verrucomicrobiia bacterium; assembly: GCA_030038175.1. Lineage (GTDB taxonomy): Bacteria > Verrucomicrobiota > Verrucomicrobiia > Limisphaerales > UBA11358 > UBA11358. Next base: position 4,276 of record JASHPN010000410.1, read on the forward strand.
TGAGGACAACCTTGTTTGGAGCGTCGCCGATGGCGGCGGAAACAACACTCGCCCCGTTGTTTAGAGTATAATTGGTGGAGGCGGTGCCGGTGACCGGGTCCACAGCCACGTCAAAGAGCACGACGACATTGGTGGGGTTGGCGGCTGCCCAGATCGGGATTCCCGCCGCGGTTACATAAGGCGCTGTGGGAAGAACCGTCAAGGTATTGGTTGTGCTGTTGGTCGTCGAGCCATTCGGGAAGGTCACCAATACATCAAATTGGTTGCCATTGTTCGAAGGCCCGAGAATGGGCGTCGTAAAAGACAAACTGGTGGCGCCGGGGATATTCGTTCCGTTCTCCTGCCATTGAATGGAAAGTCCATGCGTGCTCCCAATGCTCGCCCCAAACGTGTAGGTCACGGAAAATCCGTTGGATGTCGTGAGGGTCGCTGGCAAATTCTGGCTAATGGCAAAGGGGAAGTATTTTTGCCCAAAATAATTATCCAAATTGGTGCGGTCGGGACCCGACAGAGCGGTGTTGAAGAGCATGATTTCTCCAACCTGGCCGTTCATTATTGCTGAGGCATAATGATCGCTCCGCCAACCGATGTAGAGTGGCTGCTCACAGTCAACGTCTCCGGGGTTGGCAACGATCGCGTTGCTGGTGGTGGAATTGTTGTTAACGCCGTCAATGTAGTTTTCGATTAAGTTGGTGACGGCGCCAGAGGAGTTTGTCCCCGTGTTCAACGAAGTCACTGCATACACGTGTGGAGTTCCGGCGGCGTATGAGCCGGTTGCAGTCACGGAAGCATTTCCGGTTCCGTAACCACGAAGGAATGATTGGTCTCCGCCGGTTGTCAATTGATAATCGAAAGACCCTGGCTGATTGCCCATTGACTCGTTGATAAAGTCCTTGGTGGGGCTGGCCGTTACAGCATTGGCGAAGACATAGATGCTCATGTTGTTGTTAATCGTCAGGCTGGGCGAAAACGCCGCCGTGAGAAAATTGTCGCTGGAGGAATTGAAGGTAAGCGCCGGTTCGTCGTTCGGGCCGATAGTCGTGTTCGTATTCGGCCTTGCGCCAGGTCCGGCGACAGTCAGACCGCTGGTGTAGGCACTCATTCCGAAAAACTGCACGGCATTGTTGCCGTTGGTCGTCTGGTCCAGCCATTCGACCACGTTGCCGCTGCCGTCAAGCCTCACGCCCGAATCCCCTCTCACGTAGAATACCAGGCCGACCGGAAGAATCGGCACGTTATTGCCGCTGGTTATGATATCGCCGAACGAGTCCTGGACGTTTTGAACGGTGAGATAGTAACCCGCATTGGTGTTCAAAGTGGAAGTGGTCAGAATGACGTTGTTGGACGAACTGCCATAACTGGCCGATAAAACGGAGATGCCGCTTGGGGCGCCGTTAATGTTCACGGAATAATTTGCCGTGTTTAACGCGGTTGCCGGACTCACCGGTCCCGAAAACATAACGACGACGTTCGTCAGGCCGATTGTCTTGGTGGCTGAGAAAACCGTTGGCTGGCCGGCCACCACGGTCAAAGTCGCTGGAGCGCTGTTGGTAGAGCCAGCCGCAGTGAAAGCCGTGACGCTGTATTTCAAACCGTTGTATGACGACGAAAGCGGGGGAGTGGTATAGGTGGCGTTGGTCGCTCCGACAATCGCGTTGGTCGGACCGCCGGGACTATTTGTCATCCATTGGTAAGTGGGATCAGGCAAACCCATGGCGGCGACCCAGAAAGTGACCGTTTGCCCCACTTGCCCCGTCAGGTTGTTGGGTTGTTCAAGGATGACGGGCGCCGAAGGAACCGGAACGACATCAACCACACTGAAGTTCTGAACATATCCGTCAGCGCCAGAGGCCCCGAAACCGACGAATTGAATACGCGTTCCGTTGTTCGCCGTCGGGATGGAGGTAAAAGTATAATTCGTCGCATAAACCCCGTTCGTGTACCAGGAGACGTTCCATTGTGTTGGATTGGTCGCAGTATTCAGTACAATGCTATTCGTCACGAAGCCGGCGACAGAATTGGTGATGTTCGGACTGAAACTGGCTGTGCCGGGTCCGGCGAACGCCTCAAACCCGCTACTCGGCGGCCCATTGGTTGAGCGCTGGAGCATCCATGCCACACCGACACTGCCATTGTTGGCATCCACGTTAAACCCAGGAGCTATGGCATCGCCCAGCCACATCCAGTTCGCGCCATAGTTTGTATTGACGAAGATGGAAGCCGTAACGGTATAAACGTGTCCGGTTTCTATTATGAGCGGCAGAAAAGAATCGGGGTAAGGCGGCCCGTTGAAAACATTCGTGATGGCTGCCTCCGAGCCGTCGGTGATTATGTTGGTCGGGCCTGCCAAAGAAAGCCAGGTGGCGTGGTAGGCATTGACCGTATCGGGAGCCGAGCCGTTTAATACGCCCACTCGAGCGAAGCGGTCCTGGTAGATGATATTGGTGACCTGGGCGCGAACCGTGCCAGCGACGGTTAGCAGAAACAAAAGGAGAATCGCTGTTGTCCATCGGAGATGGCCGGCTTTGCCCGTTTGCCCGGAGTTGGTCGTTTCGTTGGGTTTCATGTTTATTTCTGTTTTCGGTTTGTTCGGTTCTGGACGGAATTTATGACGGTGCACTCACAATCACAGTACTGGTTGATTCTGGATTCTCCCACATTCCATTTCCAGGTAACATGGAGAAAATGGCAAATTGCATGGATAAAATGATTTCACCAGCAATCCGCAGGAAAACAGTAATGATGCTTTGCTTTAGGTTTAGACGACGTTGAAGAAAACGCTCCGGCTGAGGTGTTAATTGATAGCTTCGCGGAACGGATTCACAGTTAGTGCACTAACTTTTAAAGTGCGTGCCGGTCTAAGCCTGCACCAATGTATGATGCCATAAATAGGAGCGGTCGGAAAAATTTCTTGAAACTGACCGGAAAAGCGAAGCCCCAATTCCAAAACGTTTCGCTCAACGCTACGGAAGCGGGGACGTGCAAGCCTGGACGCGAGCAAGGTCATCGGAGGTGTCCGCGGGCTGCATTGAGGTATAATTTGGATTGTTGTCCCAAAAAGGCACGACCGTTCCGTGCCATTTCCAGTACTCGCAGTGGCCATCGGCAAAGGACCACGTTGTCCCCCGATTATGGCGGCTGCCGGGCATATTCCACCATACATTTTGCGAACCCGTCGGGTACATGGCAAAGTCGCCATCGTCCACGCTGTAATCGTTCTCATCGCAAAAAACGATCATTCCAGTGGGCGTCGGATTGGGAGTGATCATTTGATTGTATTTATTCACGGCGTAAACACCCGTGGACAGCAGCACGGGTCCTCCCGCGGTACTGGAGCTGCCGTTGTACCCTCCCAGGGAAAAACCGATCGAGCATGTCCGCGGCTGCGGCAGAAGGCTGCCCGTCGTTATGCCCGGAGAGCCGTATTCCGTCCTGGCGGTGAACGCTTGCGTGCCATTGGGCGGGTGAAGCAACCGCGGATTTGCCGGGCAGGCATAGAGCTTTACGTTCTGGTTATACTGATACAGCACCCCGTTCCTTGTGCCGTCAAATATCACGGTCGTCTGGGCGTCGTTGTTGGTTATCCAGGAAGGTATACCGTTGAGGAGACCGCCGGTTGCGTTTAATGGGAGAAAGTCATTGTTATCATCCACATACATGCGATAGCAGATTTGCAATTCTTTCATGTTGTTGAGGCATTGAGCCGTCAATGCCCTTTTTTTGGCCTTGTCCAGGACCGGCATCAGAATCGCCGCCAAAATCGCGATGATGGCGATGACGACGAGCAGTTCAATGAGCGTGAAGGCGCCGCTCGCCTTCACGCCCTGAAACCATCCACGCAATACCTGGCTGTTCTTTCCTGCCAGATCCATTGCGCCGACCTTTGTCGTGGACACGAGCATCATGTTATGATCTGCGGTGATTGGTTTAGTACACGAGCCGATAAAAGACGCTCCCGTTGGTGAGGTTGAGCGGGATGACCACCAGGTTGGTGCCGGTGGTCCCGCTGACATTGACCCAATTGGTGCTCAGGCCGACCGACAAAATATTGGTCTGGGCCTGCAACTGCCAGCCGGTGTGGTCAGAAGGCCAGCTCAAGGTCAAATTGCCGCCGGCCACTGAGGACACAATGTTCGTGGGGTTGGTGTTGACCAAAACGATATTATGCACCTGGGCGAGATAAGGCGTCAGTTGGGCAACATCGTAGCTGGAGAGAGGCGAGCCGGCGAGAATCAGCTCGGAGAAATCGCCGGTAAAGCGATTGACGCCGTCTGCGCGCACCCCGATCTCCAGGTCGTTCCCGGCATCGGCATCGTTCGCCTCCTGGTAGTTGGCGCTTAATAACCCGGATCCGACCTGATTGCCGTTGATGTAATGGGTGACGGTGTTGCCGGTCTCCGACACGGCCAGGATCTGGGGCACGCCGACGGCTGGAGTGGTCGTGGCTGAAAAAGAGCCATAGCTCGTGCCCTGGCCGCCGCTGCCGCCGTTGCCGCGAAGAAGCTCGGGCGCGTTGGCCGCGTACCAGTCGAACGGCGCAGGGATGTTCGCCTGTCCGCCGCTTCCGGTCTTTGATACAATTTCGGCAGTGGCGCCGCCCAGGGCTGCAAAGTTAATCACGGCGACGATGGACATATCGCCCGTAATCGAGAGGGACCCATTTGGATTTGGAAAGGCATCCATCTCGGTATCGTTGGTGGCGTTAAAACGGATGACGGGATCTCCCAGGGCATTGGTGGCCAACAGCGGGTCTATCGGCGAGATGGTTTCCAGGTTATTCTGGTTGGCGGACATGTCATTCCATTGACTCACATTGCCGCTCGAGTCGGCGGTGACGCCGGTGTTGGCCCGGGCCCAAAGAGCGAGATTTGCCGGATAAACTCCCACCGCAAGATTCGTGGGAGAGGTCGCCAGGGTAATCCCATAATAGTCTTTAACGTGTTGAACCGTTACCGTATAGGGATTACTCGTCAAAGCGGAAGTCGTCAGAACGACCTCATTCGACCCGCCCAGCCGGGCGGAAAGAACAGTGGCGCCGTTGTCGAGCACGTAGTTGGTGCCGCTCGTGGCAGTGGTGGGATCCAGGATATCCGAGAAGGTGACGATGACGTTATTGTTGGTGTTCCAAATCGGTTCTCCGGCCGACTGAACTGTCAAGGGAATGGTCGCCAGCGCGATGCTGCTGGTCACCGAGCCATAAGCGTTGGTCACCACCACATAGTAATAGTCCGATACATTGGTGATGATCACGGTGGCGGTCTGTGAGCCGGAGACGCCATTGCCATCGGTTGATATTGTCCCACTGTAATTGGAAACCGAGTTGAAATACCACTGATAGCCCAGGCTTGGCCAGGCATTGGTGGCGGTCACGCCCAGGGCGACAGAGACCCCGGATTTGAATGCCTTGGGTTGCGCGAGAATGCTGGGCAAGGGATTATATGCCGTTATGGCGCTGGTAATGGAACCATAGCTGTTGGTCACGATGACAAAGTAGTAGTCAGCCAGGAAGTTCGTCGCCGTCAGGCTGGCATTGGTTGAACCGGAGTAGTTGCTGCCATTGGCTGTGGCAGAGGCGCCGGTGTAGCTGTTAACGGTATTGGAATACCATTGATAAGCCAGCGGCGGAACACCATTCGCGGCCACGGTGTATTGAACGGAAACTCCCACGGTGGGTGAAAAGACGGGTTGAGACACGATGACGGGGTTTGGATTTATTTGTACGATCGAGCTGGTGGCGGTTCCATAGCTGTTGGCCACGACTGCGAAGTAGTAGTCCAGAATGTTGTTGGTCGCATTCAGGGTGTTGGCGGTGGCGCCGGAATAGTCGTTGCCATTGCCTACCGCGGCGGCGCCGCTGTAACTGTTGACGCTGTTGGAATACCATTGATAGGAAAGAGTGGGATAGGCCGAATTGGTTGTCCCAATGGCGTTTACGAAGAACACGGATGGAATGGCGGCCGTGAGGGCTTGCGCCTGATAAGTGATGGCAGGCGGGTAGGGATAAGAGGTATCCTCCAGAGTCGCGCCGGCGAACATCGCGGCCCCGTTGGCGACGAGGTTGCTCGCCAGGCAAAAGACATTGGTTGCCGAAGCGGTGAAATCGTATTCAAGGTAGCGCGCGCCATGACAGATCGCGCCATTCGGCAGCACGCCATTGGTTCCAGCGTCTTCATCGAGCGGATTGGCCGAATAAGGCTGCCAGGTCCCCTCGCCGTTGAACCAAAAATTCTGGGTCCGGTCGCCATTGGCATTTCCCCAAAACCGATAGTAAATGCGCAGGGAATAGGGGTGCCCGATGGTCAGATTATCAAACTCCGCCTGAATCCAGCCGCCAATCGGGGCGCCGTTGCCGGGATACATGACGTCGGTTAATATGGAGAACATGTTGCCGTCAGATTGGTTGGCCAGGCCCCCTTGTGAGCTGCTTGAAGTCACATCAATGCCCTTATTGGTGACCCCCGTGGTTACAATTATTTGTCCGCCGTGAAGGACATTGGTATCTACCCAGTTGGTTATCAGGTACACGTTATTTGCCGCACTTCTTACATGCACAAACGGCACGCCATTGACGCTATAGACGGTGGCGTTGGCGCTTCCGAAGTCAAAGCAGCTCACGTAAGTTTTATTCGTGTTAATTCCGGTGGCCAGATCGGTGCTGGTCGGAGGCAGGTTCACAACGGTAATGGTCCCCGCGCGCGTGGAAATGGCCGGAAGGAGGGACAGCAGCATTGTGAACACTGGTAACAGATTCAATAATTTTGTTTTCATGTCGGATGTTGAGGGTTCGTTTACTTGGGATTTCCAGAGATTCTAAGTTTGTTTTTAATTTGCTCGACGCAATACCAATAAATGGTTGAACAGAGGGTCATTGGTTGATTCGAGGTCAAATTCCCATATAAGGCCCCCAAAAGTACATGGACAAAATGGCCGATTGCATGGAGAAAATGGCTTGGTGCATCAACACGGAAAAATCCCGTCCGGGCAAACGTCCAATTTCGGCGTAAATTTCAATCCCTTGCGATATTGCCTGTCTCTAATTTGCCATGGCCGCGTCGCCCATGGACAAAATGGCAATTCTAATGGAGAAAATGGCTTTTTACCGCTGGCGTCTTGACTTCGAGTAAATCAGAACCTAAAACCATCGCATGAAATCCGGAACCGCGTCCTTTCACCGTTATTTTCCGGTCAGCGGACGCGACAAAAAATGGGGCCTTTATGCCACGACCGCCGGCGAGTCGCGGGTGCCGCCGCATACCGACTATCCCTTGAGCGGCCATCCGAAGGGCTTCGCCTTTGACTGGCAAAAAGGCCGCGCCCTTGAGGGGTTCGCATTGGTCTATATTTCGAGCGGTGGCGGGAGGTTTGAATCGGAATTCGATATCTCCGCGCGAATCGAGCCGGGCCACGCATTTTTGCTGTTTCCCCAGGTCTGGCATCGCTACATGCCCGACCCGGAAACCGGCTGGCACGAGCATTGGATTGGATTTGATGGAGACACGGCCCGGCGGTGGGTCCGTTACAAATTCATTTCGTCCAAAAATCCGGTGGTCAAAGTCAATGCCGAGGACACGGTGCTGGCCACGTTCAGCCGAATGATGCAATCCATTCGCGCCAATCGTCCGGCCCTGCAGCAAATTCTCGCAGGGGCGACGGACAACCTGATGGGCCTGTTTTATTCCGCGCAGCAGGCGCAGCCGGCCAGCGAGGCCGCGAATCCGAACAGCATTGAATTGGCGATCGGCCGCATTCAAAACGAATTCGACCGCGAATTGGATATGAAAGTTTTGGCCCAGGAATTGGGTGTCAGTTATAGCTGGTTTCGCCATACCTTTACTGTGCATACCGGCCTCAGCCCGCACCAGTATCTGCTTGAACTGCGGCTGGTGCGCGCCCGGAATCTGCTGGCGGAAACCCAGCTTTCCGTCAAGGAAATCGCCATGCAGACGGGCTTTGGCGACGAGTTTTATTTTTCGCGCCTCTTTCGGCAAAAGTTAAGTCTGACGCCGAGCCAATGGCGCAAACGCCAGCATAAATGAGTTATTTGGCAAAAAATCCATTTTCTTTGCCATTTTGTCCATTGATTCAAACTGTTGTGCCTGTAATTCTATTGGTTACGCATAAGTCTGCACTTAAATGAAAATCACAGATATTAAACTTTATACGGTAAAAAGCGGCGATACCGGCGCGCGCGGCGCGGCCATGGGCGAATCTCAATATTGGGGCGGCGGGTGGCAGGCGCAGACGCTCATTTCCAACCCTATGTCGGTCCATCCCAAATACGCGCGCATTCGTTCGCTTTGGATGGGCGGCGGGCAGGACCCGTTTGTGATCGAGATTTTTACGGATGAAGGAGTCACCGGATTCTGCGCGAATTACGGCGGCGGCGCGTTCGCGTGCAGCATTATTGACCAGCACCTCAAACGGTTTTTGATCGGGCAGGACCCTTTCAACATCGAACTGATTTGGGACCAGATGAACCGATCCACGCTGCCGTACGGGCTGGGCGGAACGACGAGTATGGCCATGGCTGGAGTGGACCTCGCCCTTTACGACCTGGTGGCCAAGGCGCAAAAGCTGCCGGTCTATAAAATTCTGGGCGGCCAGACAAAAGATTCCATTCCGTGTTATGTTACCATCCATCCGGACTACGTCGGATCCTGGCGCGACCGCGGGTTTCTCGGCGTGAAGATTGCCGCCCCCTGGGGTGTCGAGAGCGGGCGTGAGGGCATAAAAAAAATGGAAAAGCTCATTGCCAAACTCCGAAATGATCTGGGCGACGACATGGAAATTATGATTGACTGTTATCTCTCTTGGGACATTGAATTTGCCACGCGCGTGGCTGAGCGCGTTCGCGACTTTGACGTGAAATGGTTTGAGGACCCGCTCCAAAATGGCTGGGCCACCGAGAACAACCGCATTTTGCGCGACCGCATTTCGCCCATTCTGCTGGCCACGGGCAATCTGGAATATCATCCGAAGGCATTTCATAATATCATTCACAACCATGCCACGGACATCATCCAGCCGGAAATGCAATGGTGCGGCGGCTATACGCCCACCCGTTGGATCGCCGCGATGGCCAGGCCTTATGACATGCCGGTCATTCCCCACGGTTCGTCCGTCTATAACTATCATTTTGTGCTGGCCAATACCAATTCTCCCTACGCCGAGTACCTTTCGGTGGGCAAAGGAACGGAGATTCAACCGATATTCAGCGTAATTGAAGGCGAGCCACTGCCAGTCAATGGGAAAATCTCACTGGATCCGAATAAACCCGGCTTTGGTGTCGAGTTGAAACGCGAGTTGCTGGCGCCGTTCAAAAGTTGAGCTATGAAAAAAGTGCGCATCGGGATCATCGGGGCGGGGTGGTGGGCAACGTCGGCCCATA
>JASHPN010000411.1 GCA_030038175.1 Verrucomicrobiia bacterium
GTTGGGCGTCACCCGCTCGCCCCAGATACACAACTCGGGGTCGCCATTGCCTTCGCTGATATCGCCAAGGATCTGATCGTAAGTTCGGTTCTCTTTGATGATGTAGATGACATGCTGAAAGACGCTCGGTTCGCCGATACGTTCGGGAACGGGCCGGGGCGGTTGATTCTCACGCGGTGGTAATTTTGCCTGCGCCAATAGCGGATAGCGCAGATCGGCCAGCGCAGTATCGGTGTCGCGCGCCAGTTGGCGGCGGGAAGGAAGCGGCGCGAGCGTGAGCGACCCATAATATTCCCTGGTATTGTAACCCATTCCGCCGAGGGCCTTGCCTTTGGAGGGCTTTTCCTTGTTGGGCGCGATGTCTTCGATATTGGCGACGTCCAGCATTTTGTGCCGGGCATCGAACGCAATGGAGCAGGGGAACCAGCCCACGGGAATAAGACCGAGCATTTTAGAACCGCCCGGCTTGAATTTAAAAACAGCCACGGCATTTTGAGTTCCGTTGCACACGAACAATCGGTTTCCATGTTTGTCGAACGTGAGCGCGTTGGGCTGCGCGCCGAATAAATCCCCCGGGCTCTGGCGCGCGCAAAGAGTCTCCACGATTTTATCCGTGCTCGTGTCGAGGATGCTCACGGTGTCATCGCCGGCATTGGCGACGGCGAGGAATTTTTTATTGGGTGATAGTGCCAGCGCGCCCGCGTGGCGGCCGGTCAGAATTTCAACCGTGGGATTTTGCCCGGATAGATCAATAATGGAAACCGAGCCTTCGCTTGCGACGGAACGGGCATCCACGCGGACGGTCCCGTTGCGGCCAATGGGTCCGACCAGGCTGTTTGCATCGGGAATACGCCCGCCCCAATTGCTGATGTAAAGTTTATGCCCGCAAAGAACGACGTCGTAAGGCGCATTGCCGGTGTCCCAGGAGCGGAGCAATTTCCCGCCGGCCGCGTCCAACTCCACCAATTGGTTCCCGACATTCAGCGCGACATAAATCTTCTTGCCATCAGGCGAATCCGCGATGCCGGTCGGAATGTCAAATTTGCGCTCCGGTTTGTTTGCCAGAGGCAGTGCAAAAGAAGCAAGGGGCATGACGCTGCCGCCGCTCACGGAAAATACTTTGAGGTCGCCATTGACGTTGGAGAGATAAATGCGCGTGCCATCCGGAGAGAAGGTCAGGCCAGTAAAACTGAGTTTCGACTTCTCACTGGCACTGAGGATGACCGATGAAAGGGCTTCGATGGATTTATCCGCGGTCGCTTCCGGAAATGGCACGTGTTGCAAAACGGCGCCCGTGGCCGGATCCAGAACGAGCAACTCCGTCTTCAAACCCGAGGTCACAAGAAATTTGCCATCCGGACTCAACGCCAGGGCGTTTGGCCTTACGCCGGGCAGAGGAACCTGGATGCCGGCTGGTGTGACCAGTTGGTTGACGGGAGTTTCCAGGCCGTTGGTATTGTGGCCGACGATTTCGGTCGTGGCGTCGAAGGAGCCTGTATCGGCAGCCTGCGCCGCACGGAAAACCAACAGAATCAGCAAAACGAAAAATCCACGTTTCATGCGATGAAATGATAATCACCCAGGATACGAACGGACAGTTACAAAATTGAAAACTTTCTTTCACAGTCATTGGGACAATGAGCCTGTGATTCAACGGGCACAGCCGCTGACTCAAGCCCGTAGGGCTGACATCTTTGTAGAGAGCCTGACCCAGCAGAACCGAAAGCTCCATCAGGAGCGGCATCTTCTGTGATTTCAATCCGTTCAAAAAAGGCGCCGTTTATCGTAATTCACGTGCAGAAGATGCCGCTCCTGACGGAGCTTGAAACTCGTTTTCCACCATTACTACAAAGATGGCGCGCCTACGGCGCTGGCGAATTCCAGTCAACCGTCTCGTGGCGCGCGCACGAGCCCCGTTTAGGGGCGGCACATTGGCAGAAAACCAAACAAATAAGAGGCAAAGCCCCGTTAGGGGGCGACATCGTCCGACTACAGTATCAAAAAGTGAAACGCTCCATGAGGTCTCTTGCAAATTGCGGGCTGCCCGGTCCGGAAAAACTCCTTGTTTATCGCTGCGTTGCAAGGTAGAAGTGCCGGCGATTGAAACGCGCGCGTTGTTCCATTCCGATTCCGGCAACCGTTTCGAAATTGCTCTTGTTCTTAGTTGCCGTGCTGTTTTTGGCCGGGGGCATTACACGCTCCGCGGAAAGCGACACGGATGACGACATTCCGCAGGGTGACGAGACAGTCACCAATTATTTCAATGACCAAACCGCCATGATTTCCGACCGTTGCCTTGCGAACATTCATTCGCTGGCTGATTGGGAAAAACGCCGCAAGGAATATCGGCGCCAAGCGGCGGAGATGCTGGGCCTAAATCCCATGCCGCCGCGCACACCGCTGCACCCGGTAATTACCGGCCGGATCGAAGAAAAAGATTTCACGGTCGAGAAGCTCTATTTTCAGTCCCAGCCGCACCTTTATGTCACGGCTGATTTGTATTTGCCCAAACCGCTTTCAAATTCCGTTCCGGCCGTCCTTTACTTGTGCGGACATACCTCGGTCATCAGCGACGGGGTCAGTTATGGGAACAAAACGGCGTATCAGCATCATGGAATCTGGTTTGCCCGGAACGGCTATGTTTGCCTGGTGATTGACACGCTGCAATACGGGGAAATTTTGGGGCACCACCGCGGCACTTATGATGAGGGCGCGTGGTGGTGGAATTCACGGGGCTATACACCGGCGGCGGTTGAGACGTGGGACGCGATTCGCGGCCTGGATTATTTGGATTCGTTTCCCGAAGTGGACACAAACCGGATTGGAGTGACCGGACGCTCCGGCGGCGGCGCTTACAGTTGGTTTGTGGCGGCCCTGGATGACCGGGTGAAAGTCATTGCGCCGGTCGCGGGCATCACGGACCTGAAAAATTATTGCGCCGACGGCAAGGTGGACGACCATTGCGACTGCATGTTCTTTGTGAACACCTATCGCTGGGATTATCCGATGCTGGCGGCGTTGTGCGCGCCGCGGCCGCTCCTGCTCGCGGAGACGGACGACGACGAATATTTTCCGCTCGATGGCGTGTTGCATACGCGCGACCTGGTCAAACGGATTTATGATTTATACGGTGCTTCTACGAATTTCGGCCTGGTGATTGCGCCGGGGCCTCACCGGGACACCCAGGATGTCCAGGTGCCGGTCTTTCGCTGGTTTAACATTCATTTGAAACAGGAGGATCCGGTCATTGAAATGGCCGCAGTGAAAATGTTTTCCCCGCAGGAACTCAAGGTGTTCGCAAAAATTCCCGCCGACCAAATCAATACGCGCATTGAAGACACCTTTGAACCGGAAGCGCGCGCGCCCGAGGTTCCAGCGACGGCTGCGGAGTGGCAGCAAATGGAAAAGCGCTGGATGAACGGATTGCGTACAAAATGTTTTGCCGGATGGCCCTTCATCGGAGGCACGCCGCCGAGGATACTTCTTCCGTCACAAGAGACCGACGGCGTCCAATACCAGGAATATGAAATCGAAAGCCAGAAGGATGTGTGGCTGCCACTGGTTGTGATGCACAAGGCGGGAGTGAAGCCGAAAAAGATTTTCCTGCGCGTAGCGGATGCGACATTTGCCAGGGTCATCGCCGGCAACATTGATGACGTGCAGTATTCCGGCCAGTTTGGAACTCCGGCCGAGGTCGGGCGTCTGGTTGAAGACGTCAGAAGCCAGGATGCAGCGTATGCGGTATTCTATCCGCGCGACGTTGGGCTCGCGTGGAAAAGTTCTTCCCTCAATGACACCCAATTGCGCCGGCGGTTTATGTTGTTGGGGCAAACCCTGGATGGCATGCGCGTATGGGATATTTGCCGCGCGGTCGCGGCATTGCATGCGATGAATGAAGTCGCCGACGCGCCGCTGTGCCTTGAAGCGGAGCAGGGGATGGGTGTCAATGCGCTTTACGCGTCATTGTTTGCGTCCGGGATTGATACTTTACGCGTGAGCCATATTCCCGCCACCCAGGCGGACGGGCCGGATTATCTCAACGTGCTGAAAATCCTGGATATCCCCGAAGCCGCTGCAATGGCGGCCAGTCGTTGCAAACTCGAGATTCAATCCGATCAGACGAATGCCTGGGATTTTCTCCGCGGGATTGAGAAGTCGCCGGCAACCAGATTGAATGTGCAATGGGTTCAATGACCCCTTTCAAATTTCTCTTAGCCGGCCTTGTGTGGCTGGCGCCGGCTGCGGCGTTTTCTGCCGGGACGGGCGTAAATCGCTGGTGGCCGGTTCAAGCCGAGCCGAAGGGATTGGTACGGCTCTCCAAAGATGGTTACCCGGAACCCCGCGCTGCCAGTGAAATGATGGCACAATCGGTCGCCGGTTTGGCGGCCAAGGCGGTCAACGAAGGCCGGGCCGACGAGTTGGTTTGGATGGACACTGACAACGTGGACATTGAGGATTGGCTGGTCCGCCGATTAAAGCATCAGCCGCAACTGGAACAGCGCGGCACGTTTGCGCTCTGGGACCTGGTGGACCGCTACCGGCGAATGGGCATCATTCGCGGATATATCCTCTACCGACAGGACCATTCCACGGGCGAATTGAACCAGCACAGGCCAGGCATGGACTGCTCGGTCAATGTGGCCACCAGCCTGGCCGGCTTGCTTGATGGTATTATCGTGGATGAAAGCATGGAGGGCGACGCGAAGAAGCATGGACTCAAACTGCTGGCGGATGTGCGCGACAAATCCCAGGAGTGGTGTTTCGCAACCTACCGGGACCGGTTCAACCGCCATATCCTTTGCATGCAGGATCCTCAGAAGCCAAATTCCCGGGATCTGGCCATCGCCCAAAAGGCGCTGACGATCTTCGGCGATGATGATCCTGTGCCCGCGGCCATGAAATGGCTCGAACCGCTTTCGCCAATTCTGGGTTGGAACGGCGGCGACGAATTCAAGACCACCCGCATGTCCACAGTTTCCGGAGACTTGCAGACCGCGAGCGATTGGACGGTCAACCTGCCGGTATTGATGGCCGGTACCGAAACCATCGCGCCTCCCAAAGTTAGAGGGTTCAATCCGCGAACTATTGACTGGGCCGACAAACGGAGCGGCGTATGTTTCATCAACAGCGACGGCGATAATGTGGATTTTTTCGAGGGGAGTTTTTTTCGCGGCAGCGATGGCCAATATTATTGGGGCTGCCCGGACCGTGGCCGGATTCCCTTTGGCTGGTCAACATGTTTTGATCATCTGGCGCAACTGTGCCCGGAGGCCATCGAATATGCCGTTGCCACGCAGTCCACCAATGATTGGTTTGTGGAATGGGGCGGCGGTTACTTTTATCCCGATCTTTTTGCCCGCGACCGCACGAACCGTTGGGACCTGCTCGCCCGGCATGCCCGGCAAACGTGGGCTCTGATGAAACAAACCAACACCCGCATCGTTGGCTATGACGTCAGCCAATTCGATTCGCCGGACGCCCTGAAAGCTTACGCAGTCATCGCCGGCCAGACTGAGGGGCTGCTGGCCATCGTGGTTTTTCAGTACGATTGTTACGAAGCGGGTGCGGGGAAAATATTTTGGGTCCGGGACCACTCGGGCATGGATGTGCCGGTGATCACCGCGCGCTATTCGATTTGGAACCATACCAACTCGAAGCCGCGTTCAGGGACTCCGGCCAAAGTCGCCCGTGAAATTCGAGAAACCATCGCGCAAACGCCGGCGCCGGATTTCCCACGCTACGACTGGGTAAACGTCCATGCCTGGTCGTGGTTCAAGCAGGCGCCCGGCGCGGATGAAAATGCGGAAGACATGCCGCAGGATTCTGCCGGAGCGCAGGGAGGGTGGCCGGTTTATTCTCCGGCCCGGTGGTGTGCCCAGCGACTTCCGTCCAATCTCCGCGTCGTAGGCCCCGAGGAGATGGCCTGGCGGATTCGCATGGCCCACAATCCGGCACAGACGCGAAAACTGATTGAGGGCTGGGCGGAAAAGTAGAGATCCGTGGCTCAATACTTCTGGCTGGAAAGGAAGAACGCCGCGGAATTGGTCGGGTTGACGACGTAATTGGTCGCGCCGGTGGGATTCGAAATGGAGGCTTGTGATGTCCAATTCGACAACAAATTCGTGGACGAGTACAAGGTGATCGATTTGCCGGTTTGGCCAATTAAATTCAATTGGACCTGGCCACTGGCGGTGTTCGTGACTCCGGTGAATTGCGCGGCGCGCACGAGGCCGGCGCTGCCGGCGTTGTAGATGGAAGCGATTTCCGAAGCGCTGAGCGCGCTGTTATAAATCTGCAGTTCGTCCACTGCGCCAAGCGCATAATCGGATGGGGAACCCGAGAAGGTATCCACCCCGATAAAAGAGCGCGGCAAATCCAAACTTGACGGAGTGGCAACGGTCGAGCCGCCGGAATAGAGCTGGCTCGTAACCGGAGCGCCATTGACGTAAAACTCCATCACCGAACCACTGTAAGTGATGGCCAGGTGGCTCCAAACGCCGGCGGACAGGCCGGCATTGAAGTAATAGTCGGCAACGCCTGATTCGCTGAAGCCCACATCGCTGGTATGACCATATTGCTCCAACTTGACGGCGAACGTGGTATCGCCCAATAGGGCAGCGGAAACGCCCGGCGCATTTTGACGATAGATCCACGCGCAGACCGTCCAGGGCGGAGCCATTTCTCCGCCGCTGGTGCTCAAATAAGCACTTGAGCCATCAAAGCGAAACGCCAGTCCTACCTCGCCGTTGGTGTAAGAAAACCCGCCGCTAATGCTTGCGTTAGTGACTCCATAAATGTCGAAAGGATTTCCATCGGCTGTCCACCAATTGATCATGTTCGCGGGGTCAAGCGCGGAATTGGGGGCGTTCACCAATGGGCCAATGACCGATAGAAATCCCGGACTGGTGGTCACATTGCCGCTGCTGTTGGTAATCATGACGGAGTAGCCACCGGCATCGGTTATTTGGACATTGGTGATTGAATAAATACTGTTTGTGGCGCCGGGAATGTTCACCTGATTGAAACGCCATTGGTAGGTGAGAGGGTTTCCGGACGCAGATGCTGCCACCTGGAAGGTCGCGGTGCCGCCGGCGTCCACAGTCGTATTGGTCGGCGCGCCGGTCACGGCGATTGCTCCGGCGAGGAATTTTAATAGCCCGCCGTTGGTTCCATTAAAGACGTCCGCATCGCAGTATCCGGAAGAATAAGTGCCCGGTACGCCCGGAACGTTTGTCGTGGACGTAAACTGCCAAAAGTTCCACACCCCGGTCCCCCACGCTTCGCAAGTCGTGCATTCGTTCCATGGGGTTCCGCTCTGCGGCGATTCGCCGTTGTAATTTGCAATCCATGCGCCCCAGATCGCGTCTTCACTGTCGAGGTCGCAAGCGCCGCTGCAGGCGCTGCAATAAACCACCGGCGTGACGCCCACTCCGGCGGCGGCGGCATTGGTTTGCACGTCGTAACACCACTGATTGACCCAGTCGGCATAGCTGCTGGCGCCGGTAACGCCATTAAACGTTTCAAAATCGAGCATCGGCATCAGCGTTTTGCCGTCGTTCAGGATATAATTCTTCGCAAAGTTCCAAAAGTAATTTGCCTCTTCCGAGGGACTATAAAGGTCAGGCCGGCAAAAATCGTACGCGCCCATATAAACTCCCGCGGCTTTGCCATCAACCTGGTTTCTTACGAAATTTGTGTCTTCGTAATACTCGCCTTCTGTGGCTTTGGCCCAGGCGAATGAAATGTCTGCGCTCTTGACAGTGGTCCAGGTGATAACGCCATTACCCGCAAAGACATCAATGCCATACGGCTTTTGCGCTTCCACCGATGCCACGGCCCCAAGAACCAGAACGACACCCCAGCCAAAGAACAATGATTTCCGCATTAAATATTTCATTAAAAGCATACACGAACGGGTTTGGTTTTAAATCCAGAGACAACTTTGCTCGGCAAAACGGGCGCATTGCCGACAATTCCATAATTGAGATAAGAACTGTTATTAGACTACCGTCACGGCCAAAGAAAAGCAACGAATAATTTGACTAATTGTGAAATATTAAACCCCTGAACCGTCACTGCCGGTAAGTTTAACTCTTTGTCCCGTCTGCGGGACCAGTCGCAGCATGTTGGCAATGGGATGAGTCGTTGCGATACGCAAGACCTCCGGGTGGCTGCATGCTGCGGCTGGTGCTATCGCACACAGCCGCGCTCCGCCGGAGCGCGACTGTGTCCCGTCTGCGGGACCAGTCGCAGCACGTCCAGTTGCCGATATTCTGATCGCACGTCTTTTCCGACTTCCATCATCCATCCTCGTTGGACGCGGCGTTAGCCTGTGTGACCGTGCGATAACGTTCGATTTCGGCAGCGCGCTGCGGCTCCGGCCATTCCAAAAACTCGCCCATCCAGGCCGCCACTTGCGCCGCCCGCGCGCCGGCGTCCGCCCAATAATAATGCCACCCTGTCCGGCGAACCATAACGTCGTCCAAATGAGCCGCCCACTCATTTTCACAAAAATGTTTAACCGCATCGCGGGTCCATTCGGGGGGCACAACGCCGCTAACGCCCGCGGTTTCGTCCGGCGGCAATAGAGGCTCCACAGCCGTCCGGCACGGCGCAAGATCCCGCTTTAACCCATCACGCTTCAACGCTTCAACGATTCGTTCGACGGTCTGTTCGGCCATTAGACGATACGTGGTCAATTTTCCGCCAGCGACGTCCCACCAATTTTTTTCCGGACTGTGGATCTCATGCGAGCGCGAGATATCCGAGGGCGATCCATGCGGGTCGGCGATGAGCGGCCGCACCCCCGCCCACGAACTGATCACGTCGCGTTCAGACAGATTCGCGCGCGGGAAAAATCGGTTCGTAATTTCGAGGATATAACGAATATCTGAATTATCGGCGAATATTTTGTCCAACGGACCGTTATAATCGGTGTCGGTGGTGCCGAGAATGGTCCGTTCGCCCCAGGGAATCGCAAAAAGTATCCGTTTGCCCTCCGTCATGACGACGGTATCCGCCGAAGAGATGCGGGAACGATTCACAACCAAATGGACGCCTTTGGCCAAACGCAACTTGATGCGGCTATGCGGCAGGCCATCGGACCAGGGGCCCGTGGCATTTACAATCGTCCGGGCGCGGACGGAGAAATTCGCGCCGGCGATGGCGTCCGACAATTCGCATTCCCAGAGTTCATTTTGCGTTGCATTCCGGAAGCGGCAATAGTTCAACAGGATGCCGTGGTGGCGCGCGGCGGAGCGGAGGGTATCCATGACCAGCCGGGCATCATTGGTAAAACCATCGAAATACCGGACGGCGCCTGTTAAACCCTCGCTTTTCAACGTGGAGGCTTGTTGAAGCGTTTCCGCCGGATTGAGCCAGGACGATTTGCCAAGATTTTTTCCGCCGCAAAGCAAATCGTAAATTTTGACGCCGATCTTCAGTTTCCACAGCAGCCATTCTTTGTTTTCGCGATAGGCGGGAAAAAGAAAGGGCAACGGTTCGGCCAAATGGGGCGCAATGTGATGAATGGTTTTCTTTTCGAGGCTGGCCTCATGGACCAGGCCGATCCGGCCCTGGGCCAGATAACGCAATCCCCCGTGAAGCAATCGGCTCGACCGGCTGCTGGTGCCAAAGGCAAAATCGTATTGTTCAACCAGTGCGGCCCGCAATCCGCGCATGGCGGCATCCCGGACGATGCCTGAGCCAACGATCCCTCCGCCCACCACCAATAAATCCAAGGGCGACTCGACGAGCGCGGCGAGGCTCTGCTCGCGTTGTTTCGGAAAGACATTCATCGGTGGCCGCATCGTCAGCGGGCAGCGTAGGCTTGCAGAAGCTCGCCAAATTCGGCGAGCGTGGGGACCACTAAATCGGGTTTGGGAACGTGCTTTTGCGCTTCGGCGGCGGTGGCTTCTCCGGTCAATACCAGCACGCCCATGGCGCCGGCGCGGTGGGCCATGTCCATGTCGGTGTAAAGGCGGTCACCCACCATGGCGAGGTTCTCGGGCGTGAGGGAATGCCGGAGGAGAATGCCGCGCAGCATGGCGGGGTCGGGCTTGCCCAGGACCGCGTGCGGACGGCGGCCCGTGGCGCGTTCCAGCGCGGCGGTAATGGCGCCGCAATCCACCAGCACCGTCGGTTTGTCGGTGGGACAAACGAGGTCGGGATTGGTTGCAATAAAAGGTTTTCCCTGCTTGATCCACCAGGCCGCCCGGCATAAGCGCGGATACGTCAGCGTTTGGTCAAACCCGACAATCACCGCGTCCGGCGTGGCGGCGGGATCGTCCGGCAATAATTCAAAGCCCGCCGCCGTCAGTTCGTCGCAAAGACCGGGAGTTCCAAGGACGAACAACCGGCGCACTTGTGGATGCTTGCCCTTTAGGAAATCAATGGTGGCATGCGCGGAGGTGTAGAGTTGGTCGGCCGTGGCATGGATTCCCATGCCTTTTAATTGAGTGAGATACTCGGCGGCGCTTTTGGAAGGATTGTTGGTCAGGAAAGTATGGCCAAGACCGAGCCGTTTAAGAAGCTGCAAAAAGGGAATGGCGGTTTCGAACAAGGCTTTGTCCATATAAACCGTCCCGTCCATATCCAACGCCACATGCCGAATCCTGCCCAGTCGCTCGCTGGCCTTTGCTGAAACCGCCGGAAAATCCAATAACATAAAGATAAAACGTGCCGTAAAATGCCGCCTTGCGTCAATTGTGAATTGAGCGTCCGCGGTTCTCTTCGGTTCACAAAATCCCGTTTGCCTCTCTTGTTTTAAACGGCCATACTCCGATAAAATGAACGTTAAACGGGCCGCCGGGGTCGCTCCATCGCACGATTAAAACGGGGTCTTATGATTTCCAACCCCAATGTGATCGCGCGGCTGGATCGGCTTCCCTGGTGCCGGTTTCATACGATCGTTACGATTGCCCTTGCCCTGGGATGGATGCTGGACGCCTTCGAAACCAATATTATCGGCAGCGTCCTGGGACAGGTCGCGAAATTATGGCATTTAGGTCCTACCCAAAGCACCTCTTTCGTCAGCGCGTGGGTCCTGGGGATGGCGGTCGGCGCCATTGTTTTCGGCTATTTCTCCGACCGGCTCGGGCGGAAAAAGTTGTTCATCTTTACGCTCATCTGGTACGCGGCCTTTAGCGTCATCACTGCGTTTTCCTGGAATTACTATTCTCTCCTGGCCTGCCGCTTCCTCGCCGCCCTGGGAGTGGGCGGGGAATATTCGGCCGTGACCGCGGCCATGGTGGAGTTCATCCCGCGCAAACATCGCGGCAAAACCGCCGCACTGGTCCTCGCCGCCTTTCCGGTTGGCGGCATCATCTCCGCCTTGAGCGCCGGTGTTTTTCTTCATTATTTTCCGGCTGACGTCGGCTGGCGGCTCGGTTTCGGCCTGGGCGCCGTGCTGGCCTTGTTCGGATTGTGGGTCCGCTTTGCCATTCCGGAATCTCCGCGCTGGCTGGCCGTGAACGGGCAGGTGGCGGAAGCCGAAAAAATTGTCAATTGCGTTGAGCAAGCCGCTGTTCGCCAGCACGGCGTTGAACTCGAACCCGTCGTTGAGGCCGCTTCATGGATCCCGCCCGAACAGCCCCATCTGGGCCGGCAAATCAAGGAACTCTTTACCCGCTACTTTGGCCGGCTGACGCTCGCGTGTTCCTTGAATTTTGCGCAGGCCTCCGTCGTTTATGGCATCACCGCCGCCCTCAGTGTCATTATTTTGCCCGTGGTCAAAGTTCCGGCCGAAAAGATGCCGCAATTCTATCTCATGGGTTATGTTGGCTCGCTCGCCGGCAGTTTGCTGGGCGCCTATCTCCTGGATGCCATCGGGCGCAAGCTCACTATCCTGGGCGGTTATATTCTCGTTACCCTGGCTGTGTTCAATCTCTATTTTGCCTCAACGCCGTCCGCCGTGATGATCGGAAACATTATTCTCATGTTCTGCCTGATCGGCACGTCCAACTCGTCCTATGTGGTCAGCTCCGAAATCATGCCCGTGAACAATCGCGCGACCGGCCTGGGCATTTCCGTTGCCGCCGGAAGAGTCGGCGCCTTCTTCGCTCCTCTCTGGCTGGGCGCTGCCTATAACCAAACGCACCAGGCCGGCTGGTCTTTGCTCATCCTCACCGCCATGACCCTCCCGGGCCCCATTGCCGCCCTGGTTTGGTATTTTAAAGGTATCGAAGCCAGCAATCGTCCGCTGGAAGAAGTGAGCGGGGAAGGAGAAAATATTCCAAAGTTTCCTAAAAACGGGCGCGAATGAAATTTTGAATAATTAGTTTCTTGCCGGTTTTTATGAGTATTTTAACATCTTCCAAAATGATGCGGAACTCAACAGCGATTGGACTGATATGCAATTAGAGAGCTTAAGCCTGCAAGGGTTCAAATCGATCCGTGAGCTTAAGAATTTCCATCTGCGAAAATTGAATGTGCTGATCGGCGCAAATGGAGCAGGGAAAACGAATTTCATCTCATTCTTCAAATTATTAAACGAACTGGTTGAATGCCGTCTCCAGCATTATGTTGCCAAACAGGGAGGAGCAGACACATTTCTTTTTAATGGCGTAAAAGTCACAAAACGCATTGAAGCTGAATTGTTGTTTGGAAACAATGGCTACAGAATTTCTCTTGAACCCGACGTTGAGGGGAACCTGTTTTTCGCCAAGGAAGAGATGCATTTTACGGGCGTTTTATATCCCAATCCCGCCAATGTCGGTCTAGGTGCCGGCCACAAAGAATCCAAATTACCCAAAAGCGAAGAAATTCGGCAAGGAAGTATCGCGAGCTATGTTGTCCCGACTGTTCAAAGCTGGCGGGTATATCACTTCCACGATACTAGCGAAACTGCAGGAGTCAAGAGACCGGGAGAAATGAATGACAACAAATTCCTTCGATCCGATGCAAGTAATCTTGCCGCGTTTTTGCGTTTGATGCGTCAAACGCACATTGAATATTACAAGCGGATCAGGGACACGATCCATCTGGTCGCGCCGTTTTTTGACGATTTTCTTTTAGAACCGATGCCCGAAGCTTCCAATACCATTCGCTTGGAATGGCGGCAAAAAAATTCTGATTTTCCTTTTCGCGCTCATCACCTTTCGGATGGCACACTTCGGTTCATGTGTCTGGCTACACTGCTTCTCCAACCGAATCCTCCGGCTACCGTCCTAATCGACGAGCCCGAGCTCGGTCTCCACCCGTACGCAATAACAACGCTGGCATCACTCGTTCACATGGCTGCAAAACAGTCTCAGGTTATCCTGTCCACCCAGTCTGTACCGCTTGTGGACGAGTTTGAGCCGGAAGATTTGGTTGTGGTGGATAGAAAGGATGACAGCTCAATGTTTGCCAGACCCGATCCGCAAAGACTTCAAGAATGGCTTAAAGAATATTCCTTATCCCAACTGTGGAGCAAAAACGTTTTAGGAGGAAGACCCTAACATGTCGCGCGTCAGATTAGTGGTCGAAGGGGTCACCGAAGAGCGATTTGTCAAGATGCTGCTGGCGGAACCTCTCGGTGCGAAGGGCGTTTTCCTTTTCCCACAAATGGTGCATACCGGCGGCGGCGGGGAACGCATTTTCAAAGGCGGACTAACAAGTTATGCGCGGATAAAAGGTGATGTTGAGAAACTGTTGATGCAGGAAAAGCAAGGTGATGTTTTTGTCACGACAATGTTCGACCTCTATCGTCTGCCCAATGATTTTCCCGATCGAGCAAAAGCGAAGAGCGAAGGAGATCCTTTGAAAAAAGTTGCAATATTGGAAGACGCATTCGCCCGGGATATTGGGTCGGCGATGTTCATACCCTATATTCAACTTCACGAATTTGAAGCATTGCTTTATTCCGATCTTGAAAAGCTTGCCGAGTTTTACGTGGGTGCGGAACCGGCGGTAAAAAAGCTCGCCGGAACCGTCAAAGGCATTCCGCCCGAACACATCGATGAGGGACAGCAAACAGCGCCGTCAAAGCGAATTATCAGACATATTCCTGAATATGCGAAAACCAAATCAACAGGAGGGGTATTTGTGGCAGGCAAAATTGGCTTGCCAACAATAAAAAATGCCTGTGAGCATTTCAGGGCCTGGATTGGCAAGCTTGAAACGCTTGGAAAAGATCTGCGGACATAAATCCGTTCCTCGGCCTGGCGTTGCTTTGTCTCATCTGGCGACATAATGTTGATTGATGAACGCGGCTGTTGAATGGCAGGGATGCACGATTGACGTCCGGGCTCGGCTGGTTCCCCGATATCTATGGAACACGGCCTCGATAGATGTCTATTTGGACGGTCAGCGGATTCTGCAGACGGGTGGCCAGTTCAAATTTGTCGGGTCGTATTGCACATCGTTCATCCATAGTGGTTCTTCCCACAACGCGGAATTGAGTTGGGGACTCAGCGGTTTAAGGTTTTCGTTTCCGTATCAGCTTCGGATTGATGGCGATCTAGTTGCCGTATCCAGGGTCCCGATTCGGAACTGGCCCATTTCCTTGATTGTCGCAGCTGCCCAGGTAGCGCTCTTATTCGCAATTCTTTTTTTACTGTGACCTCTCTGAATTGATTTTCGCAAAAATTCGCGAAATCCGCGGGTCACTACCTTTGTGAAAAAGTGAAAAAAGGCAGGGCAGGGGACCCGCCGGCTGTTCGCCGGCGAATGATTCCAGCCCCTGCCCATCGTTACCCAAATTCATGGCGGTGTCCGGGCCGAATTACGGCGCGCGCCGGACACTGCGGTTCCCCCAAAAGCCAAAGACCGCCTGCCGCTCCAATATTTGTTCTACCATAGCGTTCTCAAGTTGAGACGCATCCCCCGGTTCGGGCAATTCGGCCGGCGCTGGCGGCGCCAGCGCATGTGAGCCGGCGCCCGCGTCCGGTTGGTTCGCCACCTGCTGGTCCCCGGCAGTTAAATGATCTTTCGCTTCTTTCGCCATGTTCAGGTGCCATGGAACATTGATGACGGCGCGCTATCCCGCCAGCAAAAGTTATTTTTCTTATTGCCACGTTATTGGCAATTTATTCACAAGCGAGTCGAATGGATTTCAATTTTCCGATCCGACGACCTTGGCTACGGTAATCGCCTGCGCCTCATCGGAAGTGAGTTGTTTCGACCATGGAACACGCGCGGAAGGATCTGCGCCGGGGCCGGTGCTGTTAAATTCGGAATAACGCGCAATCCGATGCGCTTCCGGCTTTTTCCAGTCAAACCATCCTTCGGGGCGGACGACGCCGGACATGTTGCAATTCAGCCAGATCACGCTGGCATACAGGCGCCAGGGCCGTCCGAGATAAGTCCGCGCTCCGGGCGTGCCGGTGATTTGGCAGTTCGAGAAGACAAAACCGAACGGTTGGTCCTCGGGCGTGGACGCCGCCGTGATGTATCCGGACCCCAGGCAATGGATCCGGCAATTTTCGAACCAGGCCGTGGCCGCGCCAAAAATGAAATCCACGTGGCCGGCAATGTAACAATCCTCAAAATATTGGCGGCCCCGATTAAGGAGAATGGTGTCCTGCCAGCCGAGAAAACGGCAATGGCGGAACGACGCGAGGTCGCCGTCCACGCGGATGGCCAGGGCCTGGCCGACGGGACCGGCGGAGTTTTCGAACGTAAGGTTATCGGCCCGGAAATGATCGGCGTCAATCGTGGCCGTGGGCGTTTTGAAAGTGCCGAGCGGTTTGCCGTCCACATTGGTCATGCCCGCGTAGAGATTGAAGCGGATGACCGTGTTCGTAGCGTTGTCGCCCACGAGGTGATAATACGACTTTTCGCGCTGAAGGTAGATCAGCTCGTGATAAACGCCCGGGCGGATATGGATGGTGACGGGATCGGTCACGCTGCCGGTGGGCATGAACATAATCGCGGCCTGCACGCTTTTGAACCGGCCGGAGCCGTCGGCGGCGACGGTGATATTTGTTTGGGCGCGCAATGACCCGGTGGTGAAAAGCGCGATTGCGATCGCAATGATAGGTTTCATGGTCGTGATGAGCGTGTTGCGTGTTGCCGATGTCGTCAAGGATTCGATTGAAATAGTTCCCTTTTTTCAATTCGATTTGCGCAATCGAATGTAAAAACGTTTGGACAACGTACGGGCCATCCCGGACTTTTTGCTAAATGAAAACCTTCCTCTGTTTCCTGGTCCTGTCATTCTTATGTTCCGCCCACGCGCGCGTTTTTGACGTCAAGGATTTTGGCGCCACGGGCGACGGAGTTGCCTTTGACACCGCGGCCATTCAAAAGGCGCTGGACGCCTGCGATGCGGCGGGAGGAGGCGTGGTCCGATTTCCGCCGGGTGTTTACCTGAGCCGTCCGCTGGCGCTTCATAGCGCCATGACCATGGACCTGGAGGCTGGAGCGACGCTGCTGGCGTCCACCAATCAAAATGATTTTATGAAAACGCCCGGCGATTGGCTCAAGGCCAGGGGCAGTGATTTTGTTCCCTTCATCTCCGGCAGGGACCTGAAGGACATCCGCCTCACGGGCGGCGGGACGATA
The DNA here is from genome assembly GCA_030038175.1 of Verrucomicrobiia bacterium. GTDB lineage: Bacteria > Verrucomicrobiota > Verrucomicrobiia > Limisphaerales > UBA11358 > UBA11358. The sequence continues at coordinate 16,486 of JASHPN010000411.1, forward strand.
GATGGAAGCGGCGGCGCCTGGTGGCCGGAAGCGGAGAAAGCGCGGGAACGCGTGCCCGGCTACACGCTCCCGCGGCCAAACCTCGTGGTCCTGGAGCGTTGCCGCAATGTGCGGCTCGATAACATCACGCTCCAAAATTCGCCCAAATACCATTTCGTGCCCGATCAATGCGAGGATGTCGTGGTCTCAAACGTCACAATTCTTTCCCCCGCAGATGCGGCCAATACGGACGGGATTGATCCCGGCGACAGCCGGGACGTGCTGATCACGCGGTGCCACATTGATACCGGGGACGATAATGTGGCGATCAAAGCCGGACACCGGGAGCCGGGCAGGCAATTTGCCAGTGACGACATCCTGGTCACAGACTGCGTCTTTTTGCACGGACACGGAATGTCCATTGGCAGCGAGACCCTGGGCGGTGTCGGCAATGTCACGGTGTCGAATTGCGTCTTTTGCGGAACCGAAAACGGTCTGCGCATCAAATCGCAACGCGGCAAAGGGGGGTTGGTGGAGAATATCGTTTATGAAGACATTCGGATGACCAACGTGGACCCGGCGGTCACGTTCACGTGTTATTACACGGGCAGTTCGGCAAAGGACCGGGTGCAAAATCCCGTGGCCCGCGAAAATCCGGGACAGGCGGCGCAGGGCGCCACGCCGGTTTACCGGGATATATTAGTGCGTCATTTGACGGCGACCTGTGAGCGCGGGGCGGGCATCATCAACGGCCTGCCGGACAGCCTGATTTCAAATGTGGATTTTGATGATGTGACCATTTCCGCCGCCAGTGGAATGAAGATTGAAAACGCGGCCGGGATCCACTTGAAAAATGTCCAACTCACCATAAAAGCCGGTGCACCTTTTATATTAAAGAACGCCCAACTTGAAAAATGAGATGTGCGGATCGGGTCTCCGAACCTCAGGGCACATCCGGCGCAGCCGCTAACTGAGTGCCCGGGAGGGGCACAGGAAAGTAGGGGGTAAGCGAGTCCTCGCCCGTCGCGCCGTAGCCGAGCGGAGGCAGAAGCGCCACCCCCGGTAAGGAATCCTGAATTTAGCCGCTAACTGCGAAGCTGCGCGCGTGTCGCGCCGGAGCCCGCTTGCCGCGCCATAGCTTTCAGCGACGGCGGGAGCGAAGGCGGAAAAGCGCGAATCTGATATGCGGCCAATTTCCCAAACGCTTCCCTCACCGCGGATGCGAATCGCGAAATTGTTTTGGCGAGAGACCGGTCGCTTGCTT